>JBBJMR010000336.1:0-9139 GCA_037720395.1 Polyangiaceae bacterium
GCCAGCCATCGAGCAGGTCGACGACGACCTGACGCTCACCGGGCTGCGCATCCTCTTCGAGCGCAACGTGAGCGCCCCGGCGCGCTGAGGCGCCCGCCGTGCTGTGTGAGCGGCCGTGACCTCCGCCGACGCCGAGCGCCTCGATCAGATCACCGCGCGCGTCAGCGAGGCGTCACGCGCCGCGGCGCGCCGGCGGCGCATCACCCTCGCCGGCTGCGCGTTGGCCCTGGTGGCAGCGATGCTCCTGGCCGTGCTCTACGGATCGGAGCACGCCTCGCTCTCGGCCGCGCTCCAGGGCGCACCGCTCGACCGGGTCATCCTCTTCGAGCTGCGCCTGCCGCGCGCCCTGCTGGCCGCGCTCGCCGGCGCCGGGCTGGCCGCGGTCGGCTGCGCCTTCCAGGCCCTCCTCGAGAACCCGCTCGCCGAGCCCTTCGTGCTCGGCGTCTCCGGCGGCGCCGCGGTCGGCGCCAGCGTGGCCATCGCCATCGGCCTGGGCACGGCGACCGTGGCCGGCGCGGCGCTGGTGCCGGTGGCCGCGCTGGCCGGCGGCCTCGGCGCCACCTGGCTCGTCTATGCGGTGGCGCGGCGCAGCGGGCAGAGCTCGGGCACGTCGATCCTGCTCGCCGGGGTGATGGTCAACTCCGTCGCCTCGGCGCTGGTCACCTTCCTCAAGGTCCTGGTCAGCCCCTCGCGCGCCCAGCAGCTGCTGCGCTGGCTGGTCGGCTACGTGGATCTGCCCTCCACCGCGGGGCTGATCGCGGGCGCGGTCTACGTCGGCGCCGGCTGCGCCGTGCTCGTCGCCGACGCCGGCCGCCTCAACCTGCTGGCCCTCGGCGCCGACGAGGCCGCCACCCTGGGCGTCGACGTGCGCCGCCTGTCGCGGCGCATCTTCCTGGCCTCGTCGGTGGTCGTCGGCGCCATCGTCAGCCTGACCGGCCTCATCGGCTTCGTCGGGCTGGTGGTCCCCCACGCCCTGCGCCGCCTGATGGGCTCCGATCACCGTGGCCCGCCCGCGTCGCTCCTGGCCGCGCCGCCGCGCGACGGCTTGCGACCTGGCGCGCGGCTGCGTTCCGCCTGCTGGGCACCGAGGTCCCGGTCGGCGCGGTGACGGCGCTGATTGGCGGGGCCTCTTCCTGGTCCTGCTGGCGAGGCCGCGTCGCCGCTTGACGCGGCCTCGTCCGACCCCACCACGGCGGCCGTGTATGGAGGGCGAGCCGGGCAGCGGCCGCCTCACCCCCGCCCCGACCCGCATTCCCATGGATCTGAAAGCGACCGCCCGCGAGACCCGGCCATCCTCGAGGCCGGACGCTATCGCGCACCGAGCGGCGCCGAGATCGGCATCGCCGCCGACGTGGCGGCGGCCATTGCCGGAACGCGGCTCTACACGGCCGAGGCGCTCGCGGCGCTGCTGGCCGAGCCCGCGCCCGAGCGCGAGCCCGAGCGCGAGCGCGGGGCCACCGCGCATCGAGGTCACCGACGAGGCCACCCAGGATGCCGCGCGCCGGCTGGTCCTCGACGAGGGCGTCACCGATCCGGTGCTGCTCGACTTCGCGTCCGCGAAGAACGCCGGCGGCGGCTTCCTCACCGGCGCCAGGGCCCAGGAGGGACCGGCCGCGCTGCTCCGGGCTCTACCCCTGCATCCGCACCCAGCCGGGCTACTTCGCCGCCAATCGCGCCGAGGGCTCCCTCCTCTATACGGACCACGCCATCTACGCCCCGCGCGTGCCCTGGTTCCGCGGCAGCGACCTTCGCTTCCTCGAGCGCCCCTACCTGGCCTCGGTCATCGTCTCGCCGGCGCCGAACGCCGGAGAGGTGCTGGCGCGCGAGCCGGACGCCGCGCCGGCCATCGAGGCCGCGCTGCGACACCGCGTGGCGACCGTGCTCGCCATCGCGCGCGCCGAGGGCCACCGCGCGCTGGTGCTCGGCGCCTGGGGGTGCGGCGTCTTCCGCAACGATCCTCGCGTCGTGGCCGAGGCCTTCGCCGGGTGGCTGCAGGCCCCTGCGTTCGCCGGCGCCTTCGAGCGCGTCGTCTTCGCCATCCACGACCGCAGCCGCGGCCGCAGCAACCTGACCGCGTTCCAGGACCGATTCCGGACGGAATCCCGCGCCGGCGCCTGACGCGCGGGCCCTGGCCGGTGCCCCGGCGGCCGCATGATTGCGTCGCCCGTATCTGCTAATCCTGCGGGGCGGGTCGACCGCGAGGAGCACTGTCATGCGCAAGCTTGCTTGGCTGGGGATGACGACGGCGCTGCTGGGCTGCAGCGTCGACGACGGCGTGACCGCACCGCTGCCGGACCTGGCGCAGCGCGCGGTCGAGGTGCGAGAGCTCGAGCGCCTCGCCGAGGTGCCGGTGGTCGGGATGAGTCGCGCCGCGTTCGACAAGCTGCAGCAGGACGAGGCGGCGGCCATCGAGCAGGCGGAGCTCGACGAATACGCGGCCACCTGGGGGCGGCTCGGCTACTTTCCCCTCGACGCGGATCTGCGGCCGGCCATCGGTGACTCCAGCGACCTGGCGGCCGCGTACTACTCGTCGGACGACAAGCAGATCACGGTCATCGGCTCCGTCCCGGCGGAGATCCTGGTCCACGAGCACGTGCATGGCCTGCAGGACCAGCACTTCCACCTCGACGGCTTCTTCCACGCCGCCGAGACCTCGGACCAGCTGCTGGCCCGGCGCTGCGTCGTCGAGGGCGACGCCGACCTCGCCGCCGGGCGCTTCGCGCTCGAGGCGCAAGGCAGCAGCCTCCAGCAAGCGACACTCGACTCCGACAGGCTGCGCGACGCCGAGACGAACATCCTCGACTCCGGCCCCATCCCGCTGTTGCTCGCGCCGTTCGCGATCATCTACACGCGCGGCCTGGAGCTGGCCTTCTACAACCTGCGCGCCGAGGCCTGGTCCCCGGTGTCCGGGTCGGCGTTCTCGTGGACGCGGCAGAACGAGATGTTCGGCGCGCTCGGGCCGCTGGACACGGCCAGCGTGCTGGCCCGCGAGCCGGTGGCTCCGGCCGCGGCGTTCGGCCTCGCCGAGGTCCCGGCCGATCTGGCCACCGACCTGGAGGCCATCGAGACCGACAGCCTCGGCGCCTGGCTCTCGTACGTGCTGGTGCGCCCGCAGGCCGCCGCCATGGACCTCGACCCGCTGCCGCTGGCCTTCGAGCTGCGCGGCGATCGCGTGCTCTTCGTGCGCGAGCTCGCCGGCGCCAAGCGCAACGGGCACATCTGGGCGTCGACGTGGACGACCCAGGCCGCGGCCGCGGCGCTGGTCGACGGAATGACCGCCCTCCACCAGGCGACGTTCGACGACGAGACGCAGCCGTTCCTGGGAACGGAGCGCGCCGACGACGGAGCGGACAACGAGCCGGTGTGGATCGAGCAGCGCGGTACGCAGGTGGTGATCATGCGCAACATCGAGGCCGGCCTGGCCGCGTCGCTGGCCGCCGCAACCTGGGGCGATCCGGCGCCGGAGCGCGGGGACAGCAGCGCCGACGAGCGCTCCTCCGCGCGCAGCCCGGGCGACGCCGGCTCCAGGTCCGCGCAGCGCGATCGCCGCCTGGTGCGCTGGACGGAGCGCCTCGTCGGCAAGGGCGCCCGGCATCGCCTTCCCACGCAGCTTTCGGACTGATCGCGCCACGACGTGTAGCCGCCCGCGGGCCGGCATCCACGAGCTGTCCCAACGGATGAGCACCGCTGGCGCGCTCGGAGACCCACACCTGGCGCAACCTGGCACGTCGCGACGTCTCCGCCGGGATGTCGGGCGCCAGAGCGACCGGGAATCGCGCGGCGCCGCGAGCGCCGCAGCCTGGCCCGGGACGTGCTCTTCTGAAGCGCCATGCTCCGCTACGTCGGTCCCCTCGCCGCCATCTCGTCACCACCGCTCTGGCCGCCTGCTCGGGCACTGTCGTCGAGGGCGACGGCGGCAGCAGCGGCGACCCGACCGGCGGCGACCCCGGCAACACCACCGGCGGCAACCCCACCGGTGGCGATCCCGGCAACACCACCGGCGGCAACCCCACCGGCGGCAACCCCACGCCCGTCGCAGGCCCCGCGCTGGCGAACACGCGCGCGCAGATCGACGTGCTCTGGGAGGAGTACTGGGAGCAGCACGGCGGCGACTCCGGCAGCACCAGCGGCAGCAGCGGCGGCACGCCGCTCGACCCGAACGACCTCTTCCTGCGCGCCGCCGACGTGGGCGTCTCCTGCGGCTCGCCGACGGTGGAGCTCGACTGCGGCAGCCACTGGCAGGTCACGCTCGTCCTGCCCCCGGCGCTCCAGCAGGTCGGCGTCTACGACCTCTCCAGCGACGCACTGGTGCAGTACAGCTCCATGTTCGAGACCGGGCCCGACGATGGCCCCGAGTGCTGGGCCGGCGGCGGATCGCTCGGTGCGGGCACCCTGGAGATCACCGCCATCGACGCAACCCACGTGGACTTCGTGCTCACCTTGGACGAGGCGTTCGACAGCGACCCCAGCGGCACCTACAGCGCGCCGCGCTGCCCCTGAGCGACGCCTGGCGTCGAGCGCGCAGCTGCCTGCCCGCACGCCGGCTCAGGGTTGACGGGCGATGACCAGCACGTGCGTGTTCGTCGGCGTGGTGGCCACGCCGGTGGAGACGCCGTGCAGCGCGCTGGTCTGCACCCCGTACTCGGAGGCGGCGCCGAGGGTCCAGCGCTGCTCCTCGCTGACCAGGGTCGAGGTGCGCCCGTAGCCGAGCTTCCACGCGTAGCGTGGCGTGTCGTCGTCGCACGGTGTCTGCTCCATGGTCAGCGGCGCGTACCAGGGGTCGCCCTGGGGGTACTGCGGGGAGCCGGCGCGCGTGCGCGCCCTCCGGCGCCCCGCACACCCCGACGCCGCCGCCGCCGCGGCCCCCGGTGGCGCCCGTACCCGCGCCTGCCGTGGCGCCGCCGCCGACGGCCCGGCCGCGGCAGGTATCCCAGGGAAACTCGGGCGCCGCGGGTTGGACTTTGCGGCGGCCCGCGACCCGTCCTAGAACGATGGCGCCATGTCCACCGCCACCTCCGCCGCGCCGATCAAGAACGCCAACCTGACCAAGTGGGTGGAGGAGATGACCGCGCTCACCAAGCCGGACAAGGTGGTCTGGCTCGACGGCAGCGAGGAAGAGAAGCGGCGGCTCATCGAGCAGGCGGTGGCCGATGGCGTCATCCACCCGCTCGACCAGAACAAGCTGCCTGGTTGCTACTACGCGCGCAGCAAGCAGAACGACGTGGCGCGCGTCGAGCACCTGACCTTCATCTGCACGCCGACCAAGGACGAGGCCGGGCCGACCAACAACTGGATGGCCCCCGACGAGGCCTACGCCAAGCTCGGCAAGCTCTTCGACGGCTCGATGAAGGGCCGCACCATGTACGTCATCCCCTACGTCATGGGGCCTCTCGGCTCGCCGCTATCCAAGATCGGCATCGAGCTCACCGACAGCATCTACGTGGCGCTCAACATGCGCATCATGACGCGCATGGGCGCCGCGGCGCTGGACATGCTCGGGGAGAGCAACGACTTCAACCGCGGCCTGCACAGCACGCTCGACCTCGACCCCGAGCGTCGCTTCATCTGCCACTTCCCGCAGGACAACACCATCTGGTCGGTGGGCAGCGGGTACGGCGGCAACGTGCTGCTCGGCAAGAAGTGCCTGGCGCTGCGCATCGGCAGCTACCTCGGCAAGCAGGAGGGCTGGATGGCCGAGCACATGCTCATCCTCGGCGTGGAGAGCCCGGACGGCGAGACGACCTACGTCGCCGCCGCCTTCCCCAGCGCTTGCGGCAAGACGAACTTCGCCATGATGATCCCGCCCAAGCGCTTCTCGGGCTGGAAGATCTGGACCGTCGGCGACGACATCGCCTGGATGCGCGTCGGCAGCGACGGCCGCCTCTGGGCCATCAACCCCGAGAACGGGTACTTCGGCGTGGCGCCGGGGACGAGCAACCAGTCCAACCCCAACGCCATGACCACCATCCAGAAGGACACCATCTTCACCAACGTCGCGCTCACGCCCGACAAGAGCGACGTGTGGTGGGAGGGCAAGGACGGCCCCGTGCCCGACGAGCTCATCGACTGGAAGGGCAACAAGTGGACGAAGGACTCCAAGGAGAAGGCCGCCCACCCGAATTCGCGCTTCACCGTGCCGATGCGCAACAACCCCATGCTCAGCAAGTTCGCCGACGAGCCGCGGGGCGTGCCCATCTCGGCCATCATCTTCGGCGGGCGGCGCGCCACCACCGTGCCGCTGGTGCTCCAGGCCTTCAACTGGTCGCACGGCGTCTTCCTCGGCGCCACGCTGGGGTCGGAGACCACCGCCGCGGCCACCGGCAAGGTCGGGGTGGTGCGCCGCGACCCGATGGCCATGCTCCCCTTCTGTGGCTACAACATCGGCGACTACCTGGCGCACTGGCTGCGCATGCAATACCGCCTCAGCCAGCCGCCGAAGGTCTTCATGGTCAACTGGTTCCGCCAGGACAAGGCCGGCAAGTTCGTGTGGCCAGGCTTCGGCGAGAACATGCGGGTGCTGAAGTGGATCGTCGACCGCGCCCGTGGGCGCACCACCGCCTTCGAGACGGTGATGGGCTGGGTGCCGCGCCCGGGTGACCTCGACCTCTCCGGGCTGGACATCAGCGACGAGCAGCTGCACCAGGCCACCCACGTCGACTTCGACGAGTGGCAGCAGGAGCTGGAGGCGCAGAAGGAGTGGTTCGAGCGCATCGGCGACAAGACGCCGAAGTCGCTGCTCCTGTGGCGCGACATGCTGCTCGCGCGCCTGTCGTCGCGGTTCAAGCTCGGGCCGCCGCATCCCTGAGGCAGGCGGCGGTCCGCGGCACCGGCCGCGCCTCGCCTGCGCCCATGCGGCTGACGAACCCCGAGGCGCGCTGGGTGCGCGCGAACGTGACGACCCAGGACGCCGTCGAGGCCGAGGCGCGCCGCTGTCTCGGGCACCTCGACGAACCGGTGACGCCGCTCTCCGGCGGCCTGGCCAACCTCGTCCTGCGCATCGGCGACGCTCACGTGCTGCGCATCTACCGTCGCGACGCTTCCTCCATCGACAAGGAGCTGGCGCTGCTTCAGCGCCGCTGGCGCGCCTTCCGGGTGCCGCGCGTGCTGGCGCGCGGGGACGACCACCTGCTGCTCGAGCACATCCCGCACGGGCCACTCGAGGACGACGCGGCATCGGGCGCTGCGCTCGGCGCCGCCCTGGCGGAGATCCACGGCACGCGCCTGCCGCAGCACGGGTTGCACGGGTTCATCGACGAGACGCTGCGGGTGGTCGAGCCCATGGCGGACATCGTCGGCGCCCTGCTCGGCTACGCGCGCCAGACCGTGGCCGACATGGAGGCAAGCGGCGCGGCCGGTGACGCCGTGCGCACCGCATCGCGTGCGGCCATCGCGACACTCGACGGATGCCGGAGCGAGGTCGAGGCCGCCTTGGGCCCGCCGGTGCTGCTCCACGGCGACTTCAAGGTCTCCAATCTCCACCGCGCCGCCGACGGCGCGCTGCTAGTGCTCGACTGGGAGTTTGCCTTTGCAGGGCCGGCGCTCTGCGACATCGGACAGCTGATGCGCTGGGATCCCTCGAAGGCGTTCCAGGACGCCTTCGCCGACGGCTACCGCAGCGGCGGCGGAGCGCTGCCCCCGACCTGGCGCCGCGCCGCCGCGCTGCTCGACCTCGGCAACCTCGTGGTCTTGCTGGCGCGGGCGCCGCAGGATGCGCGGCGGGTGGCGGACCTGCGGTGGCGCATGCAGGCCACGGTGACCGTCGCTACTTCACCAGCTGGACCACCAGCATGAGCACGCACACGAAGACCAGCACACCGGCGATGAAGGCCAGCGAGATGGCCTTGTCGCTCCACATGCCCAGCCGCTTCTTGGCCTCGGCCTCCGGCAGGCGGCGCAGGTCGGCGTCGGGCCGCAGGGCCGCCAGCTGCAGGACGAGCGACGCGAATTCCTGGCTGCGCACGTCGAGCATGGTGAAGCCGCGCCGCTTGCGCTTGCCGCCGGGGCGCCAGGCGAGCAGCAGCTGGCCGGCCATGCCCATCGCCGCCGTCCCGGCGTTCAGGGCCGCTGCCCGCGGGCCGCCGACGTAGCGGACCGGGCCCTTGACGTAGAAGCCCTCGATGTCTGCGACGGGGATGGTCGCCTCGTGGAGGCTCTTGCCCAGCTGCACGCCCGGCAGCGTGACCTCCAGGCGGTCCGGCCAGAGCTGGTATTCGGCGCGCGCCACGCCGATGCCGCGCCATGAGTAGCTGGTTGCCGGAGCCGGAGAGACCATGTCGCTGCTCGTATACGCGATCCGGGCGGCGATGCTTTGGCGCGGGGCTCACTTTTCGCTGTCGAGGTGCGCCACGGATGCTTCTCCGGGCGGCTCACTTTTCGCTGTCGAGGTGCGCCATGGCATCCGCGCCGTAGCGCGTGCCCCTCACCGCGTCCGCCGGCACCAGCTTCTCCAGGGCGGTCACGTCGGCGGCCGAGAGCGGCTTGTCCAGTGCGCCGAGCACGTCGGCCAGCTGCTGGCGCGTCTTGACCCCGGGCACCGGGAGCAGCGCGGGCACCTTGGCTCGCTCCCAGGCCACCGCCAGCTGGCCCGGCGTCATGCCTCGCTCCTCGGCAAACCTCGCCACTCGCTCCACGACCGCCGCGTTCTTCCGCCCGTTGTCGCCGGTGAAGCGCGGCAGGTACGCGCGGAAATCCCCCTTTCCCTTGGACTTGCCGCCGGTGAGCAGCCCGCGCGAGAAGATGCCGTACAGGGTGGCCGAGATGCCCAGCTCGGCGAGCGCCGGAAAGATCTTCTCCTCCGGCCCGCGGGTCACTAGGGAGTGCTCGATCTGCAGGTCGACGATGGGGTGCACCTTGGCGGCGCGACGGATGGTCTCCACCCCGACCTCGGAGAGGCCGATGTGGCGCACGTACCCGGCCTTCACCATGTCCGCCACGCCACCGATGACCTCCTCGATGGGCACCACTGGGTCGAGCCGCGCCGGGCGGTAGATGTCGATGTGATCGACGCCCAGACGCTTCAGGCTGTAGGCGAGGAAGTTCCTGGTCGCCGCCGGGCGCGCGTCGGACCCGCCCCAGCTGCCGTCGGGGGCACCCATTGCCCCCGACTTCACCGAGAGCCCCACCATGTGGCGGCGCCCGG
>JBBJMR010000337.1:0-9094 GCA_037720395.1 Polyangiaceae bacterium
GCCATACTTCTCGATGGACGTCATCTTGACCGGCCCCTTGGGCACCGTGCTCTCGGCCGGCGACACCACCCGGTTCCCGGCCGAGCCGCTGGCCACCGGCGCCGTGGTCCCCACCGCCGGCGCGCTCGAAGCGCCGGGGCGAGCGCTGGCCTCGCCGGCCCCGTTGCCCTCGCGCTCCAGCCCGCGCAGCGCCTCGCCGCTGGGCCGGAAGGCGACCGCCTGGGCGATGGACAGATCGATGGCCGCCAGGCAGGGCGAGGCGGCCGCGTCGCCGCCGAGGCGCGCGGCCTGCCGGCGACGCGCCAGGTACAGCTCGCGGTAGCTCTGGGCGGCATCGTGCGCCAGCTCTCCGGCGAGGAGCGCGCGACGCCGGTCGGCCTGACAGCCGTCCTCGCCGCCGCTGCGCGCGGCGGCCTCGCCGTGAGCTCCAGCGCACGGCTGGCGTCGCTGGCGGCGCCGTCGAAGCGCCAGGCCCGCGCGCGCAGCTCGGCGGCCAGGCGCGAGAGGCGAGCGCCCTCGGCGCTCTTGCCCTCGCGCGAGGCAGCGATGGCCACCTGCTCGGTAACCGCGGCCACCTCGTCGCGGCCGGGGAGCGCGACGTGCACGGCGAGCAGGGCCTGCGCGCGCGCTGCAGCGCCGTCGTCGCCGCCGGGTAGCGACGCGTCGTTGCCGCAGGCGGCGCCGAGCAGCAGCGCGGCGAGCGCGGCGCGCTGCCCAAGGCGGCGGGCGCCCCCGAATGTGGTCCCGGCGCCGCGGCCGGGCGTACCATCCGCCCGCGCGCCGCGCGCCGGCGCCGTGGCGCCGCTGCCCTGGAGGCTCTCCGTGTCCGTGCCCGAGTCCACGTCCCGCGTTCCGATCTACGCCGATCGCTCCACGGGTGAGAAGTTCGCCGACGCGCCGTCGATGGTCAACGCGTACCTGGCGCGATTCGCCAAACGCGCCGCCCTGCTCGACGCCGCCGGGGCGCCGGTGGTACCGACGCTCGACGAGACCCACTACGCCCACGTCCAGCGCGGCAGCGCCACCATCGGCATCAACGTGCTCGAGGCGCGCGGCGTGCTGATGCTGTTCTCCCCGATCATGGCCGTGCCGATCACCGGCCGCGAGGCCTTGTACCGTCGCCTCCTCGAGCTGTCCTTCCTGACGACCTCGGACGCCGCCTTCGCCATCAACGCCAGCTCCGACGAGGTGGTGGTGCGCGTGCTCCGCCGGCTCTCGGCGCTGGACTACGAAGAGTTCGAGGACCTGGTGACCACCGTGGGCGACGTCTCCGACCACTGGGACGACCCGCTGATCCGCGACTTCGGCACCTGAGCGCGACGCACCGCATCGGGCGCCCGCGGAGCGCCAGCGACCGAGCCCCCGTCAACCTGCTACCGTTTGCGTCGAGGTAAGGGCCGATGACGGAATCGGATCGACAGATGCTGGCAGGCGGAATCTCACCCGAGGAGGCCGACGCGTTCGCGGCCATGATCCGCCCCTCCTGGGAGAGCGACGAGGCGCCGGCACCGGTGGCGCACGTGCGCACCACCGAGGGTGCGCCGTTGCCGGAGGTCCTGCAGTCGACGGCAGCGCAGGGGGCCGCGGCGCCGGCTGCCGCGCCGCGACCGCAGTCGTCGCCGCCGCGCCTCGCGCCCAGCGCGCCGCCGGCGGGCGCCTTCCCGCCGCCGCGGGGCGGGACGCTGTCGGCGTTCCCTGCGCCGGCGCCCGCGGCCAGCGCACCGCCGCCGGCCCCACCCCCGCCCGTCGACGCCCCGCCGGCGGTCAGCCCTTCGACGCCGGCGAGCGCTGCGCCCGCCGCGGCCTCTCAGCCTCCCGCGCAACCGCCCGCCCCGCATCCGTGCCGTCCGCGGCGTCGCCGCCCGTCGAAGCCACCGCGCCTGCCACCGCGGCGAGCAGGCGCCTGCGCCTGCGCCTGCGACGACCTCCGCTCCCCCTGCCGCCGCCTCGGCCGCCGTCGCGCTCGCACCGCGCGCCGGCGAGGAGAAGCCCGCGGACACCATCATCGAGGGCGTGCCCACGGTCTCGGTGGGTACGCCGACGCCCGAGGAGCCGCGCCCGCCGCCGCCGGTCGAGGCAGCGCCCATGCTCCCGCGCAAGGCGGCCACGAAGACCATGGTCGGGATGGGCTCCGAGGCGACCGACGCCCCCTCGCCGCCGAGCTCGAGGCGCAGCAAGCGCAAGAGCGACATCCGCCCCGCGGCCGGTGCGCCGGCAGGCGCCGGTGCGGCGCGCTCCGCATCGGTGCCTGATCGGGCGCCCGTCTCCGAGCGCCGCACCCAGAGCGGCGCGCGCCCGCGCGTGTCGGGGCCGGGGAGCCAGCGCGGGAGCAGCGCTTCGTTGCCGACGTCCTCGCGTGGCGACTCGGTCGAGATCCCGGTCAGCGGCTCGCCGTTCGGCACCATCGCCAAGGTGGTCGGTGGTCTGGTGGTGCTCGGCGGGGCGGTGCTCCTCGTCCGCGCCCTCGGCTCCGACGACGAGACGAAGCAGGCACCCGCCACACCGACGGCGACCGCCGCTGCGACGGTGACCGCGCCGGCCGCGACCGCGCTGCCCACGTCCACTCCGACGCCGACGACGGAGGCTCCGGTGGCCACCGCAACCGCGGCGCCGCCTGCCACCGCGACCGCGGCGGCCACGTCGGCGCCCAGCAAGCCGTTGGACAAGCCGGTCGCCGCCAAGCCGGCCACGCCGAAGCCGCCCGCGGAGAAGCCGCCGACCAAGAAGCCGGCGACGTCGGGCGGCGGGATCATCCGCGAGACACCCTTCTGACCGCGCGCGGTCCGGCGGGCCGCGACGGCGATCGCGACCTGTCCAGGTCGCTGGTCCAGAGGCAGGCGTGATCCACAGGATCGCGTCAACTCCTCGAATTCGCGCACCTCTTCTGCGTTCCGGCGCACCGGGGGCTGGCACGAACCGTGCGGTCCGAGGCGGCCATGCCGGTCTGCGGGGCCCTGCGCGACACACGCGGGGCGCACCTCGTCGAGTACCTGCTCGTCGCGGGGCTGGTGGCCATCATGGCCATCGCTGGCTTCCGCGCCTTCGGCACGACCGCGCTCGGCAAGAGCGAGGCGCTGGCAGCCTGCGTCGAGTCCTTCGCCTGCGCCGGCAGCGCCAAGCACGGTGACCTCGGCGCCCGCGCCGCGGCCGGGCCGAGCGCGGCCGACGCCGCGCGGCAGGCGGCGAGGGTCGTCTCGCTGCCGGCCGACAGCGCAGAGGGCGACGCGTCGCAGGAGCTGACCTCGGCGCCCGAGGCCGACCTGGATCAGGCCCCCGCGGCGGCCACCGCCAGCAAGGGCCTGCGCATCGTGGCCGGCATCGGCGGCATCCTGAAGGAGCTGCTCGGCGTCGGGTCGGCGCAGGCAGCGGAGCCGCTGACGCCGGATCAGCTCCGCAACCAGCTGACCGCCAAGTGCCGGCGCAACGTCGATCGCTGGGACCAGCTCATGGTGGCAACCAACACCAACGCCACCAGCGTGCGCGCGCGCCTGCCGGTGCTCACTGCCCTCCTGAACGCACGCATCCGCGAGCAGGGCTTCGACTTCACGGTCACCCAGGAGGAGCTGGCGGCGAACTTCCTCGGCGAGGGTGGCGAGACGACCGTGTCCCCGCGCTGGGGCGAGGAGCCGTACTTCTCCGGTTTCGGCAGCTTCGGCATCGACACGCTGGGCACCGACTACGCGGTGATCCGGCCCTGGCTCACGGAGAACATCCAGGCGCTCGAGAACGACCCGAACAACTGGTCGACGCACGTCAACGAAAAGGGCGGCCAGGTGGTCACGCTGGCCTCACTGACGGCCGCGGAGGGCCTGGACGCCAACGCCTTCATGTACGCGTACATGAAGGCGCGCGCAGCCCGGGACATGGAGGCCCTCGGCCTGGGGCGCATGCAGGACCTGGATCGCCGCGCGCAGGTGTTCTGGGCGACCCTCTACTTCAACATGGGCCCGAATGGCGCCAAGGCGATGCTCCGCCGGCACGGCGTCGACCTCTACAAGACGATGGTCGGCCGCGGGCGGCCCGCGCAGTACAACACGCAGCGCCGCGTCGCCGGCTTCGAGCTCATGGCCACGCTCGCCGGCAACTGCCAGGACGACGTCTGCCCCTGAACGCGGGCGGGCGCGCCGCGCCCCCGGCGGCGCCCCCTCCGCGACGCGCCTCGGCCGGGGCCGCGCGTCGCACCGCGGCGTCGCCGTGGGCCGCCCCGGTGAAGAAAAGGCGCCCCCGGCCTGGCCGATGCGAGTAGTTTGTGCGCCGCGCGCGGCCGCTTCGCGCCGTCGATCCCGAGGTCACCGCCATGAAGACTAGGCGTTTCGCCATCGCCCTGGCCACGTTGCTGCTGGTCTCCATCTGCGAGGGAGTCTTCTTCCGCTCCGTCGCCCTCGCTCAGCAACCACCCGACGCGGTGACCGAGGTGGCGCGCCAGCGCTACGAGGAAGGCGTTCGCTACTTCGACGCCGGCAAGTACGAGGACGCGCGCTCCGCGTTCCTCCAGGCTTATGCCCTCAAGCGCCACCCGGCGGTGCTGCTCAACCTGGGCCTCAGCGAGCTGCGCACCGGCAAGTACGTCGAGGACGCTGGCAACCACCTGCAGCAGTTCCTCCGCGAGCACGCCGCCGCCACCCCGGACCAGCGCGCCTCCGCCGAGCGCAGCGTCGCCGACGCCAAGAAGCGCACGGCCTTCCTGGCCATCACCGTCGACGCCAGCGGTGCCGACGTGAGCGTCGACGGGACGGCGGTCGGCAAGAGCCCGCTCGCCGACCCGGTGTTCGTGAAGCCCGGCAAGCACACCCTCCTGGCCAGCCTGCAGGGCAAGACGGCCACCGTGCAGGTCGACGCCAAGGTCGGCGCGCCCACCCCCGCCACGCTCAACTTCGGGGGCACCGGTGTCGCCGCAGCGCCGGTCGCGGCGCCCCTGCCCCCCGGGCCGGCGCAGCCCGACCCGGCCGCGCCGGTGCAGCCTGGCCCCCAGCCGGGGTATCCGCCCAACGCAGCCGGCGGCCAGCTCTCGTTCGGAGGCAGCACCACCGGGCCGGAGACGTCTGCCGGGGGCGGCGAGCCGTTCTTCAAGTGGTACACGCGCACGCCGCTGGCCTGGGTCGGCACCGGCGTGGCCGGCGTCGGCCTGGTGCTGACGCTGGTCGGCAGCATCGTCGCTGGCAGCGCCTCCTCGGCCGCCGACGACCACACCGGCCAGATCGAGACGGAGATCGATCGCCGCATCGACGCCGGAAGCATCCAGCCCGGCACCAAGCCCTGCGGGCCGGCGGACAGCTCCGGCGAGCGCGACCTCGCCGACTTCAAGGATGCCTGCAACGTCCTGCGCGACGACTTCTCCAAGCACGACACCGGCGTGGCGCTGGCCGTCACCGGGGGTGTGCTGCTCGGCGTCGGGGTCATCGGCACCGTCACCTACGCGCTCATCGACTGGTACCCGAAGAAGAAGGCCCCGAGCACCGGTCATGTCGACATCGACGTGCAGCCGGTCATCTCGCCCGGGTACCGCGGCCTCGGCGTCACCGGCTCGTTCTGATCGAGGCCGGCGGGCACCGCGGCGACGTGGCCCCGCCGCTCCGCTGCGCGCTCCGCCATGCGCTACTCGCACGGCGGGCGGTCCGGCGGCGGGCGCCCCGCGGCGCGCAGCAGGTCGCGCATGGTGGAGCGAGGCAGCTGCGCCCGCCGCGCCGCGGCGCTCACGTTCCTGCCCGCCTCCTCGTAGATGCGCAGCGCCTCGCCCGGCCCGACGCGGTGCCGGCCAGCGCGCGTCCGCGCAGCGAGAACCTCCGCCACGTCGGCGGCCAGGATGCGCCCCGGCGCGCGGAGCGCGGCCTGGACCAGCACGTTGCGCAGCTCGCGCACGTTGCCGGGCCAGCGCTGTGCGCGCAGCAGGCCGAGCGCGCCATCCGACAGCTCGCGGTGGCCGACCTCGGCGTGGGCCAGGAGGTGCTCGGCGATGGCCGCGATGTCCTGGGGGCGCTCCCGGAGCGGCGGCACCCGCAGCACGCACACCGCCAGCCGCTCGTAGAGGTCGGCGCGGAAGGCGCGCCCGGCGACCATGGCCTCGAGCGGCTCGCAGGTCGCGGCCACCAAGCGCACGTCGACACGCTGCGCCGCCTCCGCGCCCACGGCGCGCACGGACCCCTCCTCGACCACGCGCAGCAGCTTGGTCTGCAGATCCGGCGGGACGGCTCCGATCTCGTCGAGGAACAGCGTGCCGCCGCTGGCCTCGCGGAAGGCGCCCTTGCGGTCGCGTGACGCGCCGGTGAAGGCGCCACGCTCGTGGCCGAAGAGCTCCGACTCGGCGAGCTCGCGGGAGATGGCCGCGGCGTTGAGCGCCACGAACGGCTTGCCTCGACGCGGCCCTCGTCGTGGAGCGCGCGCGCCACCAGGTCCTTCCCGTCCCGGACTCGCCCCGGATCAGCACCGGCAGGCGCAGGCGCGCCGCCTCGCGCACCTCGGCCGCAAGCCGACACATGGGCACGGACGCGCCGACCACGCCGCGCAGCGGGCGCGCGCGATGCGCCTCGGTGGGAGCCGGATCGACGACCACCGAGGTGCGCCCGAGCTCGAAGCGTGCGCCGGCGCCCATCACGGCGCTGGTCACGCGCGCACCGCCGGCGCGCACGCCGTTCGTCGAGCCCAGGTCCTCGACCAGGACGGTGGCGCCCTGGTGACGCACGCTGCAGTGCCGGGCGCTCACCGTGCGGTCGTCGACGCGCACGTCGGCGCCCGGCCCGCTGCCGAGGACCAGCGCCGCGCCCGGCGCCAGCTCGGCGGTCAGCAGACCGAGCGCCGACTCGATGCGTAGCCAGAGCGGGCCGGCGCGGTGGTGCTCGGCCGCGATGGGGACGGTGCGGTCGCGTTGTTCTGCGGGCACGGAACGCAGCAAGGACATGACCACCTATCGACATCACCGCGCCGGCGGTTGCGTGGTATGGCTCGGCGCGTGACAGAGCCTGGGCAGGACCTCGGCTTCCCCCTGGTGTCGCACGACGCCAGCCAGCACGGGCGCGCGGTGCCCCTCGCCTTGCTCGCCGCGGCGCTGACCACGCTCGCCGCCTCGGCGCCGGCCGGGGCGCAGCCCGCGCGCGCGGCCGGACTCGACACGACCGGGGCCTCCTCGCGCAGCCCAGGGCAGACGGTGACCGCCGCCGGTCCCACGCCGCAGGCCGCGGAGGAAGAAGAGGAGGAGGAGGAGGACCCCGACGAGGGCACCCGCCGCGCCCCCGCGGCGGATCTCCGGGCCGGGCACGTCCTCCTCGAGGCGCGCGGTTCGCTGCTCGGCCCGGCAGGGCAGCTGGTGCGCGGCTTCGGGATCGGGCGGGCAGTGGCCCCCGGCGGGGCGTTCGGCGGCGCGCTCGGCTACGGGATCGGGCGGTACGGAACGGTCGAGGTCTTCGGTGACTACGCCCCGCTCGGCGCCGGCTCGGGTTGTCGGGGCTGCTCGGCCTCGACGTACGCGCTCGGGCTGTCCCTCACCTACCACCTCGCCCAGGGCATCGCCTTCGACCCCTCCCTGAGCTTCGGCTTCGCCTACCGAGCGCTGGCGATCGAGGCCGGCGACGAGCCGCTCGCCCCGCAGCTCGGTGGCGGCGCCGACGCGACCTTCCGGGGCATCGACGTGGCCCGACTGCGCCTCGGCGGCACCTTCTTCCCCGTTCAGACCCTGGGTTTTGGGCCCTTCCTGGGGCTCGATGTGGGCACCTTCTTCCGGCGCCCGCAGCCCGTCGACGTCCCGGGCGGGCCCTCCGCCCATGTCATGTTCCACGTCGGCGCGCGCATCGTCTTCGATCCCGTGCAGGCCCTCGGCTTCGGGCAGCCGGCCAGCGCGCCGGCGCCGGCAAGCGCGCGGCTGCCGGCGCCCCCTGCACCGAACGTGGTTCCTTCCGGCGCGGGCCCCCTATAATCGGCGCCGGCTGGCTCGTCGGAGGCCCGGAGCGTGCGCGAACTTGTCCCAACCGGTAGCCCAGACCCCCCGCGTGCAGTCGGAGCGATGAGCCAGGCCAAGGGTCGCACGCGGCTCTCGGCCGCCGGTCGCACCGACACCGGCCGGCAACGGCGGCACAACGAGGACCACGTCCTGGTGAAGCCGGAGCTCGACCTGCTCGTCGTCGCTGACGGCATGGGCGGCCACAACGCCGGCGACATCGCCAGCCGCCTGACCACCACCTCGATGGCGAACTTCTTCGAGGCCACCACGCACGCGCCCGTGCCCGGGCCACCGGCCGACGACGAGGTCGACCTCGAGCCCGCGGGCCGGCGCCTGGTGGCTGCCATTCGCAAGGCGAACCGCGATGTCTTCGAGATCTCCTCCACCATACAGCAGCACCAGGGCATGGGGTCGACCATCGTCGCCGCTCACGTCAGCCCGCAGAGCGGCACCATCCACATCGGCCACGTCGGGGACAGCCGCTGCTACCGCATCCGCGCCGACACCATCGAGCTGCTCACCCGCGACCACTCGCTGGTCAACGACGCCCTGGCCATCAAGCCCGACCTCAGCGAGGAGGAGCTGGCCAGGCTGCCGCGCAACATCATCACCCGCGCCCTGGGGATGAAGGACGCGGTGAAGGTCGATCACTCGAGCCACGAGCTGGTGGCTGGCGACATCTATCTGCTCTGCTCCGACGGCCTGAGCGGCATGGTCAGCGACGATCAGATCCTCGAGGTCTTCGCCATCACCGACGACCTCGGCGAGATCTGCGACCTGCTGGTGGCCATGGCCAACGAGGCCGGCGGCGCCGACAACATCACCGCCGTGGTGACGCGCGTCGAGGAGCGGGTGATCCGCCACATCTCCGCGCCCGAGGTGGAGGTGGAGGTGGCGGTGGCGCCGGCGTCGGTGGCCCTGCCCTCGCTGCGCGACATCGTCCCCGAGGACACGCTCGACCTTCTCGAGGCCGGCGCCGAGATCGAGGTCAGCGAGCCGATGCACGCGCCGTCGGGCCGCGCGCCGGTGGCGCGCTGCGGCCGCTGTGACGCGGAGCTCATCGTCGGCAATCGCTTCTGCGTGGAGTGCGGGACGCGCACCGAGACGTGATCTGGGCGGATGGCGCGCGGCACGTCGAGTACGTCGTGCGTCACGACGCGCTCA
>JBBJMR010000338.1:0-9052 GCA_037720395.1 Polyangiaceae bacterium
CCGCGGAGCACCGGCGTCTCGCCGGCCTCGACCCGCGCAGCCTGAACCCGTTCCACCTGCTCTACGCCGACGCGACCAGCGCGCACCTCACCTGGAGCGACGGCGCCACGCTCCACCAGCGCACGCTCGAGCCTGGCCTGCACATCGTCAGCGAACGCAGCCCGGCGGACGGCACCGACACGCCGCGCGCCGCGCGCATCCGCGCGCGCTGGGCCGCCCTGGCCGCGGGTGGCGCGCCGCATGCGCTCGAGCTCGGCATGCTGCTCGCGGAGCACGACGCCGACCACCCCTTCGACGCGGTGTGCGTCCACGCCGATGCGCTCGGGTACGGGACGCGCTCCTCGGCCGTGGTGCGGCTGGCCGCGTCGGGCCTGGCCGAGAGCGAGCTGTGGTGGGCGGAAGGCAAGCCGTGTGTCACCGAGCTGGTGGACCGCCGCGACCTGCTGCGAAACCTCGCCGGCGCGGCGGGCTGACGCCAGCCCGAGCGGAGGCGACGAGCGTCGCCGCGTCGCGGGGCGAAGGTTGGATACGGAGCGCTCGCGTTACCGCGCCAGACCGGAGTGCGTCAGAGAGCCTGCCCGCGTTACTGCGCCAGACGGGAGCTGCGATCAGAGCCCGTGGCGCTCGCGCAGCACCCGCACCACCTCCATCACCTCGGCGCGCGCCGCCCGCAGCTGGTCCAGGCGCCGCGCGCGCGTGGCCTTGCGGAAGGCTCGCCGCAGCGGACGCGACAGGTCGCGCCAGCCGAGGGCCACCAACGGCGCCAGCACGAAGACCGCCGTGGCCAGGGCCGCGGTGAGCGGCGGCGCGAGCAAGAAGGCCGCCGTGGTCAGACCGGCGAGCCAGATGGGGTAGACGATCAGCCCGGCGGCGAGTTTGTAGGTCGAGATCTCGTCCGGGTCCTCGGCCACCTTGAGCGCAGCCAGGCGCGGCACCTGGTAGGGCAACCAGTAGAGGACCGTGGCGAGGGCCGCGAACGGCAGCGCCGCGCCCAGCAGCAAGAGGCGCCCCGGCAGCTCGGCGCGGCGCAGCCCGCCGCCTTCGGCGATCTCCGCGTCGCCCAGGCCCTCCTCGTCGAGCAGCGCGTAGTAGCGCTCCACCGCGGCAGCGACGCGGGCCACGCTGGCCTCGTCGACGGTGCGCAGCGTGGCGCGCGCGGCCTCCACCTGCCGGCCAACGTCGCTCCAGGCGGCCATCGTCCGATCGCCGGCGTCGTGCGCCAGCATCTCGGCCACCCGGGCGATGAGGACGCGCTCGCCCCAGGTGCTGCCCTCGACGAGCAGCTCGGAGAGATCGGCGCGGACCTGCTCGGTGATGGCCTGCACGCGCCCGGCGTCGTCCGCGGCGGCGATCTGGTCGACGAAGCGCACCGGGCCGTAGACGAGCAGCACGCGCGAGCGGAAGACGTGCCGGGCATCGAACTCCAGCGCCACCGCCTGGAACGAGACGCGCGCCAGGCTGCGCGCGTGGGCCCGCACCAGCATGCGCGCGGCCCCGGTCTTCAGCGCCAGCAAGCGCGGCTCGTTGTGGCTGGTCCCTTCGGGGAAGATGAGGATGTTGCCGCCACCGGAGAGCCAGTCGGCGACCCGGTCGAAGACGGCGTCGTTCTGACCCTCCGGTTTGTCGGGCGCATCGCGGCGGCGCACCAGGGGCACGGCGTCGGCGAGGTCCAGGAGCCAGCGCAGCACCGGGATCTTCCACAGAGTGCTCTTGGCCACCGGCGAGATGGGACAGGGCGCCGCGGTGAGCACCAGGATGGGGTCGACCAGCGCGTTGACGTGGTTGGAGACGAAGAGGCGGGCGCGCGACGAGGCCTCTGGCACCGCGCCCACCGCCTCGATGTCGCTGAAGTAGACCCCGATGATGCGGCGGAAGAGCCAGACGAAGCAGCGCCGCAGCATCGGTGCCCAGCGTCCGCCGGGGCGTGGCCTCCTGGCAAGGGCGTGCGTCCCCTCCTGGCAGGGCGTGGCCCGGGCGCCGCGACGGACGGCGCGCCCCGGTCCCCATCAGCCGCATTGCGCCGTGCGCGGGCCTCGGCAATCCTGTGCCGCATGTCGGCCTCGATACCGTTCCTTCCTTCGCCCGGCGGCCGCGCGCGCCGCCTGGCGACGGTGGCGCTGGCAGCCGCGCTGGGTGTGGTGGCGTCCTCGGACGCGGCGCTCGCCGATCTCTCGGCGCCTCACAAGCGGCCCAAACCCCACCCCAGCGCAGCTGCCGCCAGCGACGCCGGGGCGCCGCCCAGCGACGCCGGCGACGACGCGGCCGCGGCGGCCTCGCCCATGAACCCGGCGGAGCAGCAGGCACAGATCGAGGACATCCGCGCCAAGGCGACGCGCATCGCACGCGCCAAGGGCCAGCGGCAGGTGCTGCGCACCCAGGTCGAAGAGCTGCTGCACGGGCGGGGCATGGATCCCGGTCTCAAGCAGGAGCTGCTGTTGCACGCCAGGCGCGTGGCGCGGCTGGAGCGGGCTCGCACCGTGGCCGCCGGCAAGAAGGACAACGACCAGACGGCACGCGCCGAGGTCCTCCTCGAGCAGGAGATGGCGCGGCACGACGGGTGGATGGCGGCGTTCGTGGCCAAGGAGCCGCAGCGATGAGGGCGCGGATGGCCATGGTCGCCGGCCTCTTGCTGCTCGGCGCTTGCGGCAAGGACAACCCGCTGCCCACCGCGCCGGCGGACGCCGCGGTGCCCGCCGAGGCGCCGAAGGTCTTCCTCTACGACGCCGAGCTGCCGGTGCCGGCCGACTTCGAGGCCGAGGCTGCTGCCTCCATCGATGGCGCCACCTACAAGAGCGAGCTCGACGCCCTCCAGCAGGAGATCGGCGGCAAGTGAGCGGCGCTCACTGAGCGAGCGTGGCGCGCCACAGCGGCGAGGGGCGGCCGGACACGTCTTGCGGGTCCTTGGCGCTCGGCTCCTCGCTGAGCGTGAACGCGTACACGTAGCCGTCGGGACCCTGCGCCCACGCGCTCGGAAAGCGCAGGTGGCCGAGGTGCCAGCTCTCGCCGCTGCCACCGAGCGGCGCCGCGCGCATGAAGCCCACGAAGGCGTCGCCGAACACCAGGACGTCGTTCCACAGCCCTGCGTAGCGATCGTTGTCGTTCGGCTCGTAGACCCAGCCGGCGTACACCGAGCGCTTGCTGGTCGGCTCGGCGTCGGCGTCGTCGAGCGTGTACGGCGAGGTGCGGCTGCGGTCGAAATGGATGAACGGGTCCGCGAACTGCGAGCAGTCCGGCGCGTTTTTATACAGATCCAGCGCGCAGGGGCCCTCGACCACCGGCCAGCCGAAGTTCTGCCCCGCGCCCTCGATGACGTTGATCTCCTCGATCGCGTCCAGCCCCACCTCGCCGTAGATCCATCGCCCGGCGTGGTAGACGCCTTGCCAGGGCGAGCGGATGCCGATGGCCACGACCGCGGGATGGGCCTCGGACGAGTAGGGCTCCACGCTCTCGGGCACCGTGTAGCCGCCCTCCGCCGAGGGCAGGACGCGAAGCAGCGCGCCGAGCGGCTCGGTCTCGTCCTGCCCCGGCCCCGTCTCCGGGTCGCTGGTCGGCTTGCCGAGCCCCTTGTCCCCGGAGAGCATCCACATGATGCCCTGCTCGTCGAAGCCCATCGAGGTGATGTTGTGCCAGCGCGGCGACGAGGGGACGAGGACCTCGAAGACGACGACGGCGCTGGCCACCGTGCCCGCCGGGTCTTCCCGGTCCAGGGTGTAGCGACGGACGACGACGTGGTTCCTGGCCAGGTTCGCGGCCAGGTAGAAGTAGCCCGTCTCCTCGAAGCTCGGGTCGACGGCCAGCGCCAGCTGCCCGGCGTCGTACTCGGCGTACACGTCGTCGGCCTTGCCGCGCGAGACGACCTCCACCCCGGCCTCGGTCATCCGGGCGACCTCGTAGCCGCCGTAGAGGTCGGCCACGATGAGCTCGTTCGACCCGCCGGGCGCGAAGGCCATGTCGGTGACGTAGGACAGCTCCGTCGGGTACGGGACCGACTCGAAGGCCAGGGCGAGGCGCGTCGGCGGCTGGCCCGAGGAAGAGCTGGACGTGCCACTGCCCGTCGGCAGACCCGAGCCAGCCCCCGGCCCGGAGGGGTCCGGCTCTGTCTCGCTACAGCCGGCGAGCAGTGCCAGGCCGGCGGCGCAGAGCGTCGAAGTGCAAGCTCGGTATCTCATCGAAGCAGTGCAGAGAGGGTAGGCGCATCATGGCATGCGCGCCAGCCAGCCCGGCGCTGCGTCGCTGCTCGTGTCAGACGCCGAGCCAGCGCGCCACGATGGTGGCCAGCACGTCCGCCGTGCCGGAGTGGATGGTGCCCCCGAGCGCATCGTCGATGGCGCCCGGCTCCTCGCCTTCGGACAGGTAGCCGGCGCCGCCGCGCAGGTGCACGGCATCGAGCGCAGACTCCAGCGCCTCGCTGGCGACGTGCCACTTGGCCAGCGCCGCCTCGGCCTGGCCGCGCTGTCCACGATCGAGCACCCACGCCGCGCGGTAGAGGACGAGGCGCGCCGTCTCCAGACGGAGCTTCATCCGCGCCACGCGGTGGGCGACGGCCTGGTGCCGGGCGATGGGCACCCCGCCCGCCTCGCGCTGGCGCGCGAAGGTGACCGCGGCGTCGAGCTGGCGCTGCATGGCCCCCAGCCGAAAGGCGAGGACCAGCGCGCGCTCGAAGGCCATGGCGATCTGGAAGACGGCCATCCCGGCGCCGGCGCGCCCGAGCACCGCCTCGGGGCCGACCTCGACGTCGCGCAGCTCGACCGGGGCGAGGCGAGCGCCGCGCAAGCCGGCCGTCGCCCAGAGCGGACCGGCCACCACCCGCGGACCGGCGGGCACGAGGAGCGCGACCAGACCGGCGGCCGGCGCCGGCTGGCGGGCGAAGACCAGGAACAGGCCGGCGCGATCGGCGCTGGTCACATACCGCTTGCGCCCATCGACGGAGAAGCCGCCCCCGGCGCGGGGCGTGGCGGTTGCCAGGGCGGCGGCGATGTCCGAGCCGGAGGCCTCCTCGGTGGCGGCCACCGTGGCCAGCACCTCGCCGCGCGCCAGACGGGGCAACCACGCCGCACGCTGCTCCGCCGTTCCCACGCGCTGCACGGTGAGCGCCGCCCCGAACAGGTGCGCGCCCGCCGCCAGCAGCACGCCGCCATCGGCGCAGGTCGTGCCCAGCGCCTCGAACGCGCCTGCCGTGGTCAGGAGGTCGAGACCCGAACCGCCGTGGTCGCTGGAGAGGGCCAGCCCGAGCACGCCCGCGGCGGCCAGACGCCCGAGGCGATCGTCCGGGGCCGCGGCCTGCACCTCGGCGCCGAGCGTGCGCATGCGCGCGAAGTGCTCCTCCTGCGCGGCGCTCCAGCCGAAGTCCACGGCGCGAGCATCGCACAACCGCCGCCTGCGCTGGATCGACGATGCTCAGGCGTCCCGGCCGCGGACCGGCGCGCGTCGTGCCGGCCGAGGCGGCGGCGGCGGATCGCTGGGCGCGATCCGAGAGCCCTTCTGCTCGGTGCGCGCCCAGAGGGGCAGGATGTACCAGGAGCAGACCATCACCCCGGCGATGACCGCGGTGAAGATGGCCGCCGGGGTCTGCGAGAACAGCACGTCGCTGACCAGGTAGACGGACGCGCCCGTGGCCACCGCCAGGAAGGCGATGCCGATCAGCGCGAAGGCGTTGGCGGTGCGGAGCATGTGCTCCTTGTCTGCCTCGCGCCAGCGGACGCGGTGGTAGACGCTCGGCGAGACCAGCATCACCGCGGAGAGCGCCGCCGCCAGGAAGGCCACGAAGTAGGTGACGCGCTGCGTGGTCGTCACCTGGTGGAAGCGCTCGGTGAAAGGAACGGTGAGCAGGAAGGCGAAGAGGACCTCCACACCGGGCAGCAGCACACGCAGCTCCTCGAGGAGCGTCGTGAACTCCTTGCTGTGAGAAGGGCTGCGTTCTTTGGCCAAGGTGGACCTTCGATGCCGGAGGGGCCCGACGCATTTCGTCTCGGGCTTTGCCGATACCCAGACAGCAGCGCCCCGAGTGCGGCAGAGGGAATCCCCCACGGCGTAACCCGTGCGCCCCCACCGGCCGTCGATCGCGAAGATTGGTAGACACGGTGAGTCTGGCGCCGATGCGGTCGGCGCCGCGGGGCGAGGGAGAACGCGACGCGCGAGACGGTCGCGCCGGATTCGACGAGCCGGCGCTGGCGTGCACAGGAGCCCACTTGGAACCCGGACTGCTGGAAGAAGCCTTCATCCGCCGCGCCATCGCGCTGGCCTGCGCCGCCACGCACTGGTCGGTGCAGCGCACCTTGCCGGTGAGCCAGCGCTGGGCGCGCGCCATCGACGAGCACCGCATCTGCATCGAGGGCGGCGGCATCGCTCTCCAGGCCTGGCTCGACGCCGACGTCGACCTCTGGGTGCGCGCGCACATCGCGGGCGCCTGGTCGGCGACGGAGGAGAAGTTGCTCTTCGACACCATCGACGAGCACCCGTCGCTGGTGGCCGGCCTGCTCGTCATCCACTGGCCGGCGGTGCGTTCTGTCTGCCAGCGCAGCGCGCTGCGCTGGGGGGCGCGGCGCCGTGACGCGGCGGTGGTCGAGACCATCTCCTCGCGACGCACGGACCTGACCCGGACCTGACGTCCCGCCATCGGCCGGCAACCTGGTAGCTTCGCCGCGTGACGGACGCGGCCAGCCATCGCGCCCCTGGGTGGCGCCTGCGTGGCGATGCGCTCCACGCGCACGGCGAGCGCACGGCGCTGGAGACGCAGGCGCGGCGGGTGTCGTACGCCGAGCTCTGCGTGCGCGCCGCCGCGGTGTGGCGCGCGCTGGGGCGCCTCGGCCTGCTCCCCGGCGACGCGGTGGCCCTGCTCTCCGTGGGCCGCGGACCCGACGAGGCCATGGCGCTGGCCGGCGCGCTGACGTCCGGCGCCACGGTGGTGCCGCTCGACTCCAGCGCGCCGGCGCTGCGCCTGGCGGGCATCGTCGCCGCACGCGGCTGCCGTGCGCTGGTCGCCGACGCGGCCGGCGGGCGGCTGGCGGAGGCGGTGCGCGAGCGCTGCCGTGCGTCGGGCTCCGCAACACCGGGCCTGGTCCTCCTCGACGCCGAGGGCACCGTGAGCGGCGTGCGCGACGGTGCGCCGCCGCGTGGGCCGGGCGACGGCGAGGGCCTGCCTGGCGCCCGCCGCCCGTGGACCACGCGCTGGCGGCCGTGCTGCACACCTCCGGCAGCACCGGGACGCCGAAGCCGGTGCCCATCGGCTGGGCCGGCCTCGACGCCTTCACCGGCTGGACGAACGCTCTGCTCGACCTCGGCCCCGCCGACCGCGTGCTCCGCGTGGCGGAGCTGGTCTTCGACCTGGCCTGGTTCGACCACCTGGCCACCTGGCGCGCCGGCGCCACGCTGTGCCTCATGTCGCGCCGCGACCTCACCGGAGGCGGCGCCCTGAAGGCGGCCATCGCCGCGCTCCAGCCGACGGTCATCTACGGCGTGCCCTCCATGTTCATGAAGCTCTGCGCCGCGCTGCCCGCCGGCGAGACGCTGCCGGCGAGCGTGCGCGCCATCCTCTTCGCCGGGGAGGTGTTCCCGCCGCGCGAGCTGGCCCAGCTCGCCGAGCGCGCGCCGGGCGCCGCGCTCTACAACTTCTTCGGGCCCACGGAGACCAACGTCTGCACCTTCCACGCGGTGGCGCGCGAAGCGCTCGACGGCGCGCGCGAGGTCCCCATCGGCCGCCCGTGTCCCTACGCCGCCTGCCACCTGGTCGACGAGCACGGCGCCACCCTGTCGGGCGCCGGCACCGGCGAGCTGGTCGTCTCCGGACCGACCACCGTCGGCGGCGGGCCGTACGCCACGCGCGACCGCGTGCAACGCGACGCCGACGGCACGCTGTGGTTCCGCGGGCGCATCGACCGGATGGTCAAGGTGCGCGGTTACCGCGTGGAGCCCGGCGAGGTGGAGGCGGCGCTGGCACGACACCCGGAGGTGCGCGCGGCGGCGGTGGTGGTGGTCGACGACCCGCGCCTCGGCAAGTCGCTGCGCGGCGCGGTCACCGTCCGGGATGGCGGCGAGCTGGCCGCGCTCCCTGCCGGCGACCCCGCCGCCGAGCGCGCGCTGCGGGGCTACCTGGCCGAGCGTCTCCCGCCGTACATGGTGCCGGAGCGCCTGCGCGTCCTTGGCGAGCTGCCGCTCACCACCACCGGCAAGATCGACTACGCAGCGCTGGCGGCCGGCTGGTAGCCGGCGACGATGGCCGAGAGCAGGCGCCCCGAGCGCGCGCCGTCGCGCCGGTAGGAGAAGAAGCGCGTCGCGTCGCACACCGTGCAACCGGCCACGTCGTCGATGTCGCCCGCCCCGACGCCCGCCGCCGCCAGCTGCGCGTGGACCACCTGGCGCAGGTCGACGTGCGGCCGGCGCCCGCTCTGGCGCGAGACCACCCGATCCCCTGCGCTCGAGGCGCGCGCCAGCTCCGCGGCCACGTCGTCGCCGACCTCGAAGCAACAGGGCTCGATGTGCGGCCCCACCGCCGCCAGAACGCGCCCGGCGCCAGCCAGCTCCCGCAGCGCACGCACGCCGGCACCGGCCACGTCGAGCGTGGTCCCGCGCCAGCCGCTGTGGATGGCAGCCACCGCGCCGCTGCCCGGGTGCGCGAGCAGGATGGGCACGCAGTCCGCGGTGCGGATGCCGCAGGCCACGCCGGCCTCGGCGGACAGGGTGATGTCGCCGACGGCGCGCACCACGTCCTGGAACGCCTCCCCACGTCGCAACACGCGATGGGCGACGCCGTGCACCTGGCTCAGGTAGTAGAGCGCCCCTGGCTCCACGCCCAGGGCGCTCGCGGCGCGGGCGCGGTTCTCGTCGACCGCGCCGGCGTCATCGCCGGTGGACACGGCGAAGCTCAGCGTGTCCCACGGCGGCACTCCCACCCCACCCTGCCGGGTGAAGAAGCCGTGCCGGAACCCGGCGCCGGTGAGCGCCGCGGAGACCAGCCTGGGCGCGGGCGGCGCGTCCGTGGCTCGTTGCGCGGGGACGCCAAGGGGCTCCGCCAGGAGACCCCGTCCTGCCCGAGGCTCCGCCAGGAGACCCCGTC
>JBBJMR010000104.1:0-26143 GCA_037720395.1 Polyangiaceae bacterium
CTCGCCGGGTTCTGTGCGGGGGGCGCCCCGATGAGGGGCGTCCCTACCGCGACCAGCCCTCTCTGATGGTCCGGCTCCGGCTGCTCGGCTGCAGCCGGTTCGTCCCCAGCCGCCGGAGCGCGATGAATTGCGATCGGGTTGGCGCCTGCTCAGGCGCGCTGGGCGCCCGATGGGCTGTAGACTTCCAGGAGCCTGGTCGGTGCCGCCGGCTACCATGTGTCGATGCGACGAGGGGAGGCTTACGATGCGACGAAGTAGCGCGATGGTGCTGATCAGCGTGCTGGCGGTGGCTTGCGGCGACGAGTTCACCACGAGGCCCGACGACGACCCGCCGCTCTCGGCGACGGCAAGCGGTGCAGGCGGGTCTTCCGGCGGGCCGGGCAGCGGCGGCAGTGGCGCGTCCTCCGCGTCCACCGGGGGCCGTCCCTCCGAGCTGAATCACGAGGTAGAGGTCGTCGACCAGACCGGCAGCGGCGTCGACGGCGTCCCGATCGTCGTGCACGACGGCGATGGGAAGGTGGTCGCAACGACCGAGACGGGGCCGGATGGCAAGGTCGTCGTCGAGGTCCCGGAGGCTGGCGCGTTGGCGAGCTTCTGGCAGAGACCTGACGGGGAACGCAACGTCTCCTCCGTCCACCAGCCGCCGCTGGGGGCACCCATCCGGTTTCGGATCGAGACGCCGGAGACGCGGCTGACCACCGAGTACCAAGTCACCGTGACCTACAACCCTGCGTTCACCGAGGAGGTTCACCTTCACAGCTCCTGCGGCACGTTCCAGACGTCTGCGCTCGGAACCATCGAGCTCGACAACAACGGTTGCACCCACGAGACCGATCCCGATTTCCTGTTCGTCGCCAGCAACTCGTCCGATGTCCCGCTGGGCTGGGCGGCCTTCGACGACATCGGCGTGGATCCCGGAGGCACGATCATCCGCGACGTCGCAGTCGACCGGACCGATCTGGTGCAAGCGCAGCTCAAGCTCGTCGACGCACCGGTAGACGCAGCCTATGGCGCGATCATGGCCACGGCACACTTCGGAGACGCCGAGTTCGGCATGACCCACGGGGTGACCGCACCGAGCAACAATGTGCCCACCGTGGCCGCTACCTTGCCCTCCGGAGCCCAGCTCACGCACATGGCGACGAGCCTCCTCACCTGGTCGGTGAACAGCGCAGAGGGCTCCAACACGATACGTACGGAGCCCATCACCAATTGGCAGCCGGCGATGGCATACGACGCGTCCACGCTGCCGCGTACCACGGTCTCCGCACCCGACGTCGCCGACCCGACGCATCCTTCGCTCGCCTGGCAGGCGACGCCGATCGCGGACGCCGATGCGCTCTCCGTCGAGTTTCGCTGGACGGAAGGTGAAGCGACCCACGTGTGGAGGGCGCAGGTGCCGCCGGACGCGACGACGCTCGTACTCGGCGACGTGCCGGATGCGCTGGCCGACTTCCGCCCAGGTGCGAGCTGGACGCGCGTGTCGGTTGCGCAGGCAGCGATCGAGGGGGTCGACGGCTACGCGGATTCATTGGCGAGCAGCGTCGACGTCACGAAGACGGGTAGCCAGATCGCGGCCGGCTTCATCCAGCCGCCCTGAGCCGCCGCAACAGGCGCTGTGTGCGAGCCGGCGCGGGGAGCTCCGATTCCCCTTGGGCCCGCCCACGCCGCCGGTCGCCACAGGACGCGCACGCCTCGCGGTAGCGTCAGCGCGCGCGGCCTGCCTGTTGCCGACGTCTACCGCGTAGAGGCCGTTCGCGAGCACGGGCGCTGGCGCGCTGCGGCTCGAGACCGGCGCCTCGGGTCGCGCGTGCTGGGACCACCTTCGTGCACTCGTGCTTGGGGTCGCCGACCCCCGGGAGCGACCGCGTCCATGCAAATCTGGAGCGAGGCTGAGGTCCGCTCGTTCGGGGATGTTAGAGTCGTGACCGTTCCCGAGTCGGCACGAGCACCGCGTTCCCGTCCATGCGCCGGGTCGCACCGACCCGTCGATCCGTCCTCATGCCCTCCGACTACGCGATCCAGCAAGGCGACCACATCGCGCGCATCGCGGCGCGCCACGGCTTTCGTACGCTGCTTCCCATCTGGGACCATCCGAAGAACCTCGAGCTGCGGACGCTCCGCGGTAGCCCGCACGTGCTCCTGCCCGGCGATGTCGTGCACATTCCCGACCTCGCCCAGAAGCTCGCCTCCCGCCCGACGGGCCAGGTGCACGTGTTTCGCCTTCGTGGACAGCCGCTTCTGGTTCGCATGAAGGCGCTCGACCATCGCTTCCGCCCCGTGACCGACCTGGATTGCCACCTCGACGTCGCCGGGCCGGCGGATGCCCCTCGGACCGACGCGGAGGGCATCATCGGCATAGCCATTTCCCCGACCGCCGAGAGGGGGCAGCTCCGGACCGGCGAGGACATCTTGCCTGTGCTCGTCGGGCACCTGGACCCCGTGGGTGCGCCGTCCGGCGCACAGGCGCGACTCAACGCGCTGGGGTACGAAGCCGGCGACAGTGGCGACCCCGCCGACCCCGATTTCCGGTCAGCCATCGAGGAGCTGCAGTGCGACGTCGGCCTGGTGGTCTCGGGCGAGCTCGACGCCGACACACTGCAAACGCTCGTCGCACTCCACGGTTGCTGACATGGCGGAAGGACGACACGAGGCGGAGACCGAGGGGGGGTTTGCCTTCGACCATCCGACGCGGAGGAGATTGCCGCTGCTCGTCGCACCCACCACGTCGGCGGAGACGAACGCGTTTCGCGACGCTCTGACGCCCGTCGCCTGCTGGGCGATCGGCGATGTGCGCTTCGAGTTCGATTCCTCCTTCGTGAAGCCAGAGGTCGCCAGCGAAACGCCTTTGCTCGCGAGGCTGCTCCAGCGCCACGCACGCGGCGACGTGCCGCCCACGCTCTCGGTGTTCGGGCATGCGGACCCGGTGGGCCAGGACGACTACAACAAGCAGCTTTCGGGCCGCCGGGCGGCAGCCATCCACGGATTGCTGACGCGCGACGTCGACCGATGGGAGGAGCTGTTCTCTCGGCCGTTCGCCGCCGATGTCTGGGGTCAACCCGCGCTGCGCAGGATGCTCTCCACGCTCGGACACGAAGGAGCGGGCGCAGCCACCGAGTTCCAGGCTGCCAACGGACTGGCCGTGGACGGGGTCATTGGCCCGCAGACTCGCGCTGCGCTGTTCGCCGCATACATGGATGCCGTGTGCGTCGATGACGTAGGCGGCCCGCTGCGTGTCGAGAAGAGCTCGTTCATGGGAAGCGGCACGGACGCCGACGGCAAGGCCGACTTCCAGGGTTGCAGCGAGCTCAATCCGGCGCTGCTGCTCGGCCTCGACGAGGCCGCGGCGCTCGACAAGGCGGAGCGCGACGCCAACAACACTCCGAATCGGCGCGTCATCACCTTCCTCTTCCGAGCGGGGACGCACCGTGGGCCCGAGGAGTGGCCCTGTCCGCGGTTTCGCGAGGATGTGTCGGGCTGCCGGGCGCGCTTCTTCGTCGACCACGAACGTCGCCGCGCGCCCGGGGCATCTCGCCGCGAGTACAAGCAGACACGAGACACGTTCGCCTGCCGATTCTACGACCGCTTCTCCGTTCGCTCACCCTGCGAAGGACTGCGCAACCAGCGCCTGGTGGAGATCGTGTTCGACGACCCCTACCTCGGCCCGGTGGCCGGGGTCCTGGTCGACGTCGCGTACTCCCGGGGCGCCCGCGAGAGCCTGGTCACCGACCCCGCGGGTGCCGTGGTGGTCGAGGTATCCAAGGGCGAGCTCGCCGACACGACGTACCAGCGAGAGGGGTTCGTCCAGACGCGCCGCGTGTTCCTCGACCCGCCGCCGGTCTCCAGCGACGATGGTGACTGGCAACGCCTGGCCAACCTCGGGTACGTGCTCCAGCCCGAGCCCGAGCTCTCCCCCGGGAGTGCCGCCGATCTCTCGCGCGCGCTGCGCGCATTCCAGGCCGATTTCCGCCTCCCCATCAGCGGAGCGCTCGATGGCAGTACACGGGCCCGCCTCGACGAGGCGCACGCCGACCGTGCGCCGTGGCAGACGCGGCCCTGGATCGACGATGTCGCACCGGGCCCCGGCGACGCCAACCTCAAGGGCTCACGCTCGTGACGCAGGAACCCGGGCCATGCCGCTCGTGATCGCGCGACATCTTCGCTACGCGTGGCTCGAGTATCTCGACGCGCGTGACGCGATCGCCTTCGACCGTACGTTCAGCTCCGCAAGCCTGGGTTGGATCAACCTGTTCCTGGACCTCGCCGACGATCTGAACGAAGGAAAGGTCGACGTCTCCAACCAGACGCCGAAGCTCGACATCCGGTGGGTCCCCAACCCGGACAACCCCCGCGAGAAGGGCCTCATCGCCAGGCCCAAGGGAGCACATCGTCGCTTCCTGGAACGCTGGATCGTCAATCCGGGGGTCAACCGCGCACGCGCCGCGAACGAACCCCCGCCCGCCTCCGGGAGCGCGTCGACACTGACGGCCGGAGCGGACGCGACGGATGTCTGCGACCTGCTGGCCATCAGCGGCCACGGAGCGATCGGCGAGGTATGGGGCAACGAGGTCGACGCCATCGACGTGGCCGGTGCGTTCGAGGACCACATCAACGAGCCGGCATCCGGTCGCCTCAAGTACCTGCTCGTCCCGACCTGTGGGAACTGCGGCGACTTCACGGCCGACAAGTGGCTGCCTGCGCTCCAGAAGCGGCAGCCCTTGCACGGTGTGCTCGGCTACAGCGGGAACTACACGGGCGACCGGGAGGGCGCCGCGAGCATGCGCGCCTTCGGCGATGTCATGAAGAAGATCCCCATGCTGACCGTGCTCGTGGGGTGGTCCAGAGGCAACGATGGCCTCCCCTGGGGTGCCGTCGTGCACGACGCCGCCGCCAGGAACGACACCGTCGAGCGCTGGCACTCCGCCGCCGGGCTGCCGCCATTGCCACCCGGGTCCACCCCTCGCGCCTTCGACAGCAACTCATTCCCGAAGGGTACCGAGATCGTCATCGGCATCCGAGCGATGGACCTGCACTGGATCCACGAGGATGGCACGGTCATCGACCGGACCAACAACAGGGCGACGAGCAGCTCGCCAGCCGCGCATCGGTTCTTGTCACCCGGCGCCCGCGGCGCCCTGCGACTCAGGAACAACCATGGCAACTTCCAGAAGGGAGCGCGGATCGCCATCCGATGCGTCTGGGTGCGGCCGACGAAGCCGCCGATGAGCTTCGACACGCTCCTCGACTTCGATGCGCCGCTGCTGCAGTCCGGCGCCAGCGCGCCACCAGCGATCGAATTCGTCCCGGACAAGGGCGACGCCACCAAGCGGAACGGGCTCATCGTCACCGCCCCGAGCTCCGACACGGACGTCATCACGCTCGGATACAGGGTCAAGGGCACCGCGCTCGCGGCCTACACACCCATCGATGATGGGATCACTGGCTTCTTCTTCTTCAGAGTGTTACCTCCGGGCTTCCTCATCCCGCTCCACACGTCGACGGACGCGGCCTTCTTGAAATGAAACCGGGACGCGTCGGCTCGTTCCTGGTGCTGGTGGTGCTGCTTGCCGGTAGCTGCCAGCCTCCGGCGGGCGCGCACGGCGATGGCGCGACGGCGTCGTCCGCGGTCGATTCCGGTACGGCCCCACCCCAGCCGCCGACGAGCGACGCGGCTGCTCCACCCGAGGGCGGGCCGCCCAGCGCATCCGCATCCGCATCCGCATCCGCATCCGCATCCGCATCCGCATCCGCATCCGACGCCGCGGCCCCGGTCGCCCCTCGGCCCGCCGGCACGCGGGTGGTGGCCAGCGCGGTAGCCAAGCCGGTCGAGCTGCTGGCCACGCCGAAGTTCGTGTACTGGAGTGAGCGCTCCCGTGAGGTGAAACGTGTGCCTCGCGCGGGTGGCTACGCGTCGCTCGTCGATGAACAGCACGACGTCCACGCGCTCACCGCCGACGGCGCCGGCGTGTACTGGCTCATGCTGCGCGGCGTGCGGCGTCTTTCATCGGGTGAGAGCGTCCCGACCACCGTGTTCGCCAACGAGAAGGTGACCATGCAGGGCCTGGTCTCCGACGGGTCGGCGATCTTCTGGGGAGCGTATGGCGGCAGCGGTTTCGTGCTCGGGAACGACAACCGTGGCGATCGCCAGTGGTGGGTCACCGGGGAGCGCGACCCGCCGGTCGTCGTCGGGGTCGAAGGCGCGGACCTCTACGTGCAATCGTGGCCTTCGCTCGACCTCGTGCGCGTCCCCAAGCGTGGAGGCAAGCGAACCATCGTCTGGCACGCGGTACCGGAGGGCGGGCTGGCCATCGGGGGTGGCGCCGCGTGGACGACCCACCTCGCCGACGGAACGATCTCTCGGCGTCCGCTGTCCGCAGGCGCCGTCAGCAAGGTCGTGGCCAGGGGGCTCGACGGCGTTCGGTCCCCGCTGCTCTCGGGGGGCTTCGTGTACTGGAGGGACAACAGGGGCGTGGCGCGTCTATCGACACGCTCCGATAGGGTGCAACGCGTCGTCGACGAGGCCGGCGTGCTGGCATTCTCGATCGAGGGCAGCGAGGTATTCTGGGGGACGGAAACCGAGATCTTCGCCGCCGCGCTACCCGCCCGTTGAGGCATGTCGTCGATGACCCAGCCGGGCTGCTCCGCGGACGCGCACTCCCGAGGCGGCCTGGACGCCTGCCCCATCACCACATCCCGACGGTGCCCACCAGCTGCCCGGTCGTGGCATCGAAGACATCCAGCCACGTCCAGTGCGGCACGTAGACCCGGCTCGGTGTGGCCAGCAGCGATTCGGGGCCACCCCGACCTCGACATGTCGGACGCGCGTCGAGCTAGACGCGCTGCTCCGTCCCTCGAGCTACGTCCTACTCGAGCTACGTCCTACCGGGCGCGGCAGGCGGCGTGCTCTCAGGTGAGCAGCTCGTGCTCCGCGCCGACCATGGCGTACGTGGGCTGCGCGCGGCCATCCAGTGTCAACAACCTCAGCCCCGCGCGAACGCAGGTAGCGCCGATGACTGCGTCGTAGACCGCGCCGCCCGACAGGCCGCGCGCGGCGCAGGTGGCCACGAGCTTGCGCTGCTCGGTGGCCGTGAGCGCGAAGGCCGCGTGGCGTCCGCAGGTCAGGTCGAGGAACTTGGAGACCACCGCCGGCAGCATGCGGGGTGGTGCGGGCAGCCGCGTCAGCACCGAGTAGGTTTCGAGCAGGGCGTGCGCGACCACGGCATCCACGCGCTCCAGGGCGGCGGAGGCGGTCTGGTGTTGCTCGTGCCACGATGCGAACGCAGCCACCAGGACGCTGGTGTCCGCCGCCGTCTTCATCGCCGCGCGCCCTCGAGCGCGGCGCGGACCTCGGCCTGCGTGAGCTTCGGAAGCGGGATGCGGGGCTTGGCCACCAGCCGCTTGCCGCGCCGCACCAGCGACACCTGGGTGGGGAGCGGCGTGATGACCAGCTCTCCGTCGCGGCTCCCGATCTCCAGCGTCTGGCCTGGCGTGAGGCCGAGCTCGTCGCGCAGTGGCTTGGGGACGATGACCCGTCCGGCGGCGTCGATGGTGGTCACGGCAGGGCGCATGGCATCAGGATGGCAGAAACGGTGGCAGAATCCAGCCGTCGCAAACCCCGCTCGCTTTTCGTGATTCTCGCAAACCCCAATACGAGAGCGACCCGCACGCGGGGTGTCGCGTGCGGGCCAGGGGCCGGCGCAGGCCAGGGGCGGGGCGCCGGGGCGCGGGAGCGCGCTACTGGGGGAGGAGGAAGTCGAGCTGCCGCGCCTCGGCGGCGACGCCGTCGGGCCCAGCGTTCCGCCCGCGGCGCGCGCGGGCACACCGCTTCGAGCGGTGGCGATCCGCTCGGGGCCGACCTCGCGGAAGAACTGGCGGACCGTCTCGGCCTTCTTGCTAGGCGCCGCCCCGGCGATGCGATCGGCAACCGTGGTCGGTCACGATGGTGATGGGCTCGTGGCGCCGTAGGACGCGGCGCGAGTCAGGGCCCGTCAGGGCCCGTCCCAGTCCACCGGGGTCGGGGTCGCGGTCGAGCCCGAGGTCTGACCGTTGCCGAGCACCCCGAAGCCGTAGCTGCCCCAGCAGAGCACCTCGCCGCCGGCGCGAAGCACGCAGGTGTGAAGGTCGCCGAGCGACGCGCCCTCGATCTGATCGAGCGGATACTCGCCGGGCGTGAGGATAGGGTTGACTGCGCTGTCCGCGGTTTGCCGAAAGTCGTTCTTGCCCCACAGGTAGAGCTTGTCGCCGATGCGCGCCCCGGAGTGCGTGTGCGAGGGATAGACGGCCTCGACGTTGGCCGGCAGTGTCACGAGCATGGCCTGGAGCTGGTCGCTCGTGTTCCCCAGGCCGAGCTGGCCGGAGCTCCCACGCCCCCAGCACCGGACCTGCCCGGCGGCCAGGGCGCAGCTGTGCTCGTAGCCGAGCGCGAGGGCGTCGGCGTTGGCCAGTCCGCTCACGACCACCGGATTGACGTCGTCCGTCGTGCTCCCGTTGCCGAGCTGACCGTGGCCGTTCTCGCCCCAGCAGATCGCCGACCCATCGAGCTTCACCGCGCAGGTGTGTGCGTCGCCGGCACCGACGCGCTTCGAGCTGGAGGCGGCGGTGAGCGGGTTGCCAGGGCTTTGCGCGACGCCCCAGCACTGCACCAGCCCACCCTTGACCATGCAGCCCCGCTGGCCGCCGGCGGCGAGCTCGTCCACCTGGCTCAGGCCAGGGACGATGCCACCTTGCTGGAGGTTGTTGGCGGTGCCACCCCAGCAGAACACCGAAGCGTCGTCGAGCTCGGCACACGTGCTGCGCCCGCCTGCAGCGAGGCGCAGGACCTTCTTGCCTGGAGGCAGGACGACCGGCACCGGGAAGGCGTTCAGGTTGGTCCCCGTCGGCGCGCCGATCTGCCCCCAGTTGTTGGCGCCCCAGCACCAGACCGCGCCGCCGCCGCGGAGCACGCAGGTGTGGTTGTCTCCGCCGGCGAGCGCCACCGGGTCGTTGCAGATCTCGCCGGTGCACTCGGTGAGGCAGGAGATGCCGCAGCCGCCGCAGCTCGACGGGTTGTCGACGGTGGTCGTCTCGCAGCCCAGGCCGGCGTCGCAATCGGCGAACCCCAGCTCGCAGTCGTAACCGCATTCGCCGGCATTGCAGGCCACGGCGCCGTTCGGTCCGTCCTCGCACGGATGGTCACAGCCGCCGCAATGGAAGAGCGACGCGTCCGGATCGATGCAACCCTCGGGGACGCAGTAAGCCGGCGCGCTGCTGGGACAGGTGCACTTGCCCTCGACACAGCTGGTGCCCGGCTCGTCCAGGCAGTCCTCCGGGACCTGGCAGTCGCTGACCACCGCTCCTCCGCCCGCGCCGCCTTCGCCGCCCTCGCCGCCCTCGCCGCCGACCACGCCGCCGCCTCCGCCGCTCGCCGGGGCAGCGCCCTGCCCGCCCCCGACACCGCTGCCACCCGAGCCGCCGTTGCCCGCGGTGAACTCTTCACCGCACCCCGCACCCAGCGCGACCGCGGCGAAGAGCAACCAGCCATGAGCTCGCGAAATGTGCATCGGGATCCTCCAGTGAAATCGACGTGGGTACACCGCGCTCAGCATGGGTTTCGCGCGCCCGGAGCCTGCGACAGGTTCCGCGGCCTCGTGGTGAAATCGCGGTTCCCGCGTGATCCAAGCGCTTCGCGCGTGCGTCGAAGTGTTTGTGAAGACAACGGCGAAGCACGCGCGAAGCACCTGCAAGGTGCGACGAGACTGGTCGGGCGGCAAGAGGGGACAGGGGCATCTTCTGCAGCGTCCCGGCCAGCGGATCCGTCGTCGGACGCCGGGCGGATCGAGGTCACCCGTACGGAGGCGCGGATGACCGGCGTGGGCGGCCTGGTACCGTTCGGCGCCTTCGTTCGAGAGCTGGGCGTCGACTGCAGACCGTCTACCGCGGCCTCGATCGGTTCGACGGACCAAGGCATCGTCGAGCTGGAGCAGATGGCCGCCGAGCACGGCCTTGCGCCACTTCGTGGACGGCGGCTGAGCAGGGTGCACCTCGAAGTGGACGCCACGGTCACGCCGGTGTTCGGCGAGCACGAGGGAACGCTGCCGGAGCCCAACCCGCGTTGCCGAGGCCGGCCGAGCTACCACCCGACCCCGGCGCGCATCGCGGAGACCGACACGGTCGTCGGCGCTGCGCTCCGCCAGGGCGACACCGGCTTCGGCGGCGACGACGTGCCGCGAATCGTGCACTGCCTGAAGCGCACGCGCGAGGTCGTTGGCCCCAGGACCCTGATCTACGTGCAGATCCACTCGCTGCCTGTCGGGTTGCCGCTCCGGCCCTCGCTTGCGTGGATTGTGGGGGTGGCGCTCGGTGGGGCGGTCGCTGGGGGCCTGCAGCTGCGGCGCCGTGGCGTCTCCAGAAGGCTTCCGGCTGAGCGCTCGAGCCTCGGCTCCGCGGTGTACCGCGAGCCCGAACGCGAGGAGGACCCCACGCGGCGCGCGGATGCTCGAGGCGATGCTCGCGCTCGACGGCGGGACGGTGGCGGTCCTGGTGATGACCAGCCCCCCGATCGTCTCGGTGTGGCTCGCCCGCGCGGGGTGGTGGCCGTGAGTGCCAAACGCTGGTGGGTTGGGTGGTTCTGGCGGGCGGGGACACCACGGTGGTGATCATCGACAGCGACGGCGCGTAGCGATGCCCGTCGCTCGGCATCTGGGCCGTAGTAAGTGCGCGCGGGCGATGCGCTGCTCGAGCACCGGAGGCTTCCAGGGCAGAGAACGACGTTGACGATGGTGTTCGCCGCCTGCAGGTTGAGCCCCGTCGACCCGGCGTTCGTGGAGATGAAGAACGCGCAGCGCGCGTCGTGCTGAACTCGTGCACCAGCGCTTGCCGCTTCTTCTGCGGCACCGAGCCGTCGAGCCGGACGAAGCGGACGCCGTGCCTCGCCAGCAGCGGCTCCACGAGGTCGAGCATTCCCGTCCACTCGGAGAAGAGCACGACCTTGCGACCCTCCTCGGCAACGAGGCCGCCGATGAGCTTGTCGAGGCGCTCGAGCTTGCTCGAGTAGGCGCGGCGGCCACCTCGATCGTGCTGGTGCGTTTTGCTGACCAGGGCAGGCGACCGTTCGCGGTGGAGCGACCGTCATCCCGGCACCGCGGACTCGACAGCGGCCAGCAGCGCGGCGGCATCCACGCGCCGGCGATAGCGGACGACTCGCGCGGCGGCGATGTCGCCGTCCGCGCAGGCCAGCGAGTCGTCGATGATCACCACCACCGGGACACCGCGCACGCCCTCCAAGGCACGCAGCTTCGCGCGCAGATATTCGGGGGTGTAGAACCCGATCAGCTCGACCAGCGCGCGCCGGCTGCCCTGGGAGACGGCGAAGTCCGGGAAGAAGACTCCACCGCCGGGCAATGCAATGGCCGCCGTTTCCCGCGCCAGCGTCCAGCCCGAGCCGAGGCGGCGAAAATCGCGGACGAGCGCGCGCTCGACAGAGCTATCGGCGTCGCGTGGTAGCGCGTGACGCCCGCCGATGGGGTCGGCGGCGGTGGCCACGAACCGCGTGCGGCGGCCGTTGTCTTCGCCGTGCGCCTCGATGCCCCAGCCGGGCGTGGAGAGGACGCACGGGATGAACGACGCGAACGCACGACCGTACTTCGTGGTCTGTCGGAGGATGGAGAGCGGGCCGGATAGCTCGATGGCCGTGGACCGGGGGCCAAGCTGGTAGGTGCAGATGAGTCGGAGCAGCTTGGCGTAGCGCACCACGCTGCGGACATGCTCGCGAACCTCGACCCGGACGCGCTGGGCGCGGCCGAGGATCTGCTGCACGAGTCGTAGATTGTAGAGCTCGGCCACCGCGCGTGGCTCGAGCGCCACCGGCGCCGGGCGAAGGCAACGCATCGCGGGCAAGTCGGCGAAGAGACCGGCTTCGACCTCGGCCGGTGACACCGCCAGCTCCTCTGCCGCCGCCGCCAGCGCGGCATCGCGCTCGCGCGGTCCACGCGCAGCGGCCAGGGCGAAGGCCACGCTGCGGGCCTGACGCGGTCGCACCGCCGCCTCGACGGCGACCGGATGGAGGCCGAGCAGTACCTTGCGCGCCCCACGCACGACGCGCGGCGCGATCCCGTGCTGCGCCGCGATGTGGGCCTCGCGCTCCGGCAGCGCTGCCTCGAGGGCACCGACTGGCCGCCCGACGAACGCGTCCACGTCGGAGATGAGCAGCCGCAGCCAGACGTCGTCGCGCAGCGTCAGGTAGCGCGGCACGATGGCCTCGTCGCGCAGAACGAACGCCAGGTCCTCAGCGGAGGGCATTGTGCCCCCTCGCCGCGCGCGTGGCATCCAGCGTGCCCGCCGTGATGAGCTCGTGGACCATGGCTCGCTTGCCGGCCACCGGCCGCAGCACCCGCCCGATGCGCTGCAGCATCTCCCGCGGTCCGGCGCGTGAGCCGACGACGATGGCCACCGAGGCCTCGGGCACGTCCAGTCCCTCGTTGAGCACGCGCGCCGACGCGATGGCTCGGTAGGTCCCATCCCGGAATCGGTCGAGGATCTCGTGGCGCTCGGCGCGACCGACCTCCGCGGTGATCACCGGGATGAGGTGCCGCCGGGCCAGGTCGTAGGCGTCACGGGCCAGCGCGGTGAACACCAGGGTGCGCTCCGTCCAGTGGCGCTCGAGCAGGCGCCCGACGAGCTCGCGCTTCTGCTGCGGAAATCCGGACAGCGCCATCGCTCGCTCGAGGCCGCTGAGCGCGTCCCGCCCCGCAGCGGAGCGGGCGAGTGTCCGCAGCACACCGGACCAATCCAGCTCCGGCGAGGCGCGCCGCAGCGAGGCGACCCGCTCTGCGAAGGGCTCGTAGGCACGTCGGTAGGCTTCGCGCTCGTTGGGGCCAAGGCGGACCCGATGGCGCACCAGATCCACCGGCGCCAGATGGGTGCCGAGCAGCGTGGAGAGCGCGACCTCGTAGACGACCGGTCCCACCAGCTCGTCGAGGCGCTCCGCGGCCGCCGAGTGCGGCACCTCCGCGCTCGCGGTCAGCCCGAGTCGATGCGGAGCCGGGCACATCTCCAGCGCCTCGGCCTGCCGCCCGGTGGCGAAATGGTGCACCTCGTCGACCACCACCAGCGAGAAATGAGCGCCGAGCTCGTCCAGGCGCTGGTAGCCGCTGGCGAAAGTCATCACCGTCAGCGCTTCCACGCGCCGCTGGCCGTCGCCGACGATGCCGATGGGTCCGCGGTACCAGCTGCGCAGCGTCCGCTCCCATTGCTCGAGGAGCGCGCGTCGGGCAGAGGACGAGGCAGCTCTGGCGCAGAGCGGCCATGGCGGCGATGGCCACGCGTGTCTTGCCCGCGCCGGTGGGCAGCACCACGATGCCGCGTCGCCCGTGCGCGGACCATGCGTCGAGCGCGGCTTGCTGGTACGGGCGCAGCTCCGGGGCGGTGACCTCGATGGCGCCCCCGCGACGATGCGCGCCTGCACGCGGTCGTCCACCGGGAAGCCGGCGTCGCTCAGGCCGTCGCGCAGGCTGGCGTAGTGATGCGCAGGAGCGCGATGGCATCCGGTGCGCGGGTCCCAGACCGCCTGGGGAGCGAATCGTTCCACGTCCGGTGGACCCGAGATACGCAGCGTTCCGCCGTCGAAGTCGAGCCTGACGTCCATCCTGGCCTCGCCGGCCAACAAGCAAGGGACGTGCGCGCCCGACGGCGCCGTTTCCTGCCGCCACGGGGCGTCCAGGTTGGCGGCGCCGCGAAACCGCCTGGCGGCCGCCACCCCGTCGGAGCCCGACCGAGGCGACTACCAGCTCTAGCTGCTGGGCGCCGGCATCGCCTACCTCACCGCAAGAGCGACATCCCCTGCTGGTCGAGAACGCCGTGGTACACGTCGTCGACCGTGATCGCCGACGTCAGGCCCGGGAGCGAGAAGGTGTCCCCGCCGCGCCCCGCACGACTTCGCGGCTCGTGCGGGCAGCTCGAGCACCGGCACGTACGCGTCGTCGTGTAGACTCTTCGCGTGGACCCCCGGCTCGGTGGTCTTTCTCTACCCCTGAGACGGGAGGTCGGCGTGGCACGGTTCCAAGCTCGGTTGCTCGTGGTGGTCGCGGCGTTCCTGGGTGGCTGCGATGACGAGTTTGGAGCGCGAGATCCCGGCTCCGCTTCGGGAGGCCCACTTCCGAGCGGGGCGGGTGGCAGCGGTGCGTCGAGCTTCGGTGGTGCCTCGGTGGGCGGGGGCGGCAGCGGGGGCGCCGGCGGGTCGGGCGGTGAGGCCCCGATCGAGCATGCGGTGAGCGTCTACGGGGACGACCAGAAGCCAGTCGCCCTGGCCGCGCTGGTGGTCAACGACGCCGCCGGCGCCGTGATCGGCTCGTACCAGGCAGACGACACCGGGCAAGCCAACGTGGAGGTCCCCGTCGACGGGTCGGTGACGGCATTCTGGACCACGGACAACGGCTCCCAGTACGTGGTCGCCGCCTACGAGCCCCCAGAGGGGCCGATCCGGCTCGAGCCAGCCATCGGTGTGTTGAAGTCCTCATTCTCGATGGTGCAGGAGCCGACGGGCTACAGCATCAATCTGAGCAACGCTTGGACCTTCGCGGAGATGCCGTACCTCTACTTCTGGTCTACCTGCTCGAAGCAGGACTCCAGTACGCCGACGGGCAACCCCGACCTCTTCGTCTCCAACGCGGGTTGTACCGGACTCCCCATCGACGTCATCCTGGTCGTGCAGAGCACCGATAACCCGCTCGAGATCGGGTGGGGCGCCCTCTCTTTGCCGGTGAACCCCGGCACCAACAGCAACGTCAACGTGTCGTCCTTGAGTACTGACTACGCGTTGGCCCAACAATCGATCGACTCCATTCCGAGCGGGGCGACCGTCGCGAGCTGGGCGCGCACGACCATGGGCTATGCGCAGATGGTCTTCGACCACGGCCTGGGCTATCCGGGCGGACCGAGCCTCGACGGTGACGACCTGTGGCTGCCAATCGATGGTGCCGTCTTCGAGACGCGCGACACGGTGTCGAACGACAACGCCGGCACCCAGGTCACCATCGAGCGCCGTTGGAAGGGGGATGTCGCGCCGGACAACTCTCTGCTGGACATCGCAGAACAACCCATGGTGCTGGTCAAGCCGCTCGACGTCGCCTCGTCGCAGCACCCGGTTGCAACCTGGGAAAACCAGAGCACCTCCACCCCTGACTGCGTCTCGCTCCGCTACTTCGGGTACGACGGCTCGACGCAAACGTCGTACCACGCGACGGCGCCTGGCGGCCTGACGACCCTGCGCCTGCCCGACATTCCGGATGCCCTCGCAGACTACCGACCCACGGATGAAACGCTGGCGGGCGCGGGCAGCGAGGTCGTCTACTTCACGTCGCCGGAGACCCCCGGCTATGGACCCTGCATCGACGGCACGATGCGGGTAGCCAGGCCCGAGGACACGCCGGGGCCGCACTTCATCAGCGGAGGGCTCCTCCCGTCGCGGTGAACAGGGGCCGGCACGCGTGTTCGCCGCGCGCAGTGCTGCGCGGCAGCCACGACGCCGCCGGTGCGCCGAGAACGCTCGTCTCCATGCAAAGGTGAGCGCTTGCGCCTCGGGCGCGGCCGGTTCACCGGGGCGCGACATTGCCGGTGGCCAGCGCGCCGGCGGTCGCGTCCTGACGACCCTCGCCACGCCCGGCGTCCTCGTGCACGTGATCGACGCGTCCGTGCTGCCGCGTTCCCTCCGCATCGTTGCCGACGCGGCCGCACCCGGGCCCGCGTCGCCCGCGCGACGGCGCGCCCCGCGGCGCGCGGGGGTGGAAGAAAGGTGAGCGCTCCGCCAAGGACGCCCCGACTTGGACTCCTGCCGAAGGCGGAACGTGCCGCCTCCAGGAACGGGACATCCAGGTCTACGGGAGATGACGACGATGAGAGCGACGAGCATGGCGGGTTGGTTCGGTGGGCTGGGCGCGCTGGCGGCGGCGTGTGCCGCGATGGGGGCGCTCGGGTGCGGCTCCGACGAGGTCTCGCAGCGTCCCGACCGCAGCACCGGCACCGGCACCGGCACCGGCACCGGCGGCGCGGGTGCGGGTGGTCACGACGGCGGCGGCATCGACCACCTGGACCTGCCGGATGGGGTGATCCCGGTGGGCGCCGCGACGGGCGGCGGCCAGGGGGGGGCGCCGGCGAGCCTCGAGCACGAGGTCATCGTGGTCGACCCGCTCGACGGGCCGAAGGCGGGCATCGACGTGTTGACGCACGACGCCGATGGCGAGGTGCATCAGCAAGCGATCACCGATGCCGCCGGCACGGCGACGCTGGAGATCCCCGAGGGCGGCTCGGTCATGGTGCTCTGGATGGCCGGCAGCGAGCGCCGCGCGAGGTCGTTGCACGACGTCCCGTCCGGCAGCGCGGTCCGCGTGCGCATCTCCGTCGAGGAGGCAGTGCCGCCGCAGGCGCAGGCGCCCTTGCCCACCACGTACAAGCACTACCTGTGGGGCGCTCCGGAGGCTGCGGAGATGGTGGGCGTGGAGGGAGGTTGCCACTCCGACTGGCTGCAGGGGTACGAGCTGTCGGTGCAGATCACCAACGCGGGTTGCAGCGAGGAGCCGGCCCAGGACCTGCTGTTCTCTGCGCGCGACGCGGCAGGCAACTTCCTCGCCTGGGCGCTCTACCCGGATGTGGCCACCAAGCCCGGGGGGCAGGTCGACTTCGAGGTCGGCGTCGTGGAGACTGCGCTGCACGATGTGCAGCTCGGGCTCGACGGGGTGCCGCCCGGCGCGAAGATGGTCTCGCACCGCGCCGAGGTGCGGGTGGGATCGACGACGTCCCGCGTCACCAAGGTCGGCACGCCGAGCGCCGTTCCTGGCCAGTCGGTGCTGACGCTGCCGACCATCGTCGGCGCGCGCTACGCCAACAACCTGAGCGCCGGTCAGGGCAACGGCTCCAGCGGCAGCTCCTTCCAGTACGAGGTCGAGGACGCCGCCCCCATCGGCGACACGTTCGTCGACGCCGCGGACTATGGCTGGATCTCGCCGGAGCTGCCGGACATCGAGGACCCGGCCCGTCCCGTGGCCAGCTGGAGCATCGCCGCGCCGCCGCCCGTCGACGGCTGCGAGGTCCGCATGAGCTGGGGAGCTGGCTCGAGCACGGTCAGCTTCGTCGCCATCATCGATCCGTCGCACGCCGGCTCGGTGCAGGTGCCGCGCCTGCCCGATTCCCTGAGCGCCTGGCGCCCCGGCGCGGGCGCGACCACCAACGCCGTGGAGGTGGTGTGCAGCGAGTGGGCCAGCATCGCGGGCTACGCCGACGTCCTCGACGCGGTGGTGCCCCACCCCGTGGACGGCGAGCCGGAGGTGGTGCTGACCGGGATCTCGTTCCTCAAGGCGCCCTGAGGGCCGTCTCGCCAGGGCGGACGCGCCGCGCACGCCCGCACCGGGGTACCCGGTTGGGGCGTGCGTCTTCCGCGTGGTACTTCCTGGACACTGGCCGCGCTCGGCGATCGCGCTCTTCTCCACCGCCTGCAGCAGCGACGAGCCGGACCTCGGCAGCAATCCGCTGCCCACCTCCGCCAGCTCGTCGAGCGGCAGCGGCAACGCCGGCCCTGGCGGCGGCGGAACCGGCGGCGCAGGCGGTGACGGCGGCGGGGCCGGCGGCGCAGGCGGCGCTGCCGCCGGTGGCAGTGGCGGCGCCGGCGGAAGCGGCGGTGCGGGTGGCTCGACGGGCGGCGCGGGTGGCGCCGGCGGCAGCGGTGGCCAGGGCGGCGGTGGCGGCGCCTCCGGCCTGCGCGTGCGCGTCATGGCCGCCAACACCACCACCGGCAATCAGCAGTCGTACGACCCGGGCGAGGGCATCCGCATCTTCCAGGGCGTCGACGCGGACGTGGCCCTGGTGCAGGAGATGAGCTACGGCGACAACTCGCCTGGCGAGCTGCAGGACATGGTCGACGAGGCCTTCGGCGCCGGCTTTTCGTACTACCGCGAGTCGACCGTCAACGTGCAGAACGCGCTGCCGAACGCGGTCGTCAGCCGCTATCCGCTGCTGGACGCGGGCACCTGGGACGACCCGGAGATCGCCAACCGCAGCTTCGTCTGGGCGCGCATCGACATCCCCGGCGCCACCGACCTCTGGGCGGTGAGCGTGCACCTGGGCACCGACAACTCGTCGCTGCGCAACGACGAGGCCGTGGCCCTGGTGGCGCTCGTGCAGCAGCACGTGCCCGCCACCGACCACCTGGTCATAGGCGGCGACCTGAACACCGACGCGCGGGGCGAGACGTGCGTGGGCACGCTGGGCGCGCGCGTGGTCACCACCTCGCCGTGGCCCGTCGATCAGAACGGGAACGACAACACCAGCACCAACCGCAGCAAGCCGTACGACTGGGTGGTCGCGTCGCCGGCGTTCGACGCGCTCGAGGTGCCGGTGGTCATCGGCGGCAGCAGCTTCGCCAACGGGCTGGTGCTCGACAGCCGCGTCTACACGCCGCTCGGGGAGATCGCGCCGGTGATGTTCGGCGACTCCGGCGCCACGAACATGCAGCACATGGCCGTGGTCCGGGACTTCGTCATCCCCGAGTAGGTCTCCGGGTCCACCGTCCGCGGACGCTCCTCAGCCGCGCGCCGCCGGCGAGGCCTGCGCGGCAGGGACCCGCGCGGCGCCGAGCACCACGCGGACCAGGTGCTCCTTGCCGTCGTCGCGCAGCGGCACGTCGCCATCGATGCGCCTGCCGTCCACGTCGATGACCGGCGCCGTGCTCGCGCGCGGCGCCCGCGGTGTTCTCGACCACGATGCGCCAGGTGCTGGCGCCGTGCCGGTAGCGCACCTCGAAGCCCGGCCAGGCGCGCGGGATGACCGGCGCGATGCGCAGCTTGTCACCGCGGCGAACGATACCCAGCAGCGCCTCGAGCGTGATCCGGTAGAGCCACGAGGCCGAGCCCGTGTACCAGGTCCACCCGCCGCGCCCCATCAGCCCCTCGGCCGCGTAGACGTCGGCCGCCACCACGTACGGCTCCACGGCGTAGCGCTCGACCTCCTCCGGCGTGTCGCCGTGCGACACCGGCCCGAGCATGCGCAGCATGGCGTGCGCCCGGTCCCCGTCGCCGAGCATCGCCGTCGCCAGCGCCGACCAGAGCACGCCGTGCGTGTACTGACCGCCGTTCTCCCGCAGGCCCGCGGGGTACGACTGCACGTAGCCCGGGTTGGGTACGCTGTGCTCGAACGGTGGGGTGAAGAGGAGCACCATCTCCTCGGCGTCCCGGACCAGGTGCTCCTCGGTGGAGCGCATGGCCCGCCGCGCCCGCTCCGGGTCGCCGATGCCGGAGATGACCGCCCACGACTGGGCGATGGCGTCGATGCGGCACTCGGCGGCGTCCTTGGTGCCCATCGGCGTGCCGTCGTCGAAGTATGCGCGGCGATACCAGGCGCCGTCCCAGGCGTGCTCCTCGACGGCACGGCGCAGGCGCTCGATCTGCGCCTCGCACCAGGCGACGCGCTGCGCATCGCCGCGCGCGCGCGCCAGGGGCGCGAAGGCCTTGCATGTCGCCGCCAGGAACCAGGCCATCCACACGCTCTCGCCGCGTCCGCCTTCGCCCACCCGGTTCATGCCGTCGTTCCAGTCGCCACCGCCCATCAGCGGCAGGCCGTGGGGGCCGGCGGTGGCGCCCTTGTCCAGGGCGCGCACGCAGTGCTCGTAGACGCTCTCCTTCGTGGTCGAGACGTTGGGCACGCCGAAGACCTCGTGCTCCTCGGGCTCGAGCTGGCGCGACTCGATGAACGGCACCGCCTCGTCGAGCACCGATTGGTCGCCGGTGGCCCCGATGTACAGCGCCACCACGTAGGGCAGCCAGAGCAGGTCGTCGGCGTACCGCGTGCGAACCCCCTGCCCCGACTCCGGATGCCACCAGTGCTGCACGTCCCCTTCCACGAACTGCCGCGCCGCGGAGCGCAGGATGTGCTCGCGGCACAGGGCCGGCGCGGCGTGCACCGTGGCCAGTGAGTCCTGGAGCTGATCGCGGAAGCCGTAGGCGCCGCCGGACTGGTAGAACGCCGACCGCGCCCAGATGCGGCAGCCCACGGCCTGGTAGAGGAGCCAGCGGTTCTGGAGGAGATCGAGGCCCGGGTCGGGCGTCTTCACGGTCACCACACCGAGCAGGTCGTCCCAGGCGCGCACCGCGGCGTCGAGGTGCTCTTGCACGCGCGATGCCTCGGCGTGCTCCCGCACCAGGGCGCGCGCCTCCTCGGCGTCCTGACCTTCCCCGAGCACGAATGCCACCTCGCGCTCCTCGCCGGCCGCCAGCGCCAGCTGGACGTGCAGCGCGGCGCACGGATCCAGACCGGCCCCGCTGCGACCCGAGAGGCGCGCCAGGCGCAGCCCCGCCGGCAGGGCGCGTGAGCCCTGTCGCCCGAAGAGCTCCAGGCGGTCGCAGGTGTGGCTCTCCGCCGGGACCGTGCCGGCAAAGAAGGCGACGCGATGGGGGAAGACCGAGAACGGGTTGCGGGCCAGGAGCGCGCCGGTGGTCTCGTCGCGCTGGGTGATCACCGACGCGGCGCTGCGCGCCTGCGTCGTGCCCAGCACCCACTCCACGCAGCCGATGACCGAGAGGCGCCGCGCGCGGCCGCCGGCGTTGCGCACCCGCAGGCGCGAGACCTTGGCCGCCGCCCGGGCGGCGGTGAACACGGTGAGCTCCAGCCGCAGGCCGTCGTGCTCGTGCTCGAAGACGCTGTACCCCTGCCCGTGCCGCACCACGAACTCCAGCTGCGCCCCGGCCGGCGCCGGCGTCGCCGACCACACCGCGCCGTTCTCGTCGTCGCGCAGGTACACGCACTCGAACGCCGGGTCGGTCACGGCGTCGTTGGACCACGGGGTGAGGCGGTGCGTCTGGCTGTTCTCCACCCAGGTGAAGCCGGAGCCACGCTCGGAGACGGTGAAGCCGAAGCGGTCGTTGGCGATGACGTTGAGCCAGGGCGCAGGCGTCGGGGCGCCGGGGCTCACGCGGATGACGTACTCGCGCCCATCGGCAGAGAAGCCGCCGCGCCCGTTCCAGAGCTGCAGACCAGGCGGCGCCTTCGCCGCGCTGCCGGGAGCGACAACCGCGGTGGTCGCCGCCGCGTGCACCTTCACCGCCAGGCGCTCCGGCGCTGGGCCGTCGGCCGGCGCGGCGCGGCGAAGCTGCCGCGCCAGCGATCCTTGCGAGGCGAGCAGCACCGCGCGTGCCGAGGACTGCAACAAGATGCGGTCCTCCTCCGGCATCTGGTCGGAGCGGCGCAGGTACACGCCGCCGGGCTGGTCGAGCTTGGCCTGCGTGGTGGCCTGGCGCAGGACGCCGGCCACCTGGTCCTGGACCGGCTGCAGGTACCCGCCGGGCTCCTCGTTGAGGATCACCAGGTCGGCTGTGAAGCGGTTGAGGCGCCAGAACTCGTGGGCCAGCAGCAGCTCACGCATCAGCTCCGCCGGCTCGCCGTCGTCGAGACGCAGCAGCAGGATGGGCAGGTCCCCGGAGATACCGTACCGCCATAGGCTCTCCCGGCCGCGCGTGTTGCGGGCCAGCACCTCCGTAGGCGGCCGCAGCCCAGGCAGCGGGAAGACGAGCGCCGACGCCAGCCGCTGGAAGCGCTGCGACTGGGCGGCCGAGATTCCCAGGTGCTTGAGCTCCACCCGCGCATCGCTCCAGGCGAGCTCGAAGGTCCGCGTGATGGTGCGCGGGTCGCGGAAAGCAGCGCACAGCTCCAGCGCCACCTCGCGGCTGTCGGCGAGCACGGTGGAGAAGGCGATCTCCACGCCACCGCCGGGATGGTCACCGCGCGCCGCAGGACCAGCGCCGGATCGAGGACGGTGCCGGCGGTGCCCGAAGCGGCCGGGCTCGAGCAGCGCGCGTGGCGCCGCCAGGTCGCGACCGCGCCCACGAAGCGGCTCGTCTCCATCTCACGACGCCGAAGTCGCCGCATGACGGCCGAGGTCTGCACCCACGGGGTGGCGTCCCTGGCGCTGCGCGGCCGACGGCGCGCCAGCACCGCGCCGTGCTCGAGGAGCGCCTCGGTCTCGACGAAGAGGTTGCCGAAGGCCGGGTGGGCCGCGTCCGCGGCGCGCGCCGTCAGCACCGGCTCGGCGTAGGTGGTGATCTCGATGCGCCGCGGGGTGGTGGCGTGGTTGTGGACGGCCACGCGCCGCACCTCCGCCGGGTACTCCGGCGAGACCACGATGGCGGTCACCGTCTCGATGTCTCCGTCGCGCCGGAAGATGGACACGTGGTCCGCGGAGAACGAGGCCTCGTAGGCGTCGGCGCGCTTGCGCGTCGGCTGGTGGCCGGCCGACCACCTCGCCGCTGTCGAGGTCGCGCAGGTAACAGAGCAGCCCCGCCATCGAGCGCGGCGTCGTCGCGCCACCGCACCACGTCGATCTTCTTCCAGGAGAGCAGGCGGTGCCAGCAGGTGACCATCGTCGACAGCTCGCCGCTGGCCGAAATGCACGCGCGGCTCCGCGACCCAGGGGACGCCGACGCGATCGACGTCGGCGTGGTCGTGCGAAGGCCCGGCGCTGGCCGCGGCGCCAGGCGTCACGCGGCGGGTTGATTGGCACCCCGAGGGGGATGCGCTCCTGCAGCAGGAGCTCGCTGGCCTTGATGCGCGGATCGGCGTGGAAGCGCCGCTGCATCGGGTCGTCGTGGAGCACGTTGTCGAGCGCGACCAAGCTCATCCCCTGGTGGTGCGCCATGTACGCCTTGACCACCACCCCGTGCCGGCCAGGCGGCACGTGCGCCGGCGTGTAGTCGATGGATTCGTAGAAGCCGTACCCGCCGAGCGCACCCTCCTTGATGAGGGCCCGCAGGTTGCGGGTGGCGGCGCCCACGTCGACCTGCGCGGCGAGCATGGTCGCGTAGGGGGCGACGACGAGCTCGTCGGCGAGACCCGGCTTCAACCCCAGCCCCGGCACGCCGAAGGCCCGGTACTGATACGTCAGGCCCAGATCGAGCGTGTTGAACGCCGACTCCGAGATGCCCCACGGCACGCCGCGCTCCTTGGCGTAGTCACGCTGGCGCGCCACCACGCCGTCGCAGGTCTCGTCGAGGAGCGTCTGCTCGTAGCGCCGCGTCAGCAGCACCGGCATCAGGTACTCGAACATCGAGCCGCTCCACGAGAGCAGCGCCCGCCCACCCGCGGCCGGAGCCAGCGCCCGGCCGAGCCGGAACCAGTGGCGTTGCGGCACCTCGCCCTTGGCGATGGCCAGCAGGCTGGCCAGGCGCGCCTCGGAGGCGAGAAGATCGTAGTAGCTGGCGTCGAGCCGGCCGTTGCTGGCGTTGTATCCGATCGAGAACAGCTCGCGCCCGCGGTCGTAGACCAGCGAGAACGGCATGCCATCGGCGACACGCAGCGCGCGGTCGCCGATGGCAGAGAGCCGGGCAGACAGAGCGCGCGCCTCGTCGGTGTCGCAGGCCGCGAGCACCGGCACCGGCCCGGCCGCCCCGGCGACGGCGGCGAGCTCCGCGGCGGCACGCACCAGGCCGAGGGCCGCGGCCTCGGCCCACCACGCCACCAGCGCGCCGGCGGGCTCCCTGGCGTCCTTGATCTCGCTCCGCCATGGCGCCGCCAGCGATTCGGCGCGTGCCGCGAGGTCGGAGAGCAACGCCGACCAGCCGCCGACGTCGGCAGGGGGGTGCTCGCGCGCGGCCGCCAGCGCGGTCATCAGCTCGGCCACCTGCGCGCCGTCGTCACCGCTCGGCGTGCCGAGGTCCGGCTCGGCGCGCGCCTCCCTGTGCAGCGCCACCGCGTCGAGCGCCGCGTCGAGGACGGCCACCCCGATCACCGGCGCGGCGGCGATCTCCTGCGCCGCCTGGCGCAAGGTCCACAGGTCGGCGACGAAGTTGCCGTTGTCGACGGTAGACACGTAGCGCGGCTCCAGCGGCGCCAGCGTGCTGGTGTCGTACCAGTTGAGGATGTGCCCCTCGTAGCGCTCCAGCCCGTCGATGGTGTCGAGGGTGTCCTCGAGGCGCTGGCAGAGGTCGCCGATGGTGACGAAGCCGAAGTCGCGCGCGGCCACCGTGCTCAGCAGGTACAGGCCGATGTTCGTCGGCGAGGTGCGGTGGGCGATGACCCCCTTGGGGTCCTCCTGGTAGTTGTCCGGCGGGAGCCAGTGGTCCTCGTCGGTGACGAAGGTCTCGAAGAAGCGCCAGGTGGCGCGCGCGCTGCGGCGCAGCAACACCCGGTCCTCCTCGCCGACGACCCGCGTGCGCGGCGGCAGCGGCGCGCTCGCGAAGGCCACCACCACCGGCGCCAGCGCCCAGAGCAGCAGCAGCGGCAGCGCCCACGGCAGCGAAGCCGGGGCACGCAGGATCACCAGCGCGGCGATGACCACCGCCCCCACCGAGCACAGGAAGGCGCGGCGCAGCGGGTTCTTGGCCTCGGCCAGGGTCCGCTCGGCGTCGCTGGCGGTGACCCACTCGAGCAGGTCCTTGCCGCTGATCAGGCGACGGAAGGTGCGCGCGATGGCGTCCACCAGCAGCGCCGCCTGGTCGAGGAGCACCGTGGCGTTGAACAGCACCTGCAGCGCGTTGTTGCGCAGATCGCCGAAGAGCGCCCCCGACGCCCACGCCGGCGCCGGGCGGACCAGCGTCGACGCCAGGCGGCCGTAGAGCGGCGTGGCCAGGACCAGCGCCACCAGCGCGGTGCACGCCGCGGCCGTCTGCGGCACCGCCAGCCACCCGAACAGCAACAGGGCCACCGACAGCGGCGGCAGCACGCTGCGGCGCAGGTTGTCGAACAGCTTCCACCAGCCCATGGCGCCGACGTCGTTCCGCGCCTTGCCGGCGGCCGTCGGCACGCGCGGCAACAGCCAGGAGGCCAGCTGCCAGTCGCCGCGCACCCAGCGGTGCTGCCGCATGGCGTGCGCCGCGTACCTGGAGGGCTGGTCGTCGAGGAGCTCGATGTCGCTGGCCAGCGCCGTGCGCGCGTAGATGCCTTCGAAGAGGTCGTGGCTGAGCAGCCGGTCGTCGGGCACGCGGCCGGAGAGCGCGGCGCGGAAGGCGTCGACGTCGTAGATGGCCTTGCCGATGTAGGCGCCCTCGCCGGTGAGGTCCTGGTACACGTCGGAGACAGCGGTGGTGTAGGGGTCGATGCCCGCGTGCCCCGATGACAGGCGCGAGAAGCGCGAGCCGCCGGCGCTGGCCAGGGTGGTGCCGACGCGCGGCTGAACCACGCCGTAGCCGCGGATCACTCTGCGCCCGCTCTCGTCGAGCTGGGCACGGTTCAAGGGGTGGGCGATGGCGGCCACCAGGCGCCGCGCGATGTCGCGGGGCAGCTGGGTGTCGGCGTCCAGCGTGATCACGTAGCGCACGGAGGCGAGCAGCTCCGGCAGCGCGGTCACCAGCTCGAAGGTGGTTCGCTCCGCCTCACCGCGCAGGAGGCGATTGAGCTCCTCCAGCTTGCCACGCTTGCGCTCCCAGCCCATCCAGCGGCCCTGCGCGGGGTCGTGCACGCGGCGGCGGTGGAAGAGGAAGTAACGATCGTTGTCGGGCCGGCCGAAGCGGCGGTTCAGCTCGACGATCGCCAGGCGCGCCTTCTCCAGGAGCTCGGCCTCGCCGGGCCGCACGGCGCTGTCGGCGTCCGGCCAGTCCGTGAGCAGCGCGAAGTGCACGTGCTCGTCGGGGTTGGAGAGCGAGCGCACCTCCAGCTCCTCGGACAGCTCGCGCAGCCCCTCCTCGCTGGAGAGGAAGGCCGGCACCACCACCATCGTGCGCAGCTCGGCCGGCACGCCGTCGTCCAGGCAGAGCTTGGGCAGGAGCCGCGGCGGCATCAGCGCCGTCACCAGCCAGTTGACCGCCGTGATCACCAGCTCGCTGACCACCGGCAGCGCCAGCAGGAACAGCACCAGCCAGGAGAGCGGCGCGGCGCGGCCCAGGGTCCTGGCGGTGAAGAAGAGCGCGGCCAGCACGCTGCCAGCAGCGATGCTCCCCAGGTAGAAGGCGGCGCCACGGCGCTGCAACAGGCCGCGCACCCTGCCCAGGAGCTTCGGTCGATAGCCGACCTCGGCCTCGAGCAGCGCACGCCCATCGTCGACCAGCCAGAAGCCGACGTGCGTGGCGCGAGGGTCGCCGCCGGCCTTGGCCGCCGCCTGCTTGGCGTGGTCGACCACCAGGCGCGCCACCGCCACCTCGTCCTTGCGGCCTCGCTTGGCCTGGTCCTCGACCGCGTGGCGGTAACGATCCCGCGTCGC
>JBBJMR010000339.1:0-9032 GCA_037720395.1 Polyangiaceae bacterium
GTGAGGAAGAGCCCATCGGGATCGAGCTCGGCGCGCACGCGCAGAAAATCCTGCCAGTGCGCGAAGGAAGGCGCCAGGGTGCGTCCGGCGGCGCGCGCGTCGAGCGGAACCAGCTTGGCCCAGTGCAGCCGCGGCGACAGGTCCTCGAACAGGGCCCAGATGCGCGGAAAGAACTGCTCCCGCGGGTCGCCGGGGTTCTTCTCCAGCCAGAAGAGGTTGATGCGCAGCATGGCGCCGCCGTGCGCCGGGCTCATCCAGAACGGGCTCGGCCCGGCGGCGTAGAGCTCGGTGACGAAGCTCCCCGCCGCCGCCGGGTCGTCGCGGTAGAGGTCGCGGAGACGGCGCATGGCCTCTCCGGTGTGCTCCAGCGGCAACCAGATCTCGGTGAACGCCGTGGGCAGCAGGCGCTCGTCGATCTCGTCGTCCATCGGCAAGGCGCGGTGCCAGCTGTCCCAGAAGCGTTTCGGCCCGCCGCGGTCCTCGGGGACGAAGCCGTCGATGAGCGCCGACTCCAGGCGAGGCAGGCCGATGCGCTCGGCCAGCGCCGTGAGCGCGGCGCCGAGGAGCGGGCCGGCCACCTGCGAGAGCGCGCTGCGCCAGCCGCCGAGCAGGGACAGCGCCGCGCCGGCCACGGCCTGCAGCGGCAGCGTGCTGCCGAGGACCGGGTCGAAGGCGCGGTAAGGGCGAGCGCGCAGGGCCCACGCCGCGCCGGTCTCGTCCCCGTAGTCGGCGGCGACCATCCGCCGCGCCTGCCAGACGACGAGCTTGTCGACCCCGCGCTGCGGCCACCACAGGACGCGCGCGTACTCCGTGTCGCGCAGGAAGGCCTCCAGGCTGCCGGCGCCGCTGCCGCAGAGATCGAAGAACGCGCGGGCCACGGTGCTCGTCGACTCGGAGCCGATGACGTCGAAGCGCGGCACGCACTGCAAGGTCATGGTGGAGACGACACCGAGCAGGCCCATGGCCACCCCGGCGGCGAGGAAGCGCGCCGGGTCGTCGTCCGCCGACAGGGCGTGCACCGCGCCGGTGCCATCGACGAGGCGCAGCGCGACCACGGCGTCGTGCAGCCCATGGCGGACCGACCCGCCGCCCGCGCCGGTCGCCAGGAGCCCGGCCACCGTCATGTGGTGACCCCGGCCAGGTTGGGCAGCGCCCAGCCGCGCGCCTCGAGCTGCGCGCAGAGCCCGGCGGCCAGGGACGCGCGCCCGGTACGATCGTGCGGGTCGGCGCCGAAGCGACAGCCGGCCTGCACCGTCACCCGTCGGCGGGCGTCGTCGAAGACCACCGCGGCGTGCAGATCGAGCACCATCTCCAGCGCCTGGTCGGCGCGCGGCGCCAGGCCGGCGCCGGCGCGCAGGCGGGCGTCGGTGTGGATGGCCGCAGGCACGGAGTGCGCGGCGCCGCGCACGCGCACCTGCAGGCCGCGGGCGCGCGCGTGGCGCACCAGCGCCTGGATCTCCGCCTCGCTGCGCGGGTGCCAGTATCCGCTCTCGTCCGGCGACAGCGCCGAGACGTCGACCGCACCCGCGCCGGGCGACGACTGCTGCGCCGCGGAGTCGGGGTGCACGCTGGTGGCCGACCGACTCGTCTCCGATTGCCGTGTCTCTTGGTGCAAGGCGACGCCGCTCCTCTCGATCGTGGCCACCCCGTACACGACGACCGATGAGTCTGCCGAGACGGCGGAGCGAGTGGAAGTGGGGATATCCCCAGGCCGAAGCAGCGCGACGCCCCGCCATACACGTTGCCGGCTCGACGAATCGCACTCCGCGCGGATCATGCGGCGATCTGCCCTGCTGCAGCGGCGGCGATGGCCGCTGCCAACGGCACGCGTACGCCGTGACGTAAGCGCTTTTCCTCCTGGTTTCGGACGCTCGAGCCTGGAGTCGGAAGACCCAAGCTCGAAGACTGGGCCGCGCGACGTTCGTCCGCAGGGAGAACGTCCCCTCAGAGCTCGGACCAGAAGCGCGCGATGAGCTTGGCGCGCGACGGTGCGCCCGCCTTGCGCAGGATCTGGGTGACGTGCAGCTCGACCGTGTTCTCCGCGCACGACAGCGCGTGGGCGATCTCCTTGTTCGCCTCGCCGAGCGCCAGGTACTGCAGGACCTCGCGCTGGCGTCTCGTCAGGTCCCAGGCGCCGGTGGCCGCGTCGAGTCGCCAGAGCGCATCGGGCGGCAGGAAGCCGCGCGGCGCGCCGGCGCCGGCATCGACGACGCTGGCCGCGATGGTGCCATGACCGTCGCCGACCATTCCGAAGACGCGCTCGAGCATGCTCCGGGCTGCGCGCCCGGCAGACGCGACGAGCGTCGCCGACGCCGGCAGGCGAATCTCGTAGATCCCGTGCGACGGGCCGGTGTCGGCGACGACCTCGGCCTCCGGCAGCCCCAGGTGGCGCGGAATTCCGCGCAACGCTGCGGCGTTGCCCCGGAACCAGACCGCGCACGGACGCGCGCCCGGCCGCAGGCGCAACGTGGCACGGACGCGGTCGACGCCGAGATCCTCGTAGAGACACTCCACCGCGCCGAAGACCACCGGGTCGATGACCTCGGTGATGAAGGAGACCAGCAGCCTGGGGCTGACCAGGGCACCGGCCACGGCGCGGATCTCGGGCAGGACCTGGTGGTAGCCGGTGGCCAGCAGGTCATCGAGCGCCTCGGGGCCGCCGACCTCGACCTCCATCCGCTCGACCATCACGCAGTAGTCCTCCCAGGCCACGCGTCGCAGCGCGTGCAGCCCCTCGGCGTCGAAGGGCAGCCCGGCGGTGAGCGTCTCGGCGGAGGCGCCGCCACGCACGGCGAGCTCGATGGCGGCTCGCGCCACGCGTGCCCACACCTCGTGCCGGGGCGCGGCCTCGCTCATGTCGAGGCGGGCTCCGGCCCGGGGATGCGCACGGTCATCGTGTCGATGCTACCCGCGCCGCACCCGGTTGGGAGCGCCGTCGACACCCACCGAGGCATCGTCGCCGATCCCGCGGAGCGCGAGCGGCGCCGCCGGGCGCGGTTGCCGTTCGCGGCTCGGCCTGGTCACTCGGCGTTGGCGAGGTCTTCCATCGACAGCGATTCGCCGTGCTGGGAGAGATCGAGGCCGAGCTGCTCGTGCTGCGCGTCCACGCGCAGCGGGGTGATGAGGTTGGTGACCCGATAGAGGAGCCAGGCGCCGCCGAAGGTGAAGGCACCGACGATGCCCAGGGCGCCGAGGTGCTTGAGGAGCAGCAGCGGCGAGCCACCGATGAGGCCGCCGTCCTGCGCGAAGACGGCCGTCAGCACCATGCCCACGATGCCGCCCACGCCGTGGCAGGGGAACACGTCGAGGGTGTCGTCGATCTTGGACTGCGAGCGCCAGTGCACGGCCACGTTGCTGGCCGCGCTGGCCACCACCCCGATGACCAGGCTGGCCGGGATGGACACGAAGCCCGCGGCGGGGGTGATGGCCACCAGGCCGACCACGGCGCCGATGCAGGCGCCGACCGCGGACGGCTTCTGCCCGCGCATCCACTCCAGGAAGACCCAGGCCATCATCGCCGCCGCCGAGGCGGTGTTGGTGGTGGCGAAGGCGGTGACCGCGGTGGCGTTGGCGGCGAGGGCCGAGCCGGCGTTGAAGCCGAACCAGCCGAACCACAGCATACCGGTGCCGAGGATGACGTACGGGATGCGCGCCGGGAAGTGCTGCTGCCCGGCGAGGTGGCTCTTGCGCCGCCCGAGGACGGTGGCGCCGGCCAGCGCCGCGAGCCCGGCGCTGAGGTGCACCACCGTACCGCCGGCGAAATCGAGGACGCCCCACTGCCGCAGGAACCCCTGCGGGTGCCACGTCCAGTGCGCCAGCGGCGCGTAGATGAGGACGCTGAAGAGCGTGATGAAGACGAGGTAGCTCGAGAAGCGGATGCGCTCGGCGAAGGCGCCGCTGATCAACGCCGGGGTGATGATCGCGAACTTCAGCTGGAAGAGTGCGAACAGGAGCAGCGGCACCGTCGGCGAGAGCGACGCGTGCGGCGCCGACGCGCTCACGTTCGAGAAGAAGGCGTACGTGCGCGGGTCGCCGATGACGCCGCCGATGCTGTCACCGAACGACAGGCTGAACCCGAAGGCCACCCAGACGATGCTCACCAGCCCCAGCGCGATGACGCACTGGAGCATGGTGGAGATGACGTTCTTCGCCGAGACCATGCCTCCGTAGAAGAAGGCCAGACCGGGCGTCATGAAGAGCACCATGCTCGAGGCGGTGATCATCCACGCCACGTCGCCGGCGTCGACCGCTGCGGACGGTGCTTCCGCAGGTGCAGCGGGCCGCAACGCCAGGACGAGCACCGGCGCGAAGAGCAGAACAACCAGCGGAAGAACGCGTGAACGGGTCTTCAGTTGTTCCGAGATCTGCATGCTGCGATGCGTTATATCGCAGAACGCCTGGACGCTGCAACGCGTCGCGACCAGGGGGACAGAGGAGCAGCGTCGCCGGGCTCCGACCCCCGCGGCGGGTGAATAGTCGCTACTTCTTCGAGGTGCGGGTCGCCTGGGCCATGGCCTCGGCCAGCGTCTTGGGACCGGCGTCGGCGCTCTGCGCGACGCGCTGCTTCCTCGGCGGAGCGGCCTGTCTGTTCAGTGTCGCGATCGCGGGCGCTGCCGCGGTCGCCTGCCCAGCGGGTGGCGCCGCGGCAGCGCGCACCGCGCCCCCGGCCCCCGCCGGAGCCGTGCGCGCGGATCTGGCCGCTGCCATCACCGCTGCCGAACCATCCTCGGTGCTCGCTGCGGTGCGCGCGGCCTGGGCCGAGACCCGCTCGGCCACCGGGCGTGCCGCACTGGTCACGACATCCACGTCGAACGAGCCGTACGTCGCGCCGTGCGCGGCCGCCGAGACGCTGGCGGCCGCACCGGTGACGGCGACGCCGCGATCGGGGCCGAGCCGCGCGCTGAGCGCGGAGCCGGTCCCGAAGAGCATGGCAGCGCAGGCCACCGCGGCGACGCCCGCGCGCGCGCTGCGCGCCGCTCCGAACCTCCGCGAGGAGGGGGCACCCGAACCATCCACGTCGCGCGCGAAGCTCTGCGCGCTCGCGTCCGACTGCGGCCCGGCGTCGGGATCCGAGAGCGGAGGCGCGCTGCTGCGGATGGCCTCGCGCACACTGGGCGGCGCCACCTCGTCGAAGTCTTCTGGGGCGGGCTCGGGGGCGACGGCGCTACGGGGAGGGTCGACCGCGAGCAGCGCGGGCGGCGCGCCGAAGCGCGGCGGCGGCAAGGACGACGCCGACACGGCGGAGCGCTGCGCGAGCGATCGCAGATCGTCGAGCCGCGTCGAGTCCGGAACGGGCGCATCGTCCACGGGAGGCCGCGAGGCCCGCGCGCGCTTCACCGGCACCGACTTGCGCGGCAGTCGCCCCGATGCGCCGCGCGTCGCCCAGTGCGGCGTGTTGCACCCCACGCACTGGAACTCCACGCGGCCGCTGACCAGGGACTCGTCGGCGATCTCCGCAACCACCCCGCAGACCTCACATTTGGCGTCCATGCGTCCTCTACGGTCCGGGCGTCGGGCAGCCGCTGGGCACGTCGTGCCTCCGTGTTCGCCTGCTGGAGGCGCCCATTGCATCGACCATTCCATGCGCTGGGCCCCGGTTTGTGTGCTAGTTAGGCGCGCCATGGCCCTCCGCGACGCCCTCACCGATCCCCAGAAAAGCAGCGCCATCGTCTCCGACTGCTGCACCTTGATCGACGAGGAGGTGGCGTCGAAGGGCGGCTTCGGGGGGCTGGCTGTGAAGGCCGGTTACGGTGTGGTCAAGGGCATCAAGCCCGGCTTCGTCCGCGAGGTGGTCCAGAAGCTTCTCCCGGAGTTCGCCGACCAGCTCGATCCGATCTGGGCGGAGGCCAAGACCGGGGGCAATGCGACCCAGGCCTTCGTCGCCCAGAAGGGCCGCGTCGCCGACGCGCTGCTGAGCGTCACGGACGGCAAGGCCAAGAACGCCAAGAGCGGCGCGGTGCGCGGCGCTTACGACAAGCTGCGCGGCTCGGCGAAGAAGAACGTCGAGGACGCCGTGCCGCGGCTGGCCGGGCTCCTCGTCAAGCACGGCGGCTGACTCCCCGGCCACCCCGCCCCCGCCGAGGCATCGCACAGGGCGGTCCGCGTGCCTCTCCACCATCCGCGACGCCGACCTCGTCCTCGACCAGGGCCAGATCGCCGAGCGCGGCACGCACCAGGATCTCCTGGCGCAGGGAGGCATCTACGCCGAGCTGGTGCGCGCCGCCTAGCGCAGGCGCGGCGGCCGGCGAGACCGCGTGACGGTGGCCGGGCGCGGTGGTTCGGTGTTGAATGCCGCCGGTGGCCGCCAAGACGACCGCTGCCGCGCTGGCCTGGAAGCTCCTGGCGGCCGCCATGGCCGAGGGCGTCGAGCACTCGCGACTGCTCCCCTTCGACCTGCCGGAGGGCGCTGCCAGCGCAGGCCTGGAGGCGCGCGTCCCGCACGAGCAGCTGGTGGCTCTCTGGGAGAAGGTGATGCGCGCGGTCGGCGACCCCGGCTTCCCGGTGCGCGCCGGGGAGCGCAGCACGCCGCGCGAGTACGACGCCATCGGCTTCGCGTGCATGACGCGCGCCACGCTGGGGGACGCGCTCGAGCAGCTGGTGCGCTTCTCGCGCATCTGGAGCAACGCCGGCGAGTGGCGCGTGCGCCACGAGCCGGGCACCAGCGCCCTGGAGCTTTACCTCGCCGACCCGCACCGCCTGGGTGAGCGCTGCGGGAGCGAATCGACCATGGCCCGGCTGGTGACCGCCGGGCGCTTCCTGACCGACAGCGACCTGGTGCCGGTGGCCGTGCGCTTCCGCCACCCGGCGCCGCACGACACCAGCGCCCACCAGCGCGTCTTCCGCGCGCCCATCGAGTGGCAGGCGTCGCGCACCGAGCTGGTGCTCACCGACGCCATGCTCGACCTGCCGCTGATCAAGGCCGACCCCGGTCTGGCCGCCTTCTTCGAGCGCCACGCGACCGAGATGCTGGAGCGGTTCGGCGAGCCGGTGACCGTGCAGCATGGAGTGCGCCGCGTCGTCGCCGACGAGCTGCGACGCGGCGTGCCCAGCCTGGAAGCCACCGCGGCGCGGCTGGCCATGAGCGGCCGCACCCTGCGCCGCCGCCTGGCCGACGAAGGCACCACGTACCAGAAGGTCATCGACGAGGTGCGCTGCGAGCTGGCGCGTCGCTACCTGCGCAGCGACGACCTGGCGGTGGGCGCGGTGGCCTTCCTGCTGGGCTTCTCCGAGCCGAGCACCTTCCACCGCGCCTTCAAGCGCTGGACCGGCAAGACGCCGCTCGAGTTCCGCGCCGCGGCACATCCCGCGGCCTGAGCGAGGGGCCCGCGCCGTGGCGCGCAGCTCAGTAGGCGGGCGGGAGCTTGGCGTCGCTCTCGATCCAGTCCTTCTGCTCGGCCGGCGTCACGTGGTCGCCGGCGTCCGCGAAGCGCAGGTCGAGCTCGTCGGGGGCCGGGCAGCCCAGGCCCAGCTCGCGCGCGCGCTGCACCACGATCCAGTCCCAGTGGCTGAAGCCGGGATCGCAGAGCTTGAGGTCGTTGCCGGTCATCGGCCCCGGGTGCCAGGGGATGAAGGTCCCGGCGAGGAAGTCGAGCCCGAGCTTGCCCATGGACTGCGGCACGGGGTGGCACTCGCCGGGCACTGCCCGCGGGGGCCAAAGTATGGGCCGTGGCGGCCAGCCACGGCGGGGCGGTCAGGGCAGCGGCGAGGAGCGTGTAGTCTCCGGCCCATGCGAGGCGCCGCCCTCTACCAGGCCGCCGCAATCCTGGTCTGCGCCTGCTCCTCCGAAGAAATCGAGCCCGCGCCCCTGCCGGCCGAGGCGGGGCCCCCGGAGAAGCCGCCCTCGGTGTCGCCGCCGCTGCACGGCCTGAGCGGCTCGGCGTCGCTGGCCATCGACGAGGACGCTCTCTACTGGTTCGACGGCGACGGCGGGTTCGTCGCCCGGCGCGCGCGCGGCGGCGGCGAACCGGTGGTGCTCGCGCCCGCCACCCTGTCGGCGAACCCTTTCGTGGAGCGCGACCACCGCAACCTGTACTGGGTCGACGGCAGCACCGAGCTCTTCTTCAAGAGCGTGCCGGTGGGCGGCGGGGAGTCGGAGGTGGTGGCGCTGGGCAACGGCGGGCCGCCGGGGTTCGTATCGAGCGGCGCGGCGTTCGCGCTGGCGCGCTTCGCCGGGCACGGCGACTCGGCAGAGCTGGTGGAGCTCGACCTCGCCGCGCAGCGCTCGCGCGTGCTGATGCGTGGCTATTTCGCGCTGGACATGGTGGTGCGCGGCGACGACCTGTGGGCCACCGCCTGCCGGCCGGACGGGGTAGTGCACGTCGATCGCCGCGTGGGCGTGAGGACGGCGCTCGTGGACGATGCGGGCTGCCCATTCACCCTCGCGCTGCAGGGCGACACCCTCTACTACGTCGACTTCCGCCCCGACGAGGGCAGCGGGTACGACCTGCGCAGCGTGCCCGTGCACGGGGAAGCACCGTCGCGATCGCTGGCGGGCGTCGACGGGGTCGAGACGGCGACCGACGAGGACGCTGCCTATGCGTTCCTGGGAGGCGCGCTGGTGCGCATCCCCTTCGACGGCAGCGCGCCCGTCCAGCTCGCCACGCCGAGCGATCCGCGCGGGGTCGCCGTCGACGAGACGCATGTCTTCTGGCTCGAGCCCGACGCCACCGGCACGCTGGCGGTGCAGTCCGTGCCCAAGTGACCCCGTCGATGGCATCGAGGGCGCCGCGACAACGGACTTTTGCGTTGCCACTGATGATGCCGCTGACGCACCGTGGCCAGCCGTCGCCGCAGGAGGCTAGGCTCGACCCGCTCGCGCGCGTGGCGTCGAGCGACACGCCCCGGAGGTCCCGATGCACATCCGCCAGCTGACGCCGTTCGCCTCGAGCCTCGTGCTCCTCGCCGCCCTGGCGGCGGCGGCACCAGCATGAGCTTCTTCGTCACCAGCGACACCGTGGACACCGGAGACCTCGGCCCAGGCAGGAACCCCGATCCACCCTACGCGTCGTGGCGCTCCTCGCACGACAGCGACT
>JBBJMR010000340.1:0-9020 GCA_037720395.1 Polyangiaceae bacterium
GGCAGCCGTAGAGGTTGTCGAACTTGCTCTTGGTCACCGAGTCGTTGACGTTGATGGCCGGCACCTTGAGCTTGCCGCTCTTGTGCATGTCGTAGAGGCGGTGCACGCCGGTGGTCGTCTCCTCGGAGAGGCCGCGGATGGCGTCGTCGCCGCCGAAGAGGTGGGCGTGCTTGTCGTGGACGACGATGGTCAGGTCGCCGCCGTCGTCGAGGATGAGGTTCGGGCCCTTGCCCCCGGCGAAGGCGTGGATCTGCTGGTCCAGGCACCAGTCGTACTCCTCGAGCGTCTCGCCCTTCCAGGCGAAGACCGGCACGCCGGTGGCGGCGATGGCCGCGGCGGCGTGGTCCTGAGTCGAGTAGATGTTGCAGCTCGTCCAGGTGACCTCGGCGCCGAGCTCGGTGAGCGTCTCGATGAGCACGGCGGTCTGGATGGTCATGTGCAGGCAGCCGGCGACGCGCGCGCCCTGGAGGGGCTTGTCCTTGCCGAACTCGGCGCGCAGGGCCATCAGCCCGGGCATCTCCTTCTCGGCGATGCGGATCTCCTTGCGACCCCAGTCGGCGAGGGAGATGTCCGCGACCTTGTACTTGGCACCCGTCTTGTTCTTCTCGCTCATGGTCTTCCTCGTGTCGTTGCTGGGAGCGAGCCGGTCGGCGCGCTCGATCCATTCTCTCGGGCCTCAGCGCACGCGCCGGCCCACCATCGTTTGCCAGCGCAGGTGCTGGTCTGGTCCCTCGCCGCGGAACGCCTCCGGCAGGCGGCGCACCACCGGCTGGTCGAGCGGCGGCTCGGCGCGCCCCGGCGAGCCGAGGCCGGCCTCGACGCCCAGACGCCGCAGCTCGGCGGGGTCGAAGCCGAGCCAGAGATCCGCCTCCTGCTCGCGCATGCGCGCGTCGTCGTGCGCTTCGTAGTCCAGGACGACCAGCGCACCGCCTCGCTCGCCCCTGGTGGGCTTGCGGCAGAGCTCGACCAAGGCGCGCAGCGCGCGCGCCGGCACGCGCGCGTGGTGCAGCATGCGCGAGGCGAACACCACGTCCGCGCCGGGCGGCGCCGCCTTCTCCAGCGCTCGCAGCAGCCGGGGGCTGTCGGCCTCGCCGTGGACCAGCTCGACGTTGCCGAACCCTCGAGCCTGGCAGCGGGCGCGCGCCAGGCCGAGCTGCGCCTCGGCGCTGTCGACGGCGATGACACGCTCGAAGATCGGCGACAGGACCTCCAGCAGCGGCCCGTCGCCGCAGCCGACGTCGATGGCCAGTCGCCGCTCGGGCAGCAGCTCGGCGAAGGGCGCGAGGTAGGCGCCGAGCTCCGGCGGCGGGCCGAGGCGCAGCTGGCGCCCGCCGCGGGCGAAGAACTCGCGGGTGGCCGCGTCGCGCTCGGCGAGGACGCGCTCGAAGCGACGCAAGGTGCCGTCGGCCTCGCAGGCCGCGAGCGCCGTCTGCACGGCGTCGGCGACGACTGCGTCGTCCATGGCCTCCGGCGGGAGACGGAGCAGCGTCCAGGTGCCGTTGCGCCGGGCGGCGAGGAGGCCGCGCTCACGCAGCGCGGCGGCGTGGCGCGAGATCTTCGGCTGCGCCTCCCCCAGCGCTTCGGCGAGCTCTCCGACCGCGGCCTCTTCGCGGTGGGCCAGGGCGAGGAGGCGGGCGCGCACCGGGTCGGCCAGCAGCTTGTAGAGCTCCCAGCGCTTGCTGGGATCGGGCGGCGCGGTCACGGCGCGCGCGCTGCTGGGAAGGACGGCCACGGTTCATCTACATATATGCATATGCGCATGAACGCAAGGAAGGAAGAGCCCCGTGCGACCAGGCGCTCAGGCCGGTCGTTCGCGTGCGAGGCGGCTCCAGGCGGCCGCCAGCGCGAATGCCAGAAGCGCGATCCACAGCGCGCAGAGGCCGAGGTTGAACGCGAGATACAGATGCTTCGACTCCTCGGGGCGCATGGTGCGCATGTCCCCGATGAAGCGGGGCAACGTGGAGAAGTCCCAGCGCCAGGAGATGGAGTCGCCTCCCTCGGAACGGAACGAGCGCATCATCGAACGGCGCACGTAGAGCGGCAGGAACGGGCCGACGGCCACGGCGATCGCCAGCGCGCCAGCGCGGCGCACCCACGGTCGCGCCCAGGGTCTGGCCATGCCTTCCGATCTTACTGCACGCGCGCGATTGTCGGCTGAACCCCACAGAGTGGATCGCCAGCGCCCCTCGACGCCGGGACTGCACGGCGCCTTTCGCGGGCCACGCCGCTGGTACGTGGATTGCCACCCCAACGGGTGCCCTTCCCTCGATCGGAGACGTCCATGCGGGCTCGCGTTGGCCTGGTAGTCCTTGCTCTCGCCGTGGCGGCCGCCGCCTCGGCGGAGGGATGTTCGTGCTCGAGCTCGTCCGACGACGGCGCCTCCGGCGGCTCGACCGGCAACGGCGGCGCCGGCGGCGGGAACCCCATCGGCAGCGGCGGGACGGGGGCCGGCCCCGTGGAGTGCACCGAGCCGTGCGCGGCCGAGGAGGTTTGCTCGCACGGCGTCTGCGTGCCGCTGCTCCCCTGCGCGAACGACGACGAGTGCCAGAACGACACCTACTGCGATCCGGCGGTGGGGTGCCTGCCCTGGCAGGAGCGCGACCCGGCGCACGACGCGACCTGCGTGAACGCCTTCACGCCCGGCATCCTCTCTCCGGCGGTGAAGTGCGAGTTCAGTGTCGCGCCGGCAGGTGACGCCTTCCCCGGCCACGTCGACGTCCAGGGGACACCGATCGTCGTCAACTTCAACAAGCCGGCGCAGGTCGCGCCGCCGAGCATCGTCGCCTCCTTCACCGCCACGGTGATTGGCGGCTACACCGAGGACCTGGGCGTCATCCGCGTGCTGCGCGGTGACGACTGCACGCTGGAGGCGAACATCGGCGGCACCGATCTCGACGGCGACGGCGCCGTCGACTGGACCGTCTCCTCCGCGTCGCTGGCCGCCGGCGACCTCGACGGCGACGGCGTGGCGGACATCGTGGCCTACGGCGCGGACGGCTCGACCTGGGCGCTGGCGCGCAAGAACGGCACCTGGTCGCTGCTCTGGAAGGCTCCTCTGGTGGCCGGGATGATCGACGGCTCCTGGGCCGGGCCGTCCATCGCCGACCTCGACGACGACGGCTCGCCGGAGGTGGTGCGCGAGGGCGCGGTCTTCGCCGCCGACGGCACCTTGAAGTCGCTGCCGCCTGCCGAGTACCAGACCGCGGGCAGCGGCCTCTTCCCGGTGCTCGCCAACCTCGATGCCGACCCGGCCGTCGAGATGACCAACGGACAGTACATCTGGGAGTGGCTGGGTGCCGGCTGGGCACTGGAGCCGTACTTCCCGGGGGCCAGCCCATCGGCACCGGGGCACGTCGCCATCGCCGATTTCGGCGACTACGGCACCATCGCCGACGCGCCGGAGCTCGTCGTCGTGCGCGCCAGCTCGGTCATCGTCTACGCAGCGAGCGGGGAGATCGTGCAGGGCCCGGTGGCCGTGCCCGGCCCGGGCGGCGGCGGGCCGCCGACCATCTCCGACTTCGACGGCGACGGGCTGGCCGAGGTCGGCGTCGCCGGGCAGGCGTTCTACACCGTCTACGACATCGACTGCGGACCGTCCCCCCGCCCGGGCGGGACCTGCGCCGCCGCCCCGTGCGACTTCGTGCCCGGCGCCTGCCCGGCGATGGGCGGCATCGCCTGGTCGCGATCGACGCAGGACCTGTCATCGAACGTGACCGGCTCGAGCATCTTCGACTTCGAGGCCGATGGCCGCAGCGAGGTGGTCTACGGCGACGAGTGCTTCGTGCGCGTCTACGACGGGCAGAGCGGCGACGTGCTCTTCAGCCAGTACCGCTCCTCGTGCACCTGGTACGAGAATCCGATCATCGCCGACACCGACGGGAACTTCCGCGCCGACCTGGTGAGCCCCTCGAACCGCGCCTGCTCGGACACCGGCGACGGCATCACCTGCTCCACCCTCAACGCCGAGGGCGTCGACCCGCAGTTCCCGGGGCTGCGCTGCGAGGGCGCCGGCGACTGCGTCTCCGGTGTCTGCGACGCCGGCCTCTGTCGCTGCACCACCGGCGCCGAGTGCTGCGCGGCCATGGACGAGGCGCAGTGCCTGGAGCAGGGCCTGAAGTGCGCCACGCCGGAGCCCACCTCGCCGGGCAGCGGCAACACCTGCCGCGCCGCCCACCCGCATGGCGTCTCCGGGATCCGCGTCTACCGCGACGCCAACGACAAGTGGGTGCGCTCGCGGACGATCTGGAACCAGCACGCCTACGCGGTGACGCACATCGAGGAGGACGGCACCGTCCCCAAGACCAGCAACTGGAAGAACAACTGGGACCAGCCGGAGCTCAACAACTTCCGCCAGAACGTGCCCGGCAACGCTGACGGCAGCGCGACGGGCGACTTCACCGCCGGCGCCTCCGGCTTCAGCTGCAACGGCTCGACGGTGACGCTGCAGGCACCGGTCTGCAACCGCGGCGCCGACGACATCGCCGCCGGGGTGAGCGTCGGCTTCTACCTGGGGACGGAGCTGCTCTGCGCCACCGAGACCAGCAAGCCGCTGGCGCCGGAGGTGTGCGAGATCGTCTCGTGCGTGTGGGCGGCGCCGCCGACCAGCGAGAACGACGCGGTGGACGTCACCGCCCTTCCCAACGACCAGGGGCAATACGCGGAGTGCAAGGCGGGGAACAACGAAGGCATCGTGGCCGGCGTGTACTGCGAGCCGCTGAGCTGAACCTGCCCGCGGTGGTGGCGCGGTCTACCGCGCACGCTCGTCGGCGCCCACGTCCGGCGCGCCGCCGAGCGTGTGCGGCTCGCCATCGATGTCCTGCCCGGCGTCTGCGTCGACGACGCCCTGGTCGATGGCTGCGGCCGCAGCGGCACCGAGGTGGAAGTCGAGCCCGGCGGCGTCGACGAACCAGGACAGATCCGCCTCCTCGAGGTTACTGGCCAGCGTCGCGGTGGCGCCATCGCGCTGGCTGATGCGCGCGGTCAGGTTGTTCACCAGCTCGGCCTCGCTGCCCTCGAAGCGTACGTCGATGGAGCTGAAGAAGCCGGTGGCGCCGGCGCCATGCACCACGGTGTTGTGCAAGGCGCGCGGGGTGCGCGTCTCGTCGAGCTCGATGCCGGTGTCGAAGGACGGCACGTCGCCCCAGATCACGTTGTTGCGGATGATGCCGTCGTAGTGCGCCAGCATGGCGCCGCCGTAGGGCGCATCGGGGTAGATGCGCTCGCCGGCGCCGCTGCCGAGCCCGAAGCCGATGCCGCGCGCGCAGTCGATGATGACGTTGTTCTCCACCAGGGTGTCGCGGGCGCCCTTCCAGAAGTGGATGGCGTGCTCGGCCAGACCGGTCGGGCACCAGATCCCCTCGAATCGGTTGCCGCGCACGGTCCAGTGCCACGTCGAGTGGGCGTCGATGCCTCCCGTGTAGCAGCCACCACAGCAGCTCTCCACGTGGGGGCGGCCCTCGTCGGTGAGGAGGAACGTCGAGCACTCCAGGCGGCCGTCGTCGATCCAGCCCTCCTGGCCGCCGATGGGGTTGACCTTGACGAACTGCTCGCCGCCGTCGACCAGCGCCAGGCCGTAGAGCACGGGCGCGGTGACATTCACGTTCGGCCCCGGCGGATAGATGTGGATGAGGTGGTCGACGGCGTGGGTCACCGTGACATGGGCGATGGTCACCTCGGTGGCGGCGATGACGATGGCCTCGTTCACCGCGTAGCCGGCGTCGATGATCACGTCGGCCGCGATGTCGGTGCTGGAGCGGAAGGTGACGCCACCGGACAGGAATTGCAGCGAGGCGGCGATGCCGTAGGTCCCGGGTGCGAGCAGCAGGGTGGTGCCGGGCGTGGCGCCGGCGACGATGCTCGGCAGGTCCGCGGCCTGCGAGGGGTCGACGTCCACGATGGGGCCGTTCGGCGGAGGCCACGGCGCGCACGCCGGGCCCGGCCCGGGCCACCGCCCGACCCGCCCGCGCCCGAGCCCTGGCCGCCGGCGCCGCCGCGCCTGCGGCCGGCGCAGCGCCCGTGGCGCCGGCCCCGCTGGCACCGCTGCCGGCAGCGCCGCGGCCCGCGCTGTCGTCCTCGTCGGACGAGCCGCATCCCGCGAGCGTGACCACCGCGAGCGTGGCCACCGCCGCCACCCGGAGGATCGGTCGAAGCACGCCCGCGATGCTAGCAGCCCCAGGCGCCCGGAGGCGCGCGGCGCCGGGGGTGATCCAGCGCACCGCCGGCGCTAGGCTCGCCCGCAGTGCGGCGCGGCCAGGTCGACGGAGAGAGGGTCGAGATCGACTCTTCGGCAGCGTGGCCGCCGCTCGCGAGCGGATGGCGTGGGTCGATGGCGCTGCCCTCCGGTCGTCTCGCCCTGCGCCGCTGGGCGGTGGCGGTGGCGGTGGCGGTGCCGGGGTGTGGCGGCGCCGACGCCGAGCCGCATCCACCGCCATCGACCGCTCCAGCGGTGGCGAGCGCAGCGCGCGGCGCCACCGCCGACCTCGACCCACCGCACGGAGCGCAATCACCGCAGGGACCGGCCTGCGTGCGCGCCGGCGGCCGCTGCGCGGGCAAGGCAGCCGTCGAGGCGAACCCGTCCGCGCCGTGCGGTGACGGCTGGCATCGTGTCGACGCCGTATCCACCGAGCCTCGCGACGCGAACGCTCCCCCCTGCCTCGGCATCCCCTTCGGCGAGGAGGCGTGCTGCATGCCGGACGGCGGCCGGTGAGCCTCTGCACCCCCACCGGTGCTCGCCGGATCTGACCGGCGATCCTGCGCCCTCGCGGCCGGGGGAGGCAACACCGGACGCCGTCCGGTGCGCGTCAGAGGTCGATCTTCTTCCAGTCGCCGGAGCGGAACTTCCAGCCCATCACCGCGGCGAGCAGCACCACGTAGACCACGGCCGCGATCCACAGGCCCATCAGCCCCATCTGCAGGGTGACGCCCAGGAGCCAGGCCAGGGGCACGAGGCAGGTGAAGTGGAGGATGAGCTCGACGACCATGACGAAGCGGCTGTTGCCCGCGCCGAAGAGGGCCTGGGTGAGGATCATCCCCATGGCGATGAGCGGGGTGCACAGGCCCATGGTCACCAGCGGCCAGTACGCCGTCTCCTGCACGAGCTCGCTCCTGGCCACGAAGGCGATGATCTGCTTCGCGAACACCGCCTCGAGGAGGCCGACGACGCCGAAGATGATCAGGCCGAGCCGGACCGAGGCCCAGCCGAAACGCGCCGCCTTGTCGCCGTCCTTCTCACCCAGTGACTGCGCCACCAGCGTGGCGGTGGAGGTGCCGAAGGCCAGGCAGGCGGTGAAGGTCAGCTTGAGCACGCCGACCACCACCGTGATCGCCGCGCCATTCACCGGCTCGGCGCGCCCGCCGGGGCACACCGGGCTGACCACACCGATGGGGAAGCGCTGATCGAGCTGGCCGGCGATGCCCGCGAAGAGCGCGAAGCCGGTCATCACCGCGATGGTGGCCACCGCGCTGGGGATGGAGAGCTTGAGGATGCTCCACATCAGCTTGGCCTCGATCTTCTTGAGGCTGAAGGGAGCGAAGCGCCGCCGGTACGCGGGCAAGAGCGCGTAGACGACCATGATCGCCAGGCCGACCCAGGTGGAGACGAAGCCGGCGAAGCCGGCGCCGGCGATGCCCATCTTCGGGATGCCGAGGGTGGCGTTGCCGAAGATGAACAGCAGGCAGAGCACGATGTTGATGGCGTTCATCACCACCGCGCTCACCAGGTGGACGTGCGTCTTGCCGATGCCGTCGAAGAACGCCTTGAGGGCGAAGGTGGCGGCCATGGAGGTGACGCCGAGCAGGCGCCAGTCGAGGTAGTCGCGCGCGGCCTGGTAGGCACCGGGCACCTTGATGATGGCGCCGAGGATGAACGGGGTGGTCAGGTAACCGATGAGGGTGAAGAGCACCCCGGCGACCAGCGCGAAGCACAGCGCGTTGGCGAGCACCGCCCCGGCGTCCTGGAGGCGCTCCTCCGCGAAGCGGCGCCCGGTGAAGGCCTGCGTGCCCACCGAGATGGCCGACAGCGCCCCGCCGAACAGCCACAGGACGATGAGCGAGGGGAGCAGCGCCGCCTGGGCGTTGGAGGACTCCGGGCACGGCAGGTGCGCGAAGAAGACGATGTCGACCTCGTTGACGATGCTCTGGGTGAGCATCGCGCCGACGGTCGGCAGCGCCAGGCGAAGGATGGCGCGCCACGGCGGTCCCGAGGTGACGCGGTTCACGCCAGGCGAGGTGCCCGCAGCGGGGGGTGCGATGTGCGCCATGCGTTTGGAGATGCCCCGCGCGGGCTATACAACGCGAGGTGGCTCGTGGCGAGCCCACTCCTCCCCCGGGCGAGCACGGCGCGGACGGAGCTTCCGTCGCGGGCACCCGACCCGCGCGGGTGTCCGGGCGTCAGGAGCCGTTCTTCTGGGCGCGCTTCGACTTCGGCTTGCGACGCGGGCCGACCTTCTTGGAGGGCTTGGCGGGCGCGGCGCGCGCAGCCGACGTCGACGAGGGACGCGGCCCGCGCACGGCGGCCTCGCGCTCGTCGTCGTCGTCATCGTCAGCGCTCGCGCTGCTCTTGTCGCTCTTGTCGCTCTTGTCGGCGGCGCGCGGCGCCGGCGCGGCGGCCTTGTCGGACGACTCGCCGGCCGCCACCTTCTCCGGCTTCGGCGTGTCAGCCTGCTGTGCCTTGTCCGCGGGCTCCCCCGCGCCGGGGGTGGCGGCGACTGCCGCGGCGGCGTGCTTGCTGCTCGGGCTCGCGGCGTCACCGGCGGTGACCGCTTCGCCCGTCTGCGCCGTCTTCGGCGCGGCGGCCGGCTTGTCGCTCTCCGCCTTGGCCGGCTTGTCCTCGGCGCTGGCTGCCTGCGCCACCTTGACGCCGTCCTTCGCCTTGGCGGCGAGCTTCGGCACGTCGGCGGCCGGCGTCGCAGGGTGGTCCTTGCCGCGTGCCTTGCCGTCGCCCGCGCGCGGGCGGTGGTGCTCCGGAGCGGCCTCGCGCGCCTCGCGCTTCGTGGGCGCGGCGCGCTTTGCGGGGGCCGCCG
>JBBJMR010000341.1:0-9001 GCA_037720395.1 Polyangiaceae bacterium
CCTTGGTCAGGATCTCCTCGGCCAGGCCGCCCATGAGCACCAGCTTCTCGCGCAGAGTGGCCAGCTCGGCCTCGTAGGCGCTGCTGGTATGTCGACTTCCTGCCATGCCTGCCTCGCTGCCGATCAGCCGAACTTGCCGGACACGTAGTCCTCGGTCCGGTTGTCCTGGGGGTTGGTGAAGATGGTCTCGGTGGTGTCGAGCTCGACCAGCTCGCCGAGGAGCATGAAGCCGGTGTCGTGAGAGACGCGCGCCGCCTGCTGCATGTTGTGGGTGACGATGACGATGGTGTAGTCCTTGACCAGCTCCTGCATCAGCTCCTCGACGCGAGTCGTGGCGATGGGGTCGAGTGCGGAGCAGGGCTCGTCCATGAGGAGCACCTCTGGTTCTACCGCGACCACGCGGGCAATGCACATCCGCTGCTGCTGCTCGCCGGAGAGGGAGAGCGCGCTGTCGTCGAGGCGGTCCTGGAGCTCGCGCCACAGGCCGACGGCGGAGAGGCTGCGCTCGACGATGGCCTGCAGCTCGCCCTCGTTGCGCAGGCCGTGGATGCGAGGGCCGTAGGCCACGTTCTCGAAGATGGACAGCGGGAAAGGGTTGGGCCGCTGGAAGACCATCCCCACCCGCTTGCGCAGGGCGTCGATCTCGAATGTCGGGTCGTAGATGCTGCCCCCATCGAGCTCGACCTTGCCCTCCACCCGGCAGCCGGGGATGAGGTCGTTCATGCGGTTCATGGTCCGCAGCAAGGTCGACTTGCCGCAGCCCGAGGGGCCAATGAGCGCGGTGATGCGGCGCTCGACCACGCGCACGTTGACCTTCTTCAGCGCGTGGAAGTCGCCGTAGAAGAGATCGAGATCGGTGGAGGAGATCTTGGGGCGCGCCTCGTCGCCCCCGGGCACCGGCGTGGCGGTGGCGCTGGCGGTCGACGCCGCGCTCACCCGAACCTCCCCTCGATGTACTCCCCGGTGCGGGAGTCGCTGGGGCTGGTGAAGAGCTTCTCCGTCGGGCCCTCCTCGACCATCTCGCCGAGCAGGAAGAAGGCGGTGCGGTCGCCGACGCGCGCGGCCTGCTTGGTGTTGTTGGTGACGATGACCCAGGTGAAGTGGTCCTTGAGCGACTGCATCATCTCCTCGATCTTGAGGGTGGAGATGGGGTCGAGGCCCGAGCAGGGCTCGTCGAGGAGGATGACCTCCGGATCGAGGGCGATGGTGCGGGCGATGCAGAGCCGCTGCTGCTGCCCCCCCGAGAGGGCCAGCGCGGACTTGTCGAGGCGGTCCTTCACCTCGTCCCAGAGCTGCGCGGTCTTCAGGCTGGACTCCACCAGCTGATCGAGCTCGGCCCGGTTGCGCTTGCCGGCCAGCTTGGGACCGAAGACCAGGTTCTCGTAGATGGACCGCGGCAGCGGCTGGGGCGCCGCGAAGACCATGCCGATCTTGCGGCGCACTTCGGAGCGCTCGAGCTTGCCGTCGAGCACGCTCTTGCCGTCGAGGCGGATGTCGCCGGTGATCTTGGCGCGGTCGACCTCGATGCTCAGCAGGTTGATGGTGCGCAGCAGTGAGGTCTTGCCGCTGCCGGCCGGCCCGATCCAGGCGTGCACCGAGTGCTCGGGGATGTCCAGGGTCACGTCGCGGGCCACGCAGTTCCCGCCGAAGCACACGGTGAGGCCGTCGATCTCCACCTTGGCGGCGGCGGCGGGGGGAACCGGGGTAGCCGAGGGGTCGCTCATCGGAAGCGCTTCATGAAGCGCTCCATGAGCGCGTAGGCGGTGACGTTGATGGCCAGGATGGCGATGACCAGGACCGAGGCGGTGGCGTAGGCCTTCTCGGCGGAGATGCCCTCGCGCGCCAGCTGGTAGAAGTGCACGGAGAGGGTGCGGGTGCCGTCGAAGACCGAGGTCGGCACCACGTGCGAGAGGCTGGAGCCGGCGGTGAAGATGACCGCCGCCGTCTCGCTGATCGATCGACCCACGCCGAGGATGATGCCGGTGACGATGCCCGGCAGCCCGGTGGGCACCACCACCTTGTAGATCGACTCCCACTTGCTGGCGCCCAGGCTGAGCGCCACCTCGCGGTGCGACTGGGGCACGGCGCGGATGGCCTCCTCCGAGGTGCGGATGATGGTCGGCAGGATCATGAAGGCCAGCGTCAGACCGCCGGCGAGGATCGACCAGCCGAACCCGAGGGTGATGACGAAGAAGACGAAGCCGAAGAGGCCGAAGATGATCGAGGGCACGCCGGCCAGGCAATCGGCGCCGAAGCGGATGACCCGGGTCATCCTGCCCTCCGCGGTGTACTCGGTGAGGTAGATGGCCGTCCCCAGCCCGAGCGGCGTGGCCAGCGCCACGCCGAGCGCGGTCACCGCCAGGGTGCCCACGGCGATGGGGAGCACGCCGCCCTCGCGCCCGCTGTCCGTGGGCGGCTGGGAGAGGAAGGTCCAGGTGACGTACGGCAGGCCCTTGCGCAGCACGTAGATGACGATGAACGCCAGGGTGGCCACGGTCAGGGCCATCATCGCCCAGAGCACCGCCTGGGCGACCCGCTGCGCCTGGCGCGGAGTGAGGCGGCGACGAACCGGCTGCGGCGCGGCGCGGCTCACGATCCCTCTCTCCTGGCGGCGTTGGCGGGCGCGGCGGTGCCCTTGTCGGGGACCGGTGCGCTCCCCAGCGCCGCCGCACCACCGCCGGGCGAGGCCGGAGCGGCGGCCGCGCGCGAGGCGGTGGTCTTCTTCGTGCCGCGCGCGGTGTTGGCCAGCGTGTTGAGGGCCATGATGATCAAGAAGAGGACGATGCCGGTGGCGAAGAGCGCGGCGCGGTGGTCCCCGGCGGCGTAGCCCATCTCCAGGGCGATGTTCGCGGTCAGCGTGCGCACCGGGTCCAGCGGCGAGCCGGGCATCTGCACCGAGTTGCCGGTGACCATGATCACCGCCATCGTCTCGCCGACGGCGCGCCCCATGCCCAGGATGACCGCGGCCACGATGCCCGAGCGCGCCGCCGGGAGCACCACGCGCCAGGTGGTCTGCCACTCGGTGGCCCCCAGCGCGAGAGAGCCTTCCCGGTAGGATCGCGGCACGGCCTGCAGAGCGTCGATGGAGATGCCGATGATCGTCGGCAGGACCATGATCCCCAGGATGATCGAGCCGGCCAGCGCCGAGGCGCCGGGGCCGCCGAAGACCTGCCGGATGGCGGGCATGAGCACCACGATGCCCAGGAAGCCGTAAACGACGGAGGGGATACCGGCGAGGATCTCGATGGCCGGCTTGAGCGCGGCGCGCACCTTGGCCGGAGCGAGCTCGGTGAGCACCACCGCGCAGGCGATGCCGAAGGGCACGCCGATGACCAGCGCCCCGACGGTGACCACCGCCGAGCCGACGATCATCAGGCTGATGCCGAAGTGCCCGGCGGTCGGGCGCCAGGTGGTGGAGAAGAACTCCCCGAGGCCCACCTTCCAGACCAGCGGCGCGCCCTCGCGAAAGATGAAGACGGTGATCAGCGAGAGCACGGCCATGCTGGAGAGCGCCATCATCAGCAGGGCGCGCTCGACCACCTTGTCCGGGATGCGGATCACGAGCTCGGCGGCAAGAGCCCCTCCTTGCGAGTGAGCTCACGCCCCTCCGGGCCCAGGATCCAATCGAGGAAGACCTTGGCGTTGCCCGTCGGCTCGCCCTTGGACACGAAGGTGAAGGGGCGCAGGAGCTTGTAGGAGCCGCGATCGATGTTCTCCTCGTTCGCCTCCTGGCCGTCGATGCGCAGCGCCTTCACGGAGGCGTCGACGATGCCCAGCGAGATGTAGCCAATGGCCGCCTGGTCGGCGGCGACCATCTGGCGCACCGCGCCCATCGAGTCCTGGACCAGGGCGCTGTTGGTGATGAGCGTCTTGCCCATCACCATCTCCTCGAACGCGCCGCGCGTGCCCGAGCCGTCCTCGCGGGTGATGACGGTGGCGCGCAGGTCGGCGCCGCCGACGTCGCGCCAGTTGCGCATCTCGCCGCTGTACAGGCCGCGCACCTGATCCAGGCTGAGCCCGACGATGGTGCTCTTCGGGTGGACGATGAGGACCATGGCGTCGCGCGCGACGGTGACCGCCTGCACCCGCTTCTCCTCTTCCTTCTTGAGGGAGCGCGAGCACATGCCGAGCTCGGCCGCGCCCGACTCGGCGGCCACCACGCCCGCCGTGGAGCCGCCACCCTGGACGCTGATCTCGAACCCCCCGTGGCCCTGGCGGAAGACCTCCGCCCACTTCTCGGCGACCGGCTGCACCGAGGTCGACCCGGCCAGGGTGAGCCCGGCGGCCTTGCGGCGCGCGCAACCGCTCCCCCACAGGAGACAAAGCACGGCGACGAGCAGGAAACGGAGCCTCATGGGACCTGCGACGATCTGGCGACCCTCTGACGTCGGAAGCGTGGCAGCGGGCGAGGATGCTCGTAAACGCGCGAACGGACAAGATGTATCGTCGCCCTGGCCGGCTGCTAGATTGCGGCGACATGTCGCGCATCGTCGGGATCGATCTCGGCACCACCAACTCGCTGGTCGCCTTCCTGGAGGGCGGGCGGCCGGAGATCGCCGTCGGGCGGGCCGGCCAGCGCTCCACGCCCTCCGTGGTCGGCCTCGACAAGCAGGGCCAGCTCTTCGTGGGGGCCGCCGCCAAGAACCAGCTCCTGGTGGCCCCGGAGCGCACCGTCGCCGAGGTGAAGCGCCTCATGGGCACGGCGGAGAAGGTGCGCCTCGGCGACCGCAGCTACTCGCCGACGGAGATCTCGGCGGTCATCCTGCGCTCCCTGAAGGAGGACGCCGAGAAGTTCCTGGACGACGAGGTGCGCGAGGCGGTGATCACCGTGCCGGCCTACTTCACCGACGCCCAGCGGCAGGCGACCAAGGACGCCGGCGAGCTGGCCGGGCTGGTGGTGGAGCGCATCGTCAACGAGCCCACCGCGGCGGCGCTGGCCTACGGCCTGGACCGCCTCGACGCCGAGCAGCACGTGCTGGTCTACGACCTCGGGGGCGGCACCTTCGACGTCTCGGTGCTGGAGATGTTCTCCGGCGTGCTCGACGTCAAGGCCTCCGCCGGCAACAACCGCCTCGGCGGCGGCGACCTGAACCGCGTGGTGGCGCGCCACCTGCGCGAGGCCTTCGAGCGCGCGCTCGGCGACGCGCTCGCCGGCGACGCGCGCGCCCTGGCCCGGCTGGAGGCCGCCGCCGAGGAGGCGAAGATCACCCTCTCCAGCGCGGAGTCGACCACGGTGCTCCTGCCCTTCCTGGCGCAGAAGGACGGGCAACCGCTGTCGCTGGAGCACGAGCTGTCGCGCGCCGACTTCGAGCGCCTGGTGGGGGCCCTGCTGCGCTCGACGCTGGAGCCGGTGACCGCGGCCCTCGCCGACGCCAAGCTCGACCGGCGCGCCATCACCGACGTGGTGCTGGTCGGCGGGTCGACGCGGGTGCCGCTGGTCCGCAAGCTGGTGGCCGAATACTTCGGCAAGGAGCCCATGCAGGGCGTGCATGCCGACGAGGCGGTGGCCCTGGGCGCGGCGGTGCAGGCTGGCCTGAAGTCGGGGGCCATCTCCAGCCACGGCGGGATCATGATCACCGACGTCAGCCCCTTCACCCTCGGGGTGGAGGTGATGAGCCGGGCCGGCTCGCAGCACGTGGACGGCATGTTCTCCCCGATCATCCCGCGCAACTCGACGGTGCCCGTCTCCAAGACCGAGGTGTACTCGACCACCGCCGACAATCAGCGCCAGGTGACGGTCCGCGTCTTTCAGGGCGAGTCGCCGCTGACGCGCAAGAACGTGTTCCTCGATCAGTACACGGTCGACGGCATCCCGCCGGCGCCGGCCGGGCACGAGCGGGTGGGCATCACCTTCACCTACGACGTCAACGGGATCCTCGACGTGAGCACCAAGGTGATGTCGACCGGGAAGCTGGCGGCCCTGCGCATCGAGAAGAGCCCGAACCGGATGAACGCCGCCGATCGCGCCAGCGCCAAGCAGCGCCTCGATCGCGAGGTGGCGCCGGCACGGGCGGGCGGTGGCGGAGGCGCCGGGGTGGCCGCGTCGGCGTCCGCGTCCACGTCCACGTCGGCGTCCACGTCGGCGTCCGCGTCCGCGTCCGCGTCCACGTCGGGAGCAGGGCGCACGCGGCCGACGACGCGAACGCCTTGCTTGCCGCGGGCGCGCGCGGCTGGCGGGCGTGCCGGCGGCGCAGGCGGGGAAGTTGCGGCGGGCCATCGCCGATCTCGACGAGGCGATCGGGCGCGGCGATGCGGCGGCCGTCTCGCGCCTCGACGGCGAGCTGACCGACCTCCCTCGAGCTGTCCTGACGTGCTGCTGCACGAGCTGAAGCGCCGGGTGGTGCTCTCGCCCGAGGACCCGGGGGCGCGCTACGACCTGGCCGAAGCGCTCTTCGGCGAGGGCAAGGTGGAGCCGGCCATCGTCGAGCTGGAGAAGGCGCTGGCGCTGGACCCCGACCATGACAACGCCCGCCGCCTGCTCTGGCGCTGCTACCGCAAGGAGGGGCGGCTGGTGCCCGCGGAGCGTGCCCTGCGCGAGGCGCTGCGCCGCCGCCCGAAGGACCGCGAGGTGCGCGAGGAGCTGGCCGAGGTGCTGCTGGCCTTCGATCGCCCCGACGACGCGCTCATGCACCTCGAGGAGGCGGTGGCCGCGGCGCCCGACGACATCGAGCTGCGCAAGAAGGCCGCGGTGCTGGCGGCGCGCGGCCGGCTGCTGTCGCGGGCGCGCGGCCACCTCGAGCGGGCGCTGGCCCTCGATCCCGCCGACGGCACGGTGAGCGCGGCGCTGGCCGCGGTGCGCCTCGAGCAGGGCGAGGTCGAGGGCGCCGCGGTCTCGCCGCTCCTCGGTGGCGCCGAGCTGCTGCTCGGGCGCGTGCGTGCCGCGCTCGACGAGGGCGAGCTGCGCGGCTGCGGCGACGGGCCGCTGCGGGCGGTGGTGGTGGCGCTGCGGCGCGGGGACGCGGCTGCCGCCAAGCGCGCGCTGGCCACCGCCGACGCCGCGGCGCGCGCGACGCCGGCCTTCCCGCTGCTGGCCGGGGAGATCGCGCTGGTGGTCGGCGACCGCACGCAGGCGCGGCGCTTCTTCGACCGCGCCGCCAGCGCCTCCGCTGCCGCGCCCTCGCCGATGGCGCTGGCACGCCTCGCCGAGCTCGACGCCTTCGAAGGGCGACACGCCGACGCCGCCGCGCACCTGCGCCGTGCCCTGGCGGCCGCGCCCGAGGACGCGGTCACGCTGGAGGCGCTGGGCGATGTGCTCGCCGCCGCCGGCGACGCCGCGCAGGCCCTCGAGCACTGGCAGGCCGCCTTGCGCCGCCGCGCCGATCCGCTGCTCGGCGCCAAGGTGCAGGCGGCCCGCGCCGCCGCCTCCGCCGGCGCGCGCTCGACGGTCGGCGTCATCGGCGCGCTCGGCTACTCGGCGCGCGGCGGCACCGTCTCCACCATCGAGGCCGTGGCCGTGCCCGGCAAGGGCGAGCTGGTGCTCACCGGCAACGTGGCCCGAGTCGGCAAGGAGGCAACCCAGGTGGCGCACTCCTGCCTCAAGGCGCGCGCCGCCGAGCTGGGCATCGAGCGCGCCGTGGTGGAGCGCGATCTGCACGTGCACTACGTCGACACCGAGAACCAGAAGGACGGCCCCTCCGCGGGGCTGGCGCTGGCGCTGGCCGGGCTGTCGGCCTTCTCCGGGCGACCGCTGCGCGCCGGCCTGGTGGCCAGCGGGGAGATCACCCTGCAGGGCGCGGTGCGCGCCGTCGGCGGGCTGCACGAGAAGGTCGTCGCCGCCTGGCTGCACGAGATGCGCTTCGTCATCCTGCCGCGCAAGAACCTGTTCCAGGCCCGCGAGCTGCCGGTGGAGGCCACCAGCCGGCTGGAGATCGTTTACGCCGACTCCCTGCGCGAGGCCGTGTCGCATGCCTTCGAGGCAGCGCCGCGCTGACCCGTGGTCGGACGCGGCGCGGGCGCCGACCGCACGTTCCGCGCCTGGCGGCGGTTGCCCATGGCTCTCGAGGAGCGACGGGTCTAGCCTCGCGGCCCTCCGATGGGGGACGACAAGGCCCAGAACCACTACGCCGTCCTGCGCATCGAGCGCACCGCCGACGAGCGCGCCATCAAGAAGGCCTACTTCGGCCTGGTGCGCGAGTTCCCGCCGGACACGCACCCCGAGGACTTCAAGAAGATCCGCGAGGCGTACGAGGTCCTCTCGGACACCGCCGCGCGCGCCCGCTACGACGCCGCCGACAAGGACTACCTCGAGTACGGCCCGGAGGTCGCCGCCCAGCTGCGCGACATCGAGCGGCTCGGCAAGGAGGGCAACAACGAGGCGCTGCTCGACGCCTACCAGCGCCTCGTCGCCGCCGAGCCCGATCTGGTGATCGCCCGCGAGGGGCTGGGCCACGCGCTGGTGCGCGCCGCCAAGTACGACCTGGCGCTCGATCAGTGGCGCGCCCTCTGCAAGCTGGCCCCGGACAAGCCTCAGTACTTCCTCTTCCGCGGCGTCGCGCACCATCGGCTGGAGCAGAGCGACAAGGCGGAGAAGGCTTTGCGCCGCGCGGTGGACCTCGACGGTGGCAAGTCCGTCGTCTTCCGGCTGAACCTGGTCGACCTGCTGGCCGCGCTGAAGCGCAACCGCGAGGCGCTCGAGGAGATCGAGGCCGGCATCCCGACCTTCTCGGAGTTCGAGCCGGTGATGGCCCTCGAGCTGCGCAAGGTCGACATCCTCTGCACCATCGGCAATGCCGTCGCGGCCAACGAGGTGCTCGATCGCCTCTTCCGCCGCATGGCCGACAAACACGACGCCGAGCTGCCCAAGTTCGTCTCCTCGCAGATCGCCGGCACAGCGGCGAAGATGTTCTCGCAGCACCGCCTCGACGACGCCAACGGGCTGCTCGAACGCTGCCACGAGATCCACCCCGACAGCCCCGTCCACCATCCGTTCCCGGAGCGCGCCCTGGTCGACGCGCGCGCGCTGCCGCCCCACGCCCAGGCGTGGCTGCGCCAGCTCAAGCCG
>JBBJMR010000342.1:0-8993 GCA_037720395.1 Polyangiaceae bacterium
TTCCGCATCCACGCGAAGCCCATGCGGGGCCCGTGACCGCCGCGCGCAGGACCCATCCCCGGCACGCCCCGCGGCCAACGGAGTCCCCGAGTCCGCGAGATCAGAACTGTGCGAGGAACCGCGGATCGTTCTCGAACATCAGCTTGATGTTCGGAATTCCGTACTTCAGCATCGCGACCCGATCGATCCCCATCCCGAAGGCGAAGCCCGAGTACTTCTCGGCGTCGATCCCGGTGTGCCGGAACACCTCGGGATGGATCATCCCGCACCCCAGCACCTCGAGCCACCCCGTGTGCTTGCACACCCGGCACCCGCGCCGCGTCCCATCGGGGGCCTTGCAGAACGCGCACCCCACGTCGACCTCGGCGCCCGGCTCCACGAACGGGAAGTAGCTCGGCCGGAAGCGCACCGGCGTCCCCGGCCCGTACAGCCGCTCGGCGAACGCCGTCAGCACGCCCTTCAGATCGGCCAGCCCCACGTTCTCGTCGACGAGGAACCCCTCGATCTGGTGGAACATCGGCGAGTGCGTCATGTCGTCGTCGCGCCGGTACACCGCGCCGGCGCTGACCACGGCGAGCGGGGGCGTGCGCCCGCTCATCTCGCGGATCTGCACGTTGCTGGTGTGCGTGCGCAGCAGCACCCCGGGGCCCACCCAGAAGCTGTCCTGCATGTCCGTCGCCGGGTGGTCCGGCGGGAAGGCCAGCTTGGCGAAGTTGTTCTCCTCGAGCTCGACCTCGGGGCCGCTGGCCACCACGAACCCCAGGTCCTTGAAGATGCCTAGCAGCTCGTCGCGGACCTGGGCGATTGGGTGCGCGTGACCGCGCCTCGCCTCGAGGCGTCCCGGCAGCGTCAGGTCCCAGGGCCGCGCGCCGAGCTCCGCCTCGCGCGCCTGCCGAGCGATGACCGCCAGCCGCGCCGCGAACGCCTTCTCGACTTCGTCCTTGAAGGCGTTGACCTTGGCGCCTGCCGCCGGCCGATCGGCGGCACCGACGTTGCGCATCAGCGCCAGCACAGCGGTCAGCTCGCCCTTCTTGCCGAGCACCTTGGCGTGCTCGGCGCGCAGCTCCAGCTCGCTGGCCGCCGCCGCGAACGCGCTCTGATAGCGCGTCCCGAGCGCGGCCAGGCCTTCCTCGATGGATCGGACGGCGCCTCCGACGAGGTCCGACACGGAGGGCCTACTTCGCGGTGGCGAGCTTGCTCACCGCGCCGAACGACGCGGGATCGTGGATGGCGATCTCGGACAGCACCTTGCGGTCGAGAGTGATGCCGACCTTCTTCAGGCCGCTCATCAGGCGCGAGTAGCTGGTGCCGTTGAGACGCGCGGCGGCGTTGATGCGCACGATCCACAGGCGGCGGAAGTCACGCTTCTTGAGCTTGCGGCTGATGTAGCCGTACTCCCAGGCGTGCCGGAGCACCTCGACCGCTTGACGGAAACGGTTCTTGCGCCCTCCGAACTGCCCCTCGACCTGGTTGAGTACGCGGTTGCGACGGCGGCGCGCTTTGAACCCACGCTTGATACGCGGCATGGTCGGCTCTCTCTCTTGCTCGGATCAGCCGTAGGGGAGCATCAGCTTGATGCGCTTCTGGAAGGAAGAGTCGACGAGGTCGTTCTTCCGCAGGCGGCGCAGCCGCTTCTTGCTCTTCTCCTGCATGCCGTGGTTCAGGCCGCCCTTGCTACGGCGGACCTTCCCCGAACCCGTGACCTTGAACCGCTTGGCGGCGGCGCGGTTGGTCTTCATCTTCGGCATGACCAGGCTCCAGCTTTTCCGAGTGCCTTCGCTCCCTTGGGCCGGCGCCCCGACTATCGGGGAGCCCGTTGGTACATAGCCAAAGGGGATGCGGGGCGCGCTTTATGGCCGACGTTGTGCCCGGGTGTCAAGGAGGGGTGGAGGTTTTGGCTGAATTTCGAGGGTCCGCTCTCAGGGACGCCCAGAGTCCACGGCACCTCTCGGGCTGACAACGGCCCCGGGATGTCGCCCCAGCCGCCCTCTCCTCTTTACTTCCCTAGTACCAACCGCTGCCCGAACGCCCGGTCCGCCTGCTCGCACCACCCCGGAACGCCGCGTACTCCCCGGCGTGATCCTCGCCTTCTTCAGGATCAGCACGCTGTGCACCACCACCTTGCCCGCGGACTGCTCGACCTCGATGGTGAAGCTCCCGAACGGCGAGTCGCTCCTGGCTGGTACCGGGGCGCGCACCACCCGCATCCCGGCGGGCACCTTCACCGACCACTCGTCGTCGCGGCTGCTCAGCGCCGGCAGCACCACGTCGAGCGAGCGCGTCGACAGCGAGGCGTAGTCGGCGACCATCTTCGGCGCCGCGCCGACGGGCATGCTCAGGCTCTCACCCTCGCGGCGGGCCAGCGACGCCGCCTTGCCGCGCGCCTTCACCTTCACCGGCTGCTCGATGTCCTCCAGGTCGTTGACGTCGACGCCCTTGCCGCCGGCCAGCTCCACCGGGCCGAAGTCGCCGGCCAGGTCGCGCGCCACGCGGTCGCGCCGTGAGGCATCGGCCATGTAGCGGTTGCGACCCTCGACGGCGAAGACGCCGGAGTACGTGGTGTCGGTGGCCAGCTGCGCGGAGCCGTCGGCGCCGAGGCCGACCTCGACCTTGCGCTTGATGGTCGACTCGCCGGGCGGCGGCTGCGGCAGGCGGACCAGCTTGGGCTTGCCGTCGTTGACCTGCAACCCGAACGCGTTGCGATCCATGGCCGGCAGCTCGGTGGAGCCGGCGTGCTCGGCGGTGCCGTCGAGGTAGAGGTCGAGAGACGGCACGTAGGCGATGGCGTGATCGAACGGCGCCAAGCTGGCCGGCTCGGCGGCGATGTCGCCGCGCATCCCGGTGCGAACCAGCACGATGGTCGAGGGGATGCCCAGCTCGCGGAGCATGGTGACGATGAGCGTCGCCTTGTCCTTGCAGTCACCCCAGCCGCGCGCGAGCGTCAGCGCGCAGCGGCGCGGCCGGATGCTCTCGATGCCCAGCTCCAGCGCCACGTAGCGCAGCTCCGTCGCGTACTTGTAGACGGCGCGCACCTTGGCCTTGTCGTCGGTCAGGCCCTTGACGATCTCGCGCACCTTCTTGCGCACCTCGTCGTCGACGTCGAACTGCTCGCGCGCCAGGCCCCAGTACCAGGCGCCCACCGCGTCCCAGGTCTTGAAGGTCGAGACGTGCACCTGCGGCAGCACCTCGGCCCACGACGGCATGTTGGGCTCGGACTGCAGCGGCGCCACGTCGGTGGCGGCCCAGCGGTAGATGCGCTGCTCGGCGCTCTCCTTCACCTCGCTCTGCAGGCGCGGCATCGGCGAGACGCGGGTGAAGAAGCTCTTCCGCTTGGGGGTGATGAGCACGTACTCGCTGGAGGCGATGGGCTCGTCGGCGGCCATGAACTCGATCTCGCCGAAGTAGTCGGCGATCTCGTTGCGCGGAGCCACGTCCTCGATGCGGTAGCGCAGCTCGACCACGTCGCCGGAGTTGAGGCGCGGGAAGTGGACGTAGAAGGCCCGCTGCGACGTGTACATGGCGATGGCCGGGTTGTTGGCCGGGCCCTCGCCGCTCTCGATGGCCTCGTCGACCTTGCCGTCGGCGCGATACACGCGCGCCGCGCGCAGCTGCACGATCTGCTTGTCGGCGCCGTAGTCGAAGGCGTACTCGCGCGCCGCCGCCGCCGCCTCGTCGTTGAGCGGCTGGAAGACGACCTGCCGGAAGCGGGTGGCCAGGCCGTTGGGGAAGACCGTGGTCACCGTCAGGTTGCGCAGCGTGCGCCGCGACCACTTCGCCGCCTGCGCGTTCGGGCTGCGCATCGGCAGGAACTTCTGCGGCGCCCAGGCGTAGGCCTCGTCGGCGCGTGGACGCGGCGGCTCGATGTGCTCGACGTACTCGCGCACGTCCTTGGCCTGCGGGCTGATGGTCAGGATCTGGCGCATCAGGCGCAGCTGCTCCTCGCGCCGCCCCTCCTCGCCGTGGATGTCGGCCAGCGCGCGCATGGCCTCGACGTCCTCGGGCGCGATCTCCAGCGCCTTCTGGTAGGCGGCCAGCGCGCGCTCCGGCTGCCCGAGGGCGCGGTAGGTGCGCGCCGCCACGCCGCGCGCCCATGCCGTCTCCGGCTCGCTGCGCAGGAAGCGCGCCAGCCAGCGCTCGGCGCCGGCATTGTCGCGCCGGGCCACCGCCAGCTCCACCTGGTTGGAGAGCCACCCCGAGTCGTCGAAGCGCAGCGCCGCGTAGCGCGCCTCGATCTCGGCGGCCTCGGTGTCGTGCCCCACGGCGCGCAGCTGCATGGCGTAGGCGCGCAGCAGCGAGACGCTGTTCGGCTGGCGGCGCACCGCCTCCTCGAGCGTGCCCAGCGCGGTGCGCTTGAGGCCGGCCTCGATGTAGAGCTCGACGCGCCCGAGGATGGCGTGCACGTGGTGCGGATCGATGGCCAGGATGCGGTCGAAGACCGGCACCGCGTCGCGCCAGTTCGGGCCGGTGCGATCGAGCTGCGCCTTTGCCAGCAGCACGTCGAGCAGCTCCTCGCGCCGGGCGCCGGTCATGTTCCTCGGCAGCGTGCGGCCATCGTCGCGGACGCCGGCCTGCGCCAGCGCCTTGCCGATCCACTCGCGCCGCTGGTTGCGATCCTCGGCCAGGTCACCGGCCAGCAGCAGGCGGCGCACGGTGGGCGCCGCCTCGGCCGCGCGCCGCGCCAGGTCACGCGCCTTGTGCTCGCCGTCTGGGTCTCCGCCGGTCACCGCCAGGTAGCGCGCGTAGGCCTCGAGCGACGCCGGCGACGGCCTGGCACCGGCCACGGCCCGCTCGAACATCTGCACCGGACCGAGCAGGTTGCCCGGCGGTCGCACCTTGGCCCTGGCCACCTTGCCGTCTCCGGTCGGCGCGGGCTTGGCAGGCTTCGCCGGCGCGCCCGGCTTGGTCGCACCGGGCTGCGCCGCGGCTTCGCGGCCGGCTTGCTGGCGGTGTCCGGCTTGCTCGCCGGCGCGGGCTTCGCCGGGGCCTGGGCGCCCGGCTTCGGGTCGGTCCCCGGGCTGGCCGGCGGCTTGGCGCCCTCCTCGCCCACGTCGGCGCGCACCTCGATGGCCCGGTCGGGCGCGCCTTGCGCGTCGCCGATTCGCAGCGCCAGCTTCGGGGCGTCCTCGTCGCCACAGACCTTGACGGTGATGCGGTTGTCGCCGGGCCGCAGGGTGACGGTGGTGGCGAAGCGATCGATGTCCAGATCGCGGTAGGCGGCGTCCTCGAGGACCAGCTCGCCGTTGTAGAGGACCTTGAAGGCGCCGGCGCTGCCGACCCAGAGCGTCACCGGGCGTGGCGCCTGCGAGCCGGCCTTGGCGCGCACGAAGGTCGTCGCATAGCCGCAGATCTTCTCGCGCGGCCGCATCACCTCGCCGAGATCGAACCACCCGTAGCTGCCGGTGGTCGGCGGCACGCGCCAGCGTACGGGCCGCTCCTTGCCATCGTAGCTGCGGTGGGGCGCGACGGGCTCGTTCTGCTCGTCCTCGGGGCCGAAGGCGCGCTCGAAGCCGTCCTTGTTGTCGTTGTCGAACGGCCCCAGCGTCATCCAGCGCCCGATGAAGCCGAGGTCGGCGACGCGGGCCAGCGCCCCGTCCAGGTCGCCGCGGCGGCGCCGCGCGTAGGCGGCGAGCAGGTCGGCGTACACGCGAAGCGACGGGGTGGCGGCGCTGTCGCGCACCGACTCCAGCGCGGCCTCGACCTGGGCCGGGTCGGCGCGGTCCCAGGTGCGCCACAGCTCGCGCATGGCCGCGTATCCCTCGGGCCCGGTCGCCGCCCGCGCCTCGCGCGTGGCCTCGGCCACCTCCGGGTGCACCGCCCCGAGATCCGCGCCCGCGCTCCCCGGCAGGAGCGCCGCCCCCGCCAGCACCACCGGCAACCAACGCTTCGGGCTCACGCGCCGGGTATGGCATCGGCCGGCCGGGCCGCCAAGCCCGTGGCGCCGCCGGGCTCAGCCCGCGGCTTCGAGCTGCCGGGCTGCCCGGGTGTGCCGGCGCGCGCTGCGGTCGAACCCGCGGTAGCCCTCGAGCAGCTCGACGCGATCCGGAAGGTGCTCGCGCACCAGCTCCAGGAGCCCGGCCCCGTCCACCAGGTCGACGGGCGCCGGGGTCGAGCGCACCGCGGCGTTGGCCTCCTCGGTGAACCCGGCCAGGGCGATGTAGATCCCCTTGAGCGCCCCCATGTCCCCGCGCACGCCCTCGGCGAAGCCGAGCACGTCGGCGGCGTCGACCTGGCCGGTGAGGACCGGGGTCGCATGTAGGAGGATGCGCCCACCGCTGAGCGGCTTCGGATCGCGCGCCGTCACGTCCAGCACGCCGCCCGTGCCCGCCGAGGAAAACACGGTCTCCAGCCCGAGCGCGCCGAGCAGGTCCTTGAGCAGATCTTCGAACTCGTCCGGGGTGATCTCCGGGCGCTCGTCGGCCCGCTGCCCCTGCTTGAGCGGCGCCACGCGCGGCACGTTCGGCGAGTACCGTGCGATGAGCAGGATGAGACCGAACCCCACCAGGATGGGGGTCAGCGCGACGAGGAAGATGATCACCTTGCTGCTCCGCGCGTGACGATAGCAGGGCGGAAGCGTTGGGGCTTTCCTATGTCGGCTGCTTCGGATAGAACCTTCCACCAAGCGCCCGCTCGCAGTCGGAGGAAGGGCAGCAGTCCTCAGCGACCCGCGTAAAGCGACGCGGGGTGCATGGCAAGTCAGCCACACAGGCTCAGGCCGGATCGAGGAGCGATGGTCAACCCGCAGATGGTGATGTACGAGGAGGAGTTCAATCAGATCCAGAGCGTGGTGGATCGCCTCGTCAAGGACGCCAACGCGAAGGTCGTCTTCATCGTCGACAAGAACGGCCAGCTCATCGCCGCCAGCGGCGACGTCGACAACCTCGACACCACCTCCCTCGCTTCGCTGACCGCCGGCAACATCGCCGCCACCGGCGGCATGGCCAAGCTGCTGAAGGAGAACGAGTTCGCCACCCAGTTCCACGAGGGGGAGAAGGCGAACATCCACATCCAGCTCGTCGGCAACAGGGTCATCCTGGTCGTCATCTTCGACTCCAAGTCGAGCCTCGGTCTGGTCCGCCTGCGCGTGCGCAAGGCAAGCGAGGAGCTCAATCACATCTTCGAGGCTCTCTTGAAGAAGGTGCAGGAGCCCGGCGCCGACTCTCCGTTCGCGGAGATCACGGACGAGGACATCGACAACCTGTTCAACGACTAGGAGCGCGCCCCCCGATGAGCTTCATCAACTACATGGCGCGCGAGATCAACTGCAAGATCGTCTACTACGGCCCAGGTCTGTGCGGGAAGACGACGAACCTCCAGTACATCTACGAGCGCACCAACCCCGAGGCGAAGGGGAAGATGATCTCCCTGGCCACCGAGACGGATCGCACGCTCTTCTTCGACTTCCTCCCGCTGGCCCTCGGTGAGATCCGCGGCTTCAAGACGCGCTTCCACCTCTACACGGTGCCCGGGCAGGTCTTTTACGACGCCAGCCGCAAGCTCATCCTGAAGGGCGTCGACGGCGTGGTCTTCGTCGCCGACTCGCAGCTCGGCCGCATCGAGGCCAACCAGGAGTCGGTCGAGAACCTGCGCACCAACCTGGCCGAGCAGGGCTACTCCCTCGACAAGGTCCCGTACGTCATCCAGTACAACAAGCGCGACCTGCCCGAGGTCGGCACCGTCGAGGAGCTGCGCCAGCTGCTCAACCCGACCAACGTGCCCGACTTCGAGGGCGTGGCCCGGACCGGCGTCGGCGTCTTCGACACGCTCAAGGCGGTCGCCAAGCTCGTGCTCACCGAGCTCAAGAAGGGCGGACCTTGAAACAGCAGGGGCGTGCCGCCCCTGAGACCCCGCCGGGAGGCCGCACCGACTACCCGGCGCCTTCCGCCTCGCGCTGACACAGGACACGACGAAGCCGCGCGACACCGCGGGGCGGCGTGGCGCGGCCTTGCGTTCCACGCGCCGAGCCGGGTCGGCGCGGCGCGCATCCAGTGCGGCAAGCGCAGCGCGGCGGCCAGTGGGCGGCCGCGGCGAGCTCAGCTGCGCACGTAGATGCGGTTGCGACGGCGGCGGTTCTTCGCCTTCATGCCGGCGCGAAGGCGCGCACTCTTGTTGCGCTTGGTCTTGCGCGGGCCCTTGGAGATCGCGAGATACATCGGACAGACTCCGTGGTTGCGAGGCCAGCAAGCGCCGGACTCGGGAGGGGCGCGGAGGCTACGCAACCTCGAGCCTCCGCGCAACCCCGTCGTTCCGCCGAGGCGACCCCGGCGCCCTGGCCGGGGTCCGCGCCCGGGCCCGCCTACGGGCCCGTGCCCGTGCCCGTGCCCGTGCCCGTGCCCGTGGCCGTGGCCGCGCCCTTTCTGCGCGCCGGCCCTCCGCGCGTCCAAGGCGCAATCGATCGGCGACGCTCTGCACACCTCCCGCTACCTCGCGCCCTGCGCAGAACCGGCTCGCTCGCCGACCGCATACGCGGTTGTCGTCGCGTCGTATGCAGGCTGTCGAGCAGCACGCGCGAGGAGCGGTGATATCCTCACGCGATGGACGTGCGGCAGGCGCCGGCGGACCCAGAGGTCACGCTGCGCTCGGAGCGCGAGGCGGGGAGCGGCGACGCGGGTCCTCCGGACGCGCAGGCGCGCACGCGCGCATCGGCCCCGGCGCCGCCGTCGCCCTCCGGCGCGGCCGATACCGGCGACGGCCTGGTCAGCACCGCCAGGGGGATGGGTCCCCGGAGTCGCCCGGCTCGCCAGCGCGTGCCGCCGAGCAGCCGTCCCTCTGCGTACGCGGTCGGCGAGGTGGTTGCCGACAAGTACGAGCTGGTCTCGATGATCGGACACGGCGGGATGGGCGAGGTCTGGCACGCGCGCCACGGCGAGCTGGGCACCGACGTGGCCATCAAGTTCCTCGATCGCGCGCGCCACGCCGCCGGGGAGGACGACGAGGCCTCCAGCGTGCTGGGGCGCTTCCGTTTCGAGGCACAAGTCTCGGCGCGCCTCGGCAGC
>JBBJMR010000343.1:0-8986 GCA_037720395.1 Polyangiaceae bacterium
CGTCGACGACAACTGCATCGGGTGCGGCGCCTGCGCCGAGCGCTGCCCCTACGGCAACATCCGCATGCACGAGCTCGAGCCACCGTCGCGGGGCATCGTCGAGCGCTTCCTCGACTTCCTGCGCGGCGACGGCGGCCAGCGCCGGCCGGGGGACAGCAAGGTGCAGCGCAAGGCGGTCAAGTGCGATCTGTGCGCCGAGTACCAGGACTACGCGTGCGTGACCGCGTGCCCGGTGGGCGCCGCCTTCCGCGTCGACCCACGCAGCGTGCTCGGCCAGGGTGACGTGCTCTCTGGCGGCGAACCGCGCCCATGACCGCAGCCGCCGGAGGACACGGCGGCGGATTCCCGCCCGGGGGCGGTGGTCCCTTCGCGCCCGACCCCAGCCAGCACGGCGGCTACGGCGCGCCGCCGGGATACGGCGCGCCGCCGCCACCGCCCGGCACCCCGCCCGGGCCACCGACGGGCAGCGGCGCCAGCGTGCGCGAGCGCCCCGATCTGCGCCGCCGGCTGCAGCTCCTCGAGCGGGCCGCGCCCTGGGTGGTGGTGGTGGTGCTGACCGCCTCGGCGCTGGCGGCGGTGATGCTGGCGGTGACCACCGGCGACGACCCCGAGCCTTTCCGCGGGCACACCGGGCCGGCGCTGCTCATGGCCGCGCTGGCCGTGGGCACCACGCTGCTCACCCTCCTCTACTCCTGCGCAAGCGCTCGCTCCAGGAGAAGGTCGGCCACGGCGGCGGGACGATGATGATGTGGCTCTGGCTGCACGTGGCGCTGGGCCTCATCGCCCTGGTGGCTGCGGTGCTCCACGCCGGCTGGAGCGTGCTCGTCCCGCGCTTCAGCTCGGGCACCGTCCTCTTCGCCATCTTCTTCCTGCTCGTCGGCAGCGGCGTCGTCTGGCGCATCGCCTACCGCGTCATCCCGCCGCGCGCCGCCCCGAAGATCGGCAACTACTCGGCCGCGGGCAGCGTGGGGCGCGCCGAGCTGCAACTGGGCGAGGTGGAGAAGCTCTCCGCCGGGCGCAGCCCGGAGTTCCGGCGCATCAAGGACTGGGTGCTCGGTGCCGAGCCGCCGCCGGAGGCCTTCGCGCAGGCGGTGGCCAGCCTGCCCGACCCGGCGGAGCGCGCGGCCATTGGCGAGGTGCTGGCGCTGGCACAGAGCCGGCGTCGGGCGCTGTCGCGCTGGGTGCTGCAGGGCAAGTACACGCGCGCCCTGTCGCGCTGGCGCTCGCTGCACGTGCCGCTGACGCTGCTGCTCGTGCCCGCGCTGGTGGTCCACGTCGTCGGCGCCACCTACCTGCCCGCCAAGGTGCTGCCGGTGGGCAGCGCGCCGACCGACGGCCTGAGCGGCTTCGCCAAGGCGCAGGAGTGCAAGAGCTGCCACGCCACCGCCTACCAGCAGTGGGCGACGTCGATGCACGCCCACGCGCTCACCAGCCCGGTGACCATCGTCCAGAACAACCAGCTGGTGCGGCTGGAGCTGGGCAAGAAGGCCTCGCCCGATCCGCAGCAGATCTGCGTCAACTGCCACGCCCCGCTGGCAGCGGCGGTCACCGGCGACGCCACCTTGCCCTTCTCGGCCGTTGGCTACGACGACGACGCGCTCAACGAGGGGGTGACCTGCGTCGTCTGCCATCAGTTCACCGGCGGCTCCGAGCCCGGCTCGGCCGGCTTCTCCAAGTACCGCGACGACCTCCAGCCGGGTCCGGTGATGTACGGCAGCCTCGGCGACCCGGTGGGCAACTCGTTCCACCAGAGCGCCACCAACGCCATCCACAAGGCGCCGCAGCAGATGTGCCGCAATTGCCACAACGTCCACTACGACCGCAACAACGACGGCCGCATCGAGAAGGCCACCGATCTGGTGCTGCAGTCGACGGACGAGGAGCACCAGGAGTACGTGGCCGAGGGCGGCCGCGGCACGTGCCTCACCTGCCACATGCCGCTGCGCCAGAAGGCGCGCGCCGCCGAGGAGGCCATCATCCCGCTGGAGCAGGACCGAGAGGCGCCGGCGCGGGTGGTGCACGACCACAGCTTCGTCGGCGTCGACTACCCGCTCGACGAGGTGAAGAAGCGTGACCCCCACCGCGCCGACCGCGAAAAGCTCCTCCGCGGCGCGGCCAAGCTGGAGATCGATCCCTCCGGGGTGGCCGCCGTGGGCGGCACGGTGTCGTTCAAGGTGAACATCACCAACGTCGGCGCCGGCCACAACCTGCCCACCGGCTTCGCCTTCGCCCGGCAGATGTGGCTCGAGGTGGTGGTCACCGACCCGGGCGGCGTCGTGGTCGGCTCCTCGGGCAAGCTGGCAAACAACGACGCCGACCTCTGCGACGCCAGCACCATCGACGACGCCGGCAGCGTCATGGCGCGGCACATCAAGGGCTGCGACGCCTCCGACCCGCAGCTGGTGAGCTTCCAGGCCAAGCTGGTGGAGCGCACCGAGCCCCTCCGCGACAAGAACGGAGCCCTGGCGCGCAACGACAAGGGCGAGCTGATCACCAGCCAGCCCGAGGGCGCCGAGGAGACGTTCCTGCAGCGGCTCGACGGCGGCGTGGTGCTGCGCGAGCGGCCCTTCGACAAGCAGAAGATGGGCACCATCGCGCCCAACGACACGCGCTCCTTCAGCTACCGCCTGCCGGTGCGCGGGCGGCCGGCGACGCTCACCGTGCGGCTGATGTTCCGCAACCTGCCGGCGTACTTCCTGCGCGCGCTGGCCGCCGGGCAGCAGAAGGACGAGGACCCGCAGCTCGGTCCGCTGGTGCCGAACCTGCAGCTGGTGGAGATGGCCTCGGTGAAGCAGCAGCTCTTCGCGCGCTGAGCGAGGCCGGGCGCACCTGGCGATGGACGCGGCGGACCGTTGCGACGATCCTGCCGCGGCATGGGCGGGGACGAGCGCTTCCGCGCGTGGCTCGACGCGTCCCGGCGCGGCGGGATGGTCGAAGCCGAACCGATGGCGCGCGCCGCCGTCGAATCCACGTTCAGCGCCGAGAACCAGGCCACGGCCGCACACCTGGTGGCGCTCTACGACTATGCGCGACTCTGCACCGTCGCCAGCGAGTCGAGCCGCGCGCAGGACGCACTCCGCCGAGCGTGCTTGATCGATGCACCCTCCGACACGGCGACGCGGACCATCCGCCTGCATTGCCTGCTGGAGATGACCGAGGTCGCTCTGATGGCCGGCGACGCGTACGAGGCGCAGCACGCCGCCCGAGAAGGGGTGGAGCTATCGGTCTCCCTGGTCGGCGCGGGTCACCACGCATGGGCGGCGGCTACGTTGGGGTTGGCACGCGTGCGGGTGATGGCCGGCAGTCTCCGCGAGGCGCTCCTGCTCTGCGACGAGGCGATGGCCGTGCTCGAGAGCGCCGGTGCGACGGCCGTGGCCAAGGCGCTGGTCCTGCGGGCGGAGATCCTTGCCCGCCTGCGCCCGGGCGCGCCTCTGCTCGGCGAGGCGCCGGCGCGACAGGACGAGGAGACCCTGCGCGCGCTGGTGGAGGAGAGCGTCAGTCCGGTGCCGCCGGTGCGCTGGTCGGTGCGCGCCGACCTCCTGCACGCCGTGCTCGATCGGCTCGACGCGCGCCTGCCGGCCCTGCCCATCCGCGCGCGTGCCCTGCAGCGGCTCGTCTGGATCCACGACGCCCACGGCGAGCCCGAAGCCGCCGCTGCGGTGCGCCAGGACCTGGCGGCCGCCTACCTGGAGGTCGGAGACGCACTGCAGGCCTCCCGGACGACGACCATGCGCGCCATCCTCCTCGAGAGCCTGGACCCGGCGGGCGCAACGCGCGTCTACGGAGACGCCGTCGCTCAGGCAGCCAGCCTGGGCCCCGCCGAGGAGAGCGCAGTCCGGCAGATGTTCGGGTCGTTCCTGGCGACGCGCGGCAAACGCAAGTCCGCCGCGCTCCAGCTGCGCGCCGCGCTCGTATGCGCAGAGCGCACCGGCGATTACTTCCGGGTGGCGACGGCGCAGGGGACGCTGGGCGTGTTCCTGCATCACGGGAAGCGCTTCGACGAAGCGCGGCCGATGCTACAGAGCGCGGTCGCCAACCTGCCCCCACTCCGGCGCGAGGCGCTGACCGCGCGCAGCCACCTCCAGGCCCACGCGGGCGAGAGCGTCTGCAGCTGCGAGGACCCGTACGTGGCGGACGCAGCCGGCATGATGGATCACATCCAGCGCGCCATGCCGCCCGGTCGCGGCCCGAGCTCGGTGCGTGTCGACGACGGGCGCTTCCAGCTCGAATTCGATGTGGAGCTGTCCGACGAGGAGTCGACGCTCCTCGATCGGCTCCTGCGCGACGGAATGCGCCTCCTGCGTGGGAACACCGGAGCGTTCTTGCTCGATCCGGACCCCGATGTGCCCCCGGAGTCGACCCGTCTCCGCAAGCGACCCTGACCTGCCTTGACCGGCCTGCGCGCGCTGGGCATCCTCCACCCGCCGCATGCAGCGCCTTCCCAACATCGGCCCTGGCCACGTCATCGCCGGCCGGTACCGCATCGAAGGCATCGTCGGCGAGGGCGGCTTCGGCGCCGTCTACCGCGCCACCCAGCTGAACATCGGCCGCACGGTGGCCCTCAAGGTGCTGCAGCCCGATCTGGTGGCGCAGGCCGACAGCGAGAGCCGCTTCACGCGCGAGGCCGAGCTGGCGCAGCGCCTCGAGCACCCGAACACGGTGCGCCTCTTCGACTTCGGTCGCTCCGAGGAGGGCATCCCCTTCATCGCCTTCGAGCTCCTCAAGGGCCAGCCGCTCGACGATCGCCTCAAGAGCCAGGGGCCCATGCCGCCGGCCACCGTGGCGCGCATCGCCACCCAGATGCTCAAGTCGCTGATGGAGGCGCATGGGCTCGGCGTCGTGCACCGGGACATCAAGCCGGCCAACATCTTCCTCTGCGACTATCCGGGCGAGCCGGACTTCGTGAAGGTGCTCGACTTCGGCATCGCCAAGGCGCTCGACGACGGCAAGCCTGGCGGACGCGGGGCGCTGACGCGCGTGGGCACGGCCATCGGCACCCCGAACTACATGGCACCCGAGCAGGTCGGGTCCGGCAGCATCGGACCGCACACCGACGTCTACTCGGTCGGCCTGGTGATGGCCGAGCTGCTCACCGGGCAGCTCGTCTTCCACGGCGACTCGGCGGTCCAGATCTGCATGGACCAGCTCTCCCAGGCGCCGGTGCCGCTCCTGCCCGAGGTGCTGCAATCGCCGCTCGGCGGCGTCATCCACCGCGCCACGCAGAAGGCACCCGACCGGCGCTACGCCTCGGCGGCGGAGATGTTGCGCGAGCTGGAGAGCGTCGCCAGCAGCCTGGCCACCGTCGCCTCGCGCGTCTCCGCCGAACCGGCGGGCGGTGCGGCCATGCCCTACGCGCCGACGAACGTGTTCGGTGTGCAGGGGCAAGGCGGCTACGCGCCTCCACCCGGCAGCCACGGGTCTGCGCCCGCGGGCTACGCGCCGGGTGGATACGGACGGCGCCCGGCTACGCGCCCGCCGCGGGCTTCGCGCCGACGATGCAGCCGAACATGCCGCCGATGGGCGCGCCGCCGATGGGTGCCGCGCCGATGGGTGCCGCGCCGATGGGCGCCCCTGCGTACGGCGCCCATCCGCCGAAGCAGGGTAGCGGCTGCTCGACGGGGATCATCGTGCTCGTCGCTGGTGGCGGCCTGGCGCTGCTGGCGGTGCTGGCGCTGGTGCTGGTGTTCGTGTTCGGCGTCAGCTCCGGCGGCCTCGCCGGCGGCGGCGGCCTGCCGGGCGGCGGCGGCCTGCCCGGCGGCGGCACCTCCACCGGTCCCGCCGGCTTCGATGGCATCGTCGTCGACGCGCTCGAGGCGCGCGTGAAGCAGGCCGGCTACACGCCCAACAGCCGCTCGGTGAGCGAGTCCGGCGGGGCGGACACCATCACCATCACCTTCACGCGGGGCAACGAGGGCGGCTCGGTGAGCGTCATCACCTACCAGAGCGTGTCCATCGCGGAGATCGCGGAGAGCTCGATGCGCGACAACGGACGGATGGCCATCGCCCGCGACGGGGCGGCGCTGATGATGGTCATGACGTTCCCTCGCAGGGCGATCAGCAAGCGCTGCTGGCCAGGCTCGCCGGGCGTCGCTAGCGCACCCGGCCGCGGTCTGCCGCGACAGGAGCGAGGTTTTCCTGGTGGCAGAGCCTCAGGCGGCGGTGGCCTCGTCGGCCAGGCGCGCGGCCTCCCCGAGGAGCTCGCGCAGGAACGCCGGGCCGGTGCTGGTGCGCCTGGTCCGGACGCTGCCTGGCTCGGCGGCACGGAACGCGAACGTGCCGGCCCGCCAGCCGAGCATGGCCCGCACCGCCTCCAGCGGCGGCGCCGGCGCCCCGAGGAGGCGGCCCGACACGGCCATGCCATCGGCGATCTCCAGGTGCGCGCTGGCGCCCTCGCTCTCCACGGCGAGCACGCCGGTGCGCTGCTCGAGCTCGATCACCGAGATGAGCGAGGCGAGCTCGATGGCCTCCAGAGAGCCCTCGATGGCCTTGCGCTCGCGGCGTGCGAAGCGCAGCAAGGCGTCGACCTGGGCAGCGACCGTCGCGTCGGCGGCGGAGTCGTCGGAGGCGCAGACATCGGCGCCCGCTGCGTACGCGGCCAGGCGCGCCTCCGCGTCGTCGGCGGCACAGCGCACCACGATGGCCGTATCGGACAGCGGGCCGGTGTCGTGCGCGCGCACCCAGCGCGTCAGGGTGGCTGCGTCGCCGTCCGGCAGGGAGGCGTTGCACACGATGACCTCCGGGGCGTCCGCCAGCGCCGCTTCCATGGCGGCGGCCGCGTCGCCGCAGACGACGAGCGCGAGGCCGGCCTGCCGCAGGCGGTCGCACAACGCCCAGGGGATGGCGTCGGACGCCGCGACCAGCAGCACGCCGGCGCCGTCGCTGGGTGCCCCGCCCAGGTTCGCGTCCTGCCCCTTCGGCCGCGGACCGGACTCGGGAACGACGGACGTCGGTTCGGGGATGCGTGCCGCCGGCTCGCGCACGGTGATGGCGTTGCGGCGACCGCTCTTGCGTCCACGGGGCTGCGACTGTTTGGACATCTCGGCGGTACGATGCCGCCACCGAGCGCCGCGTCGCCGCGCGCAGGGATCGCGTGTTCACCCGCGGTGCAGGATGTGGCGACGACGCGCACAGCACCCTCGATCTGCTCCTGCCGTCCGATGCGCGAAGACCCGGCCCGGGGTCGCCAGCTGCGCTGCACCGCGTCGCAAATCGACGCGGCACGCGCTTTCGTGGGGAGAGCTCCGATCCCAGCGGAGTATCGTGTTCCTGGTTTTGCGCTGCTCCGTCACGGACGGCGCTGGGTCGGGTTGGAGCGGAGCTGGGAGAGAGACGATGAGCGGAGGCACGGGTCGTGGCGTGGGTGGGACGCTGATCTTCATCGGCATCCTGGTGGTCGTGAACATCCTCTCGTACGTCTTCCACTGGGGCTTCTGGCTGTGGTGAGCGGCTCGCACCGCACGATAAGCCGATAGGCTGGGTGCCTGCCCGCCGCGCGCGGCGGGCGTCCAAGGACCATGCACGCCGGCATCCCCACCACCGATCTCCCCATCGCCGGGCCGCGTCCCGGGCGCCTCGCGCGCACGCGCCGCGAGGCGCTGCACGACGTGCTGCTCGGCATGTCGGTCGGCGGCTGGGCGGTGATGGGGTTCGTGCAGGCGGTCCCCGCCGAGCGCTTCACGCCGGCCAGGCTCACGGTGTGCGCGCTCAACGCGTGCGTCGCGGTGCTGTTCGTGGCGCGCACGCCGGTCAGCGCCATGGTGTCGCCGGCGGCGCTGGCCACCGCGCTGCCCTCAATGCTGCTCGGCGCCGCGGCGCTGCGCCTGGCGCCCAGCCCCGCGGCCTGGGCCTGGCCCGCATCGGCGCTGTTCGTCGGCGGCGCGGTGCTGGCCGTCGCGGCGCTGCTCACGCTCGGCAGGAGCTTCGCGTTCCTGCCCGCGCGCCGGCCGGCCGTCACGCGCGGCGTCTACCGCGTGGTGCGCCACCCCGCCTACGCCGGCGAGCTGATGATGGTCGTCGCCTGCGGCGTCGCCGTCGGAGTCACCGAGGCGCTGGTGGCGGCGTTCGCCGGCGCACTGGCGCTGGTCCCGCGCATCCTCGCCGAGGAGCAGCTGCTCTCCACCGATCCGTCGTGGCGCGCCTACCGCGCCGAGACGCGCTGGCGCATCCTGCCCGGCCTCTGGTAGCGCCGCGCCCATCGCGGGTCGGTCCGGGCGAGCCTTCCGCGGCGGCGTTTAGGCAGTACAGTGTGCCCGTGGTGACGCCGGCTCCCGGGCGCGAGGTCGAGGTCTTCGGTGACTTCCTCCTCGTGCAGCCGATCGCCTCCAGCCCCATGGCCGAGGTGACGCTCGCCGTCCGCCTCGGCGAGCGCAGCGGTCGCACCTACGTCATCAAACGACCGCGAGTCGGTGAGCGGCCCTCGGGCGCCGCCGCGCAGGCCATCGCGCGCGAGGGCGAGGTGCTCGAGGCCGTGCGCGGCCCGGGCATCGTCTCCCTGGAAGCGGCCGGCGAGCTGGCCGGTCTGCCGTACGTGGCCCTGGGGCACGTGCGGGGCGCGCCGCTCGATCGCGTGCTGGCCCACGCCGGGGCCCTCTCCGCGGCCGCGGCCGCGGTGGTGGCGCTGGATCTGGTGCGCGCCCTCGCGGCGCTGCACGCCGCTGGATGGGTGCACGGCGATGTCGCGCCGTCCAACGTGGTCATCGACGACGCCGGCGAGGTCATCCTCATCGACTTCGGCCTGGCGGCGCGCAGCGGCGAGCGGCGGGCGGCGGTGGCCGGCAAGCCCGGCTACGTCGCGCCCGAGGCGCTGCGTGCCGTGCCTGTCGCCGCCGCCGAGGACGTCTACGGCTGGGGGGTGGTGGTGGCGGAGTGCGTGCTCGGGCGGCGTCTCTACCCGGAACGCTCGCTGCCCGAGGCGGCAGCGCGCGCCGACGTGCCGCCCGGCCTGGCCGAGCTGGGCGAGCCGGCGGCGGCAGCGCTCGATGCCGTG
>JBBJMR010000105.1:0-26022 GCA_037720395.1 Polyangiaceae bacterium
CGCCAGAAGAACCGCCGCGTGGAGTTCAAGATCATCTCCGTGGACACGTCGCGCATCGAGAGCGTGCCCGGATCCCCGGCGCCGCAGGGCGTCGCACCGCCGCCGGCCAAGGCCAAGCCTTGAACCGCTTCCTTACACAGACGCAGGAGATGCACATGGATCGAGGCAACAAGCACCGCGCATGGTTCGGAGCGATCGCAGCAGCCGCTCTAGTCATCGCCTCTCCGGCCGCGGCACAGGTCGGTGGCGCCGGAGGTGTCGGAGGCCTGGGCGTGGGAGGCCTGGGTGTCGGAGGCGTCGGCGTGGGAGGCCTCGGCGTCGGAGGACTCGGCGTCGGAGGACTTGGCGTCGGAGGGCTGGGCGTCGGAGGCCTCGGCGGCGAAGGGCCCGGCGCGGGCGGGCAAGGCGGCGGAGGGTCTGGCGTCGGCGGGCTAGGCGGCGGGGGGGCCGGCGTCGGCGCGTCCGGTGCGGGCGGTGGCGCCGCCAGCTGCAGCGCGGCGTCCAGCACGTCCGCGGCGAGCAGCGGAAGCTCGACCAGCAGCAGCGCCGCGACGGGCGGGGCCCCCGGCGATGGGCCGGCCGCGCTCGGAGGCGGGTGCGACTGCGCCGTCGGGAGCTCCGGGCCAGCGACCCCCGCCGGGCTGGCCATGGGCGCGGCGATGGCGCTGCTGGCCATCGGGCGCCGCCGGCGCCGACCCGGGACGGGGCGCTAGCTCCCCGAACCGCGACACGCGGGCGTCCAAGACTCCAGCAAATTCATCGGGATGACCCGCGCGCGAAATCGACCTCCAACTCGACTGGGCGCCTGACCGCCGGCCTGGCTGGGGACGGCGCCAGGCCGCTGGGCTACAGGGCGCACATGCGTTTCCCGCGCACGGCCCCGATGCTCCTGTCCGGGCTGGTGGCCGCATGCGCCGCCGGCGCGCCCGACGCCGCTCCTCCCCAGGTGGACGTCCCGGCGGCGAGCGCAGGGTCCACCGTCCCGCCGCCGCCCGAAGACGCCTCCGCCCCGACCCCGTACACCGCCGAGCAGATCCGCGACGCCACCAAGGTCGGCCGCACCTACGAGTTCGTCATCGAGAAGCCGGACGCGCCCCCGGAGCGCCTGCGCATGAAGTTCGTCGCCGTGACCGCGCAGGGGGCCACGGTGGAGTCGGTGCCGCTGGACGGCACCGGCAAGCCCACCGGCAAGGTCGAGCGCGGCGACTCCACCTGGGCCGAGCTGCGCGACCACGCCAAGTATCCAAGGGCGGGCACGACCATCGAGGAGGCGACGACCCTCACGCCAGCGGGTACGTTCACCTGCAAGCGCTACACGGTGGTGGAGCAGAAGCCCGCGGGCGAGGCGCGCACGGTGGCCTGTTTCGCCAGCGACCTGCCAGGCCCGCCGGTCGAGCTGCGCAAGGAGATGGGCGGACAGCTGGTGATGACCATGAGCTTGCTTCGTCACGAGGCCGGGAACTGACGGCAACGTAACGCGACGCGTAGCCGGCTACGCGGCCCTTCGGGCTTGACTCACCACCAGCTAGCGGGAAAAACCCGCGTCTCTCGCGGAGAAGCAGCACTCAATGGGCGCGCACGTAACGAACGGGGTCACGGCGCACGCCGTGCCGCTCTTCCCCTCCCGGATCCTGGCGGGGCGTCGCTTCGTCGTGGTCGGCGGCACCGGCTTCCTCGGCAAGGTCTGGGTGGCGATGCTCCTCGATCGCTTCCCGGAGGTGGCCCACATGCACCTGCTGGTGCGGGGCAAGGCGGGGCAGACGCCGGAGGAGCGTTTCTGGTCGCAGATCGCCACCTCCCCGGTCTTCGATCCGCTGCGCGAGAAGTACCCCGGCCCGGCCTTCGAGGAGTTCCTGCGCGCGCGCGTGACCCCGGTGGCCGGCGACGTGGTCCAGGATCTGCTCGGCCTCGACCCGGCCTTGGTCGCCTCGCTCCAGGGCAAGGTCGACGCCGTGGTCAACGTGGCCGGCGTCGTCGACTTCAACCCGCCGCTCGACGAGGCGCTCGAGGTCAACGCCTTCGGCGTCAACAACCTGGTCTCGCTGGCGCGCGAGCTCGGGGCGCCGGTGATGCACACCAGCACCTGCTACGTCGCCGGCTACCGCGCCGGCATGGTGGTGGAGCAGGACCCGCGCGAGACGCCCTTCCCGCGCTGCCTCGGCGAGGTGGAGATCGACTCCAAGCCGGTGCGCCGCCTGTCGCGCTCGCACTGGGACCCGCAGCGCGAGATCGCCGAGTGCCTCGACCTGGTGGCCCAGGCGCGGCACCGCTGCGACGACGCCTTCCGCCAGAGCCACTTCCTCGACGAGGCCAAGCACAACCTGCGCGAGCGCGGTGAGCCCTGCCGCGGGCGCGCGCTCGACGACGAGCTGGCCAAGGTGAAGCGCAAGTTCATCGAGAAGATGCTCATCGATGCCGGCACCGAGCGCGCCGTGTTCTGGGGCTGGAGCAACATCTACACGTACACCAAGAGCATCGGCGAGCAGGTGCTGGCCACCTCCGGCGTGCCCTTCACCATCGTGCGCCCGGCGGTCATCGAGTCGAGCGTCGTCTTCCCGTTCAAGGGCTGGAACGAGGGCATCAACACCTCGGCGCCCTTCATCTACATGGCCATGAAGGGCCAGGTGCAGTTCCCCGGCGATTACGACGTCAACCTCGACATCATCCCCGTCGACATGGTCGCCAGCGGGATGCTCGCCGCCCTGGTCGAGCTGCTCGACGGCACGGCGGCGCCCGTCTACCAGTTCGCCACCACCGACACCAACCCGTGCCGCATGACGCGCTACCTCGAGCTCATCGGGCTCTACAAGCGCAAGTGGATCCGTGACGGCAAGAGCGGCGGCGGCATCTTCGACCTGGTGCAGGCGCGCTTCGAGCCCCGCGGCCTGTCCAAGCGCGACTACAAGAAGCACGGCGCGCACGCCATCGCTGGCGCCCTGCGCGGCCTCTCCGGTGTGCTCGGCACGCTGGCCATCGGCCCGGCCAAGAGCGTGCTCGGGCCGGCGTCGAAGGCCCTGGCCGGCGCGGCCAAGGCCGAGGACCGGACCGGCGACGTGATGGACCTCTTCATCCCCTTCGTGGCCGAGTCGAACTTCATCTTCTCCTGCGCCAACACCCGCAACGCCATCGCGCGCATGCCGGAGGAAGAGCGCGCCCGCTTCTACTGGGAGCCGGAGAAGATCGACTGGCGCGAGTGGCTCAGCGACGTGCACCTGCCCGGGCTGCAGAAGTGGGTCTTCCCACTCGTCGACGAGAAGCTGGCGCGCGAGGTCAAGCCGCTGCGCCCCTACGACAACCTCTTCGACCTCGTCGAGGAGATGGCGGACCGCTACGACCACGCGCTGGCCCTGTCGCGCCTCGAGGAGGAGGGGTTCACCCGCATCACCTTCATCGAGCTCCGCGACGCGGCGCTGGCGGTGGCCGGGCGCCTGGCGGCGATGGGTATCGAGAAGGGCGACCGCGTCGTCCTCGCCGGCGACAACCGCCCCGGCTGGGCCATCGCCTACTTCGGCATCGTCCGCGCCGGCGCGGTGGCCGTGCCCATCGATCCTGCCCTCGAGGCGGCGCAGATCGCCAACGTGGTCCGCGCCTCCGGGGCGCGCCTGGCCATCTGGGGCCGCGAGGTGGAGCAGAAGCACGGCGCCGCCGCGCGCCGCCTCCTCGACGCTCAGCGCGTCGGGCTGGCAGCGCTCGACCTCGACGACCTCACCGAGGAGGCACTGGCGCCCCGCGCCGGCGCCCCGCAGGCCCCGGCGCTGCGCCTCGAGCCCTCCGATCTGGCCAGCATCATCTACACCAGCGGCACCACCGGCGAGCCCAAGGGCGTCATGCTGGCCCACAAGAACTTCGCCTCGCTGCTGGCGGCGCTGGCTCCGGTGTTCCCGCTGACGCAGAAGGACAGGATCCTCTCCGTCCTGCCGCTCCACCACACCTTCGAGTTCACCTGCGGGCTGCTCCTGCCGCTCTCACGCGGGGCGCGCATCGTCTACCTGCGCGAGATGACCTCCGAGCGCCTCAGCGAGGGCCTGAACGAGGGGCGCATCACCGCCATGGTCGGCGTGCCCGCGCTCTGGCAGATGCTGGAACGGCGCATCGTGGCCCGCGCCAAGGAGCAGGGGCCGGCGGCAGCGATGGCCTTCGACTGGGCCCTCGAGCTCAACCGCATGCTCGGCAAGAACCTGGGGCTGGACATGGGGCGCCTCTTCTTCGGCACCGTGCACGAGGGGCTGGGCGGCAACGTGCGCCACCTCATCTCCGGCGGCGCCGCGCTGCCGAAGAGCACCGCCAAGCTCTTCGCCGGCCTCGGCCTCACCCTGAGCGAGGGCTACGGTCTGACCGAGGCGGCGCCGGTGCTGACCATCGCCAAGTCGTCGCCACGCCTCAAGCCCGGTCAGGTCGGCAAGCCGGTGCCGGGCGTGGAGATCAAGATCGCCGAGCCCGACGCCAGCGGCGTGGGCGAGGTGTGGGCGCGCGGCCCGAACGTGATGGTTGGCTACGCCGGCGACCCGGAGGGCACGGCGCGCGTGCTCGACGCCGACGGCTGGCTGCACACTGGCGACCTGGGCAAGCTGGACAAGAAGAAGCAGCTCGTCCTGGTCGGCCGCATGAAGGACGTCATCGTCTCGGCCAGCGGCGAGAACTGCTACCCCGACGACGTCGAGAACCTCCTCGGCAACATCCGCGACGTCAAGGAGGTGGCCATCGTGGGCATCGCCGACCCGCGCGGCGGCGAGCGCGTCGCCTGCCTGGCCGTCCCGGCCGCGGCCAGCGAGGAGGACAGCGACGCCGGCGCCCGCGGCAAGCGCCACGAGCGCGCCCTCCGGTCGCTGCGCGACGCGCTGGCCAAGCTGCCGCGCAGCGCGCAGCCGGCGGTCGTGCACCTCTGGGACGCCGAGCTGCCGCGCACCGCCACCCGCAAGGTGAAGCGCAGCGAGGCGAGGGCCATCGTCGAGCGCCTGGTCGCGGCCAGCACCACCCCCGTGTTCGCCAGCGGCGAGGTGAGCGGCGCCGCCGCCGGCGCGCGCCACGCCATCGCCGCCATCGCCGGCAAGCCCGACGCCGTGCTGCACGAGCGCACCTCGCTGCGGGCCGACCTGGGCTTCGACTCCCTGATGGCCATGGAGCTGCTCACCGCGCTGGAGGCGCAGACCGGGCGCGGGCTGGACTCCGAGGCCCTGGCGCGCGCCGAGACGGTGGGCGACATCGAGCGCCTCGTCGCCGACGTCACGGACGCAGGGCGCGATCTGGCGCTCGGGCTGGCGGTGGAGGAAAAGGAGGGGGAGCCCATCCGCCTCCCCGAGCCCCTCGCCGAGGCGGCCAAGAGCCTGCTCACCCGGGCCCAGATGGGCTTCTACGGCAAGGTGATGCGCCCGCGCGTGTATGGCCGCGCGCACCTGCCTTACAACCGCAACACCATCGTCGCCTCGAACCACACCAGCCACCTGGACATGGGGTTCGTGAAGTACGCCCTCGGCAGCTATGGCGACGGCATCGTCTCCCTGGCCGCGCAGGACTACTTCTTCGAGGGCAACAAGTGGCGCCGCGCCTACTTCGAGAACCTCACCAACCTGGCGGCCTTCGATCGCAAGGGCGGGCTGCGCACCGCGCTGCGCCAGGCCGGCAGCATCCTCGACGCCGGCAAGACGGTGCTCCTCTTCCCCGAGGGCACGCGCAGCCCCGACGGCGCGGTGCACGAGTTCAAGCCGATCATCGGGTACCTGGCCCTGACCCACGGCGTCGACATCCTCCCGGTCTACCTGGGCGGTACCTACGAGGCGCTGCCCAAGGGCCGCTCGGTGCCCATCAAGCGCGAGATCACCGCGCGCATCGGCAAGCCGCTGGAGGTGGCCCACCTGCGCCGGCTCACCGAGGGGATGAAGCCCTCGATGGCCAGCCGCAAGGTGGCCGAGCTGGCGCACCTCGCCGTTTGCGCGCTGCGCGACGGCACCGTGCTCGACCTCCAGCAGCTGGCCAACGTCGAGGCCATGCCCGCCAGCAAGGAGCACCCGCTGGTCTCGCTCTTCCGCGAGCTGGAGCGCAAGTACGTGAGCGGCAGCGTCCCGCAGGCGATCACCTACTACTTCACGCTCGGCACCGAGAACGAGGCCAAGTGGACCTTGCGCATCGGCCCCGAGGGCTGCGAGGCGCACCTCGGCAAGCCGACCGGCGCGCAGGCCGACTGCGTCCTCAAGACCACCCCCGAGATCTTCACCAAGATCGTGCGCGAGGCATACACGCCGAGCCCGATGGAGTTCATGACCGGGCTGGTGAAGAGCAACGACATCGGCCTGCTCCAGACCTTCCAGAAAGCGTTCGATCTCGCATGAGCCGCTACCTGGTCACCGGCGCCACCGGATTCCTGGGCGGCCACCTGGTGGAGCGCCTGCGCGGTGCCGGCCACGAGGTCGTCGCCCTCGGCCGCGGCAACGACGAGGCGCGCCTGCGCGATCTGGGAGCGACGGTGCGCCGCGGCGACGTGCTCGACAGCGCCTCGGTGGCCGACGCCGCAGCCGGTTGCGAGGGCGTCTTTCACTGCGCCGGCAAGGTCAGCCGCAAGGCGGAGGACGCAGCCGATCTGTTTCGCGTCCATGTCGACGGCACGCGCACCACCCTCGAGGCCTGCCGCAAGGCGGGCGTTCGCCGCGCGGTGGTGGCCAGTACCAGCGGCGTGGTGGCGGTGAGCAAGGAGGCGCGGGTCAGGGCCGAGTCCGCCGAGGCGCCGACGGACCTCATCGGTCGCTGGCCGTACTACCGCTCCAAGCTCTACGCCGAGCAAGCCGCCTTCGAGCAGAGCAGGGACGGGCTGGAGGTGGTCGCAGTCTCCCCGTCGCTGCTGCTCGGCCCCGGCGACACGCGCGGCTCGTCCACCGGCGACGTGGTGAAGTTCCTCGACCGCAAGGTGCCCATGGTGCCCGCCGGCGGGCTGTCCTTCGTCGACGTGCGCGACGCCGCCGAGGCCATGGCCCTGGCCATGGACAGGGGCCGCGCCGGGCAGCGGTACCTGGTCGGCGGCGCGAACATGACCGTGGCCGCCTTCTTCCAGCGCCTGGAGCGCATCTCCGGCGTTCCCGCGCCGCGCCTCGGCGCGCCACGCGGCATGGGGCTGGCGCGCTTCGGCGCCGATGTCATGGAGCGCGTGGCCAGGCGGCTGGATCGCGAGCCGCCCGTCGACCGCATCAGCGTGGAGATGGCGCAGTGCTTCTGGTACGTCGACTCCAGCAAGGCCAAGCGTGAGCTGGGCTGGGAGCCGCGCGACCCGAGCGACACGCTGGCCGATACCGTCCGCGACCTGTACGCGCGCGGCGTGGTCTGGCCGCGCGCGGCCAGCTGATCGACAGGCAGCGCCGTACGGCCGCCGCTCAATGCGCGTCGGTGTCCACGTCGCGCGTGGGGCGCGGACGCAGGCGAACCTCCAGCACCTCGCGCTCGCTGGCGGCCAGGATCTCGATGCTGGCACCGTCCTGGGTCTCGAAGCGATCGCCTGCGCTGGGGATGCGCTTGGCGAGCTCCAGGACCAGCCCGGCCACGGTGGCCCAGGTCTCCCCCTCGGGCAATTGCCAGCCGAGGCGGCGGTTCAGCTCGTGGACCGGCATGTCGCCGCGCACCACCACGTCGCCATTGCGCTCACGGGTGAGCGGGTGGCCCTGGTCCTGGTCGTGCTCGCTGGTGATCTGACCGACCAGCTCCTCGACCACGTTCTCCATGGTCACGATGCCGAGCATCGACCCGCCCCCGTCGGTGACGATGGCCAGCTCGGTCCGGCGCTTGCGCATGCCGGTGAGGATGTCGACGACGCGCGCGCTGTCGGGCACCTCGTACGCCGGCCGGATGGCGTCCTCGAGCACGATGAGCTCGCCCTCCAGCAGCACCGCGAAGAGGTCACGCACGGTCACGTACCCCACCACCCGGTCCACGGCCTCGAGCACCGGCATGCGTGTGTGCCCCTCCTCGAGCACCACGCGGCGCAGCTCCTCGCGAGAGGCGTCGCGCATCAGCCCGACCACCCGCGCGCGCGGCACCATCACGTGGCGCGCCGTCAGGTCGGGGAAGTCCATGGCGCGGGCGGCGATGTCGCCAGCGGTGCGATCGACCGTTCCGGCGCTGGCCGCCTCGTCCACGATCTGCTGAAGCTCTTCCGGCGAGTGCCGCGTCTCGGTGAAGTTGGTGCGGTCGCCGAAGATGCGCAGCACCAGGTTGGAGCTGGCAGTCAGGAACCACACCAGCGGCCGCGCCGCGCGCGAGAGCCAGACCATGGGCCGCGCGATGATCAGCGCGTACGCCTCCGCCGACCGCAGGGCCAGCGACTTGGGGACCAGCTCGCCGAGCACCAGCGACAGGAAGGAGATGGCGCCGACGACCAGCGCCAGCGCCACCTGATCGGCGTAGGCCTGCAGCCAGGGAACGCGCGCGAGCACCGGCGCCAGGTGCTTGGCGAAGGAGGCGCCACCGAAGGCCCCGGCGGTGGCGCCCACCACGGTGATGCCGATCTGCACCGTGGCCATGAAGCGCTCCGGGTCGCCCTGCAGCTTGCGGATGGCCCGCGCCGCGCGGCTGCCGGTTGCGACCAGCTGCTCGACGCGCGTCTTGCGCAGCGCCACCACCGCGATCTCCGAACCGGCCAGGATGCCGTTGAGCAGCACCAAGGCGACGATGATCAGCGCTTCGGTAGCGAGGAGTGCCTCCACACCCATGCGCTACGCGGCGCATCGCGCCTGCGCAACCCCATATCGTCGTCCTGCCTGCGCGGACGCCGTGCGCATCGCACCGCGCATCGCCATCCTCCATCAATCCGTCACGGCTGCGCGCCCCGGCCTTGTAACGGCGCGTGGACGACCCACTATGCCGGTCCATGGCCATGGCCCCCCCGCTCGCCAGCGACAGCCTGCCTCCGCGCCGCATCCCGCAGCACCCTGGGCTGCCGCTCTTCGGCAGCTTTCTCGAGGCGCTGCGCAACCCGCTGGGGCTGCTGTTCGACGGCACGCGGAACGCGGACTACGCGCGCTACCGCTTCGGACCGATGACCTACATCCTGGTCAACGACCCGGAAGGGGTGCAGCACGTCCTGGTCAAGAACGCGGCCAACTACGTGAAGAGCCGCACCTACGACGGCGTGCGGCACGTGATCGGCGCCGGCCTGCTCACCAGCGAGGGCGAGACCTGGCGCAGGAACCGCAAGCTGGTGCAGCCAGCCTTCCACGGCACGCGTCACCTGGCCTTCGCCCAGGCCTTCGCGCGCGGCACCGACGCCGCCGTGGATCGCTGGCTCGGCGAGCACGCCGACGGCGCGCGCCTCGACGCGCACGCGGAGATGATGCGCCTCACCCTGGGCCTGGTCGGCGAGACGCTCTTCGGCGTCGACCTCGACGGCGAGGCGGCGCGCATCGGGCACGCACTCGACGTCACCATCCGCTGGGCCCAGGCGCACATCCAGTCGGTGGTGCGGGTCCACCCGCGCATCCCCACGCCGAGCAACGTGCGTTTCCGGCGCGCGCTGGCCACGCTCGACGCCACGGCGCTGCGAATCATCGGGGAGCGCCGCCGCGAAGCGCGGCCTCCGAACGGCGACGGCGCCGCCAACGGCTCGTCGACAGGAGCGGGGTCCACGGCCGGAGCCACACAGCGGGACCCGCTCGGCGAGCTCATCGCCGCGCACGACGACGCCGGAAAGAAGCTCACCGACACGGAGCTGCGCGACGAGGTGCTGACCCTGGTGCTCGCCGGCCACGAGACCACCGCCAACAACCTCACCTGGACGCTGATGCTCCTGTCGCAGCATCCGGACGTGGAGCGGCGCGTCTTCGAGGAGGTCGAGCGGGTGGTCGGCCAGGGGCCGGTGCGCTTGTCGCACCTGCCGGCGCTGGAGTACACCGAGCGGGTGCTGTCCGAGTCGCTGCGCCTCTTGCCGCCGGCGTGGATGCTGGAGCGCGACGCCCTCGCCGACGACGTGGTGTGCGGCTGGCAGGTGCCCAGGGGCGCGACCGTGGCCGTCTGCGCGTACCTCCTGCACCGCCATCGCCGGTACTGGGACAATCCGGAGGGCTTCGATCCCGATCGCTGGCTACCGGAGCGATCGGCAGCGCGGCCACGCGGCGCGTACCTGCCCTTCGGCGACGGGCCGCGGGTGTGCATCGGCAAGTCGTTCGCGCTCATCGAGGCCAAGGTCTGCCTGGCGGCCATGGTGCGGCGCGTGCGCCTCGAGCTCGAGCCGGGCGCGCGCATCGAGCCCGAGCCGGGCGTGACGCTGCGGCCGCGCGGCGGGATGCCGATGCGCCTGTGGCGCCGCTGACGGGCGGCGCCGGCCGGCGCGCCGGCTGACCGCTCAGACGCGGGCTGGATAGAGGCCGACCGGCGCCTGGAAGATCGAGTCGGCGAAGCCGACGCCGTTCCGTCGCGCCACGCGCTTGACCGCGAAGTCGAAGGCCAGGCCGCTGTGGCGATCGATCTCGTCCAGCAGGTCGCGCTCCGCCTCGGTGATCAGGCCCAGTGACTCGAGCTTGCCGCTGCGCGCCAGCACGTTGATGGCCGGCAACGGGTAGTCGCTGCCGTTCAGCAGGCGCGCGTGCGCCTCGGGGCGCTCCAGCAGGCGCGCCAGCTTGTCGCAGCGGTTGAACTGGATGAGCGCCGAGACGTCGCCCCACAGCTGCCCGCGCCAGCCGGGCTCGTCGAGGAGGCGCAGGAAGAGCTCGAAGGAGTCGACCTCCGGCTTGTCCTGGCCGCGGGCGTCGAGATCGGCGCCGTGCCCGCTGGAGGCGCAGTGGGCGACGATGACCTTCACCCCGGCGTCGAGCGCGCGCCGCAGGAGCAGCGGGTTGCCGAGCTTCTGCTCCTCCTCGGCCTCCACCGCGGCCTCGTGGCCGGCGTGGGTCAAGAGCGGCAGGCCGAGGCGCGCCATGGCCCGGTACGTCTCGTCGCAGCGCGGCGAGGACGGGTCGATGTGCTGCGCGTTGGGCAACCACTTCACGCACACCGCCCCGCGCGCCACGGCGCGCTCCAGCTCGGCCACCGCGTCCTTGCGGTAAGGATGCACCGAGGCTGCGGGCAGGAAGCAGTCCGGGTGCCGCGCGGCCACGGTCAGGGCCCAATCGTTGGGCACGTAGAACTCGCTGGCCGCAGCGTCGGCGGTGCCGTCCTCGTGGTGCACCATGTCGAAGGCCAGCACCACGAAGCGCCCGTGCTTCGGACCCCAGCGCGCCAGCGTGGCGAGGCGCTCCACGAAGTCGTCGTCGGCGCGCGCCATGTCGTCGATGCCAGCGGCGCGTTTGTAGATGGAGAAGCGCGCGAACTGGATGGGGTGCCGCAGCGCGCTCTGCATGCGCGGGTTGACGAAGCAGCCGCTGTTGCCGGTGCCGGTGCCGGCAAGGTGGACGTGGCAATCGATGACCCGCGCCGGATCGAGGCCTTGCCAGGCGCGCTCCAGGAGCGCCGACGCCTCGGCGGAGAGCGGCCCGTCCGGCGCCGCCTGCCGCGCCAGCCGCGGGAAACCGAGCGCGGAGGCGACGCCGAGGACACCCAGCGCGCCTCCACTGGCGAGCAGCGCGCGGCGCGTCGTCTTGCGCATGGTCTTCTACCTCTAGCCGGAAGTGGTTCGCGCAGGATGGCTGCCGCGCTAGTACTCGCTGACAGTGAATCCGCTCCTCATCGTGAACCCCAACGCCGGCGGCGGCAAAACCGGGCGCGTGTTCGCGGAGATGCGGGCGCCGATCGAGCGCGCCCTCGGCCCGGTCGACGTGGTACTCACCGAGCGACCCCGGCACGCCACCGAGGCCACGCGCCAGGCCGCGCTGGCCGGGCGCGAGACGGTGGTCGCCGTCGGAGGCGATGGCACCATCCACGAGGTGGTCTCCGGGATCATGGAGGCACGCGAGCAGGGGGCGACGGCGACGCGCATGGGCATCATCCCCCAGGGCACCGGCGGCGACTTCCGCAAGACGCTGGTCGCCGACGGCGACGCCTCGTCGATGGAGCACCGCCTCGACCGCTACTGCGAGCGCATCGCCTCCGGCCGCACCCGCCACATCGACGTGGGAAGGTTCACCCACGGCGTGGCCGGCGAGCCCGGTGGCACCGATCGCGCCTGGTTCATCAACATCCTCTCCATCGGCGTCGGCGGCCTCGTCGACCGCTACGTGGCCGAGACGCCCAAGCTGCTCGGCGGCACGGTGGCCTACTTCCTGGCCTCGGCGCGGGGCTTGCTGCAGAGCGAGGTCGGTGTGCTGCGCTGCCGCATCCACGACGGCGACTCGGTGCGCGAGGAGGAGATCCGCACCCGGAGCATGGCCATCTGCAACGGGCGCTTCTTCGGCGGCGGCATGCAGGTCGCGCCCGCCGCGCGCCTCGACGACGGCCGCTTCCACGTCGTCGATCTCGGCGGCGGCTCGCGCCTCTCCTTCGCCGCGCTCTCCTCGAGCATCTACTCCGGCAAGCACCTCGAGCACCCCTCGGTGCGCTGCTTCAACGCCAGCCGCATCGAGATCGAGCTCCTCAACCGCGAGGCCGCGGAGCGCTTCCTGCTCGACGTCGACGGCGAACCGTTCGGCCGCATGCCCATCGACGCCGAGGTCGTCCCGGGCGCCCTGGAAGTCTTCGCCTGAGCGGTCACCCGCGCCCCCGCGCTGCCGGGTTCCGGGCGCCGCGCGACAGCGCATGGACGACGCCCCCGGGCCGTGAGATGAAATCCGGATGCGTTTCCTGGTCGTGGGATGCGGGGGCATCGGCGGCATCGTCGCGGCGCACCTCTTCGAGCAACGGCTGGACGTCACCGCCCTGACCACCAACGCGCTCATCGCCGACGCCATCGAGGCCCATGGCTTCCGGGTGCGCGGCGATCAGGCCCCCAGCGGGGTGGTGCGCGGTCGCGCCGTGCGCAAGCTCGCCGCCGGCACGGCGCCCTTCGACTACATCCTCCTGTGCACGCAGCCGCCGCAGGTCGAGGAAGCGGCGCGCCAGGCGCTCCCTTTCCTCCGACCGGAGGGCGCCATAGTCTGCCTGCAGAACGGTCTCTGCGAGGAGCGGGTGGCCGCCATCGCCGGCCCGGAGCGCGTGCTCGGCGCCATCGTCGCCTGGGGCGCGAGCATGGTCGAGCCGGGAGTCTACGACCGGACGTCTGCCGGCGGCTTCGTCCTCGGCCGCCTCGATCCCCGCGCGGCCAGCGCGCCGGCCGCCGGCAGCGCCGACCCGCGCCTCGACCCGCTCTCGCACGCACTGGAGGCCGTCGGCCCGACCTCGATCAGCGACAACCTCCTCGGCGCCCGCTGGTCCAAGCTGGCCATCAACTGCGCCATCTCCTCGCTGGGCACGGTCGGCGGCGAGCGGCTCGGCGTCCTGATGCGGCACCGCTTCGTGCGCCGCCTGGCGCTGGAGATCATGACCGAGGTGGTCGACGTGGCCCGGGCCAGCGGGGTGCGCCTGGAGAAGGTGTCCGGTACCCTGGACCTGGACTGGATCGCGCTCACCGACGCCGATCGCGCGCGCTCCGCCGGCTCCCCGAGCCTCTTCGCCAAGCACGCGCTGCTGCTGGCGGTGGGCGCGCGCTACCGGCGCATGCGCTCGTCCATGCTCGCCGCCATCGAGCGGGCCGCCCGCCGGCGGTCGACTTCCTCAACGGGGAGGTGCAGGCGCGCGGCGCGCGGCTGGGCATCACCCCCATCAACGCCGCCATCCGCGAGCAGGTGCTGGCCATCGCCGCCGGCAAGGCACGCCCCTCGCTCGACCATCTGCGCGACATCTTCCGGCGCACCCGTAACTCGGTCGCGCAAACGGCCTCGCTCGATGGGGATGGCCCGCGGTCCGAGCCCGCGCCCGCTGCGGCGGACGGCGTCGCCTTGCCGGTTCCGCCGGCGCCTGCGAGCCCGCCCACGACGGACGCCGGCGATGCGCCGCGCACCGGGACCCTGGAGCCCTAGCTCGGGCACGCTCGCCTTGACGCCGCGGTCCGACGCGGCGACCACCGCCGCATGAGCAACGAGCTCCAGATCGAGGACGTGCGTGTCGGCGACGGCGCCGAGGCCCAGGCCGGCAAGAAGGTCAGCGTGCACTACGTGGGCACCCTGACCAACGGCAAGAAGTTCGACAGCTCGCGCGACCGCGGCCAGCCCTTCGACTTCGCGCTCGGCGCAGGTCAGGTGATCAAGGGGTGGGACCAGGGCGTCGCGGGCATGAAGGTCGGCGGGCTCCGCAAGCTGACCATCCCCCCGCACCTGGCCTACGGCGATCGCGGCTTCCCGCCCGTGATCCCACCCGGCTCGACGCTGGTCTTCGAGGTCGAGCTCGTCGCCGTCCCCTGACGCTCGGCAGCAACGAGCCCTCCTGGCGGAGGCTCTCCAACAACGAGCCCTCCTGCGGAGGCTCTCCAACCCTGGCGGCGCCGGCCGGCGCGCGGCGCGTCCGGACGCGCCGCGATCCACCAGCGCACCCGCGCACGCGCACCGCGTGCGCGGCGCCCGTCGCCGCTGCATGGCCGTGATACGACCACGTGCGGGCCATGAAGGACTTCGAGGGCAAGGTGGCGGTGGTCACGGGCGCCGCCAGCGGCATCGGCCGCGCGCTGGCCGAGCGCTTCGCGGTCGAGCGCATGAAGGTGGTGCTCGCCGACATCGAGCCCGAGCCGCTGCGCCGCACGGCCGCGGAGATGGAGGCGCTCGGCGCCGACGTCATCGCCGTCGACTGCGACGTGGCCGACGCCGCGCAGGTGGCGGCGCTGGCCCAGACCACCCTCGACGCCTTCGGCGGCGTGCACCTGCTCTGCAACAACGCCGGCGTCAGCGGTCGCCTCGGCCCGCTGTGGACGCAGACCACCGCCGACTGGGACTGGGTGCTGGGCGTCAACCTGCGCGGCGTGATCCACGGCATCCAGTCCTTCGTGCCGCTCATGGTCGAGCGGGGCGAGGAGGGGCACGTCGTCAATACGGCCGCAGCCGCAGGCCTGATCCCGCTGCCGAACACCGGCGTCTACAACGTCAGCAACCACGCCATCATCGCCCTCTCGGAGACGCTCCATCACGAGCTCTCCCTGGTCGGCGCCAGGGTGAAGGTCTCGGTGGTCTGCCCCGGCTTCGTGAACACGCGCATCCACGAGTCGGCGCGCTTCCACCCCGCCGCCGACCCGCCGCCAGCCGAGGATCGGTGGCAGGAGGAGCTTCGCCGCGCGGTCACCGGCGGCCTGCCGCCGGAGCTCGTCGCCCACCGGGTGATGGAGGCAGTGGTCGAGGAGCGGCTCTACGTGCTGACCCACCCCGAGCTCAAGGCGGCGCTGCAGCGTCGCCTCGGCGAGATCGTGGCGGAGAAGAACCCCGAGCTGGTGCCCTGGTTCTGACGCGCGCTTCTCTTCGGGGCGAAGCGTCGGTCAGAGCTCGAAGCGGCGGAAGCCGCCGCTGTGCCCGCGGGTGCTGTGCACGCGGCAGCCGGCGCGCGGCGCCGAGTCATCCTCGAAGGAGACGCGCCCGCACACCTCGCAGACGCAGAGGCGCGTCTCGTAGAACTCGCGGTGGGTGAGGATGTCGGCGGCGAAGAGGCTGAGCACGACGTCGCTGAGCCGATCGGTCTCGCGCGGCGTGGCCCGCCACTGCGTCGAACCACCGCTCACATGGCGCCGCTCCACCTGGTGGCGATAGATGGCAGCGTGCACGAAGCGATCGTCGCCGTGCGGCGGCAGGAAGGCGCGCAGCGACTCCACCACCCGCTTGCGCGAGGCCTCGAGCAGGCGCGGCAGCTCCTGGATGTTCGTGGTGGCAGCGCTGCTCCGGGTGATGCCGGACCAGCGCGGGTCGATGCCGATGACACCGAAGCCCTGCTCGACGACCACCGGCGGCGAGTTGGACATGATCCCGGTCGCCACCAGGTGGTCCTCGAACCAGCCGCTCAGCTCCCAGCAGCCCCACCCGGCCGCCACGCCCTCCACGAAGGCGACGGCGCCGACCATGTTCCCGCGCTCGACCGCTTCACGATCGGACACCGGGGTGAGCTGGCGAAGTGGTGTCTGGTTCCTCATGACGAGCCCGTTTCCCGCCCCGGGAGCGTCCGAGGGTACCGAAGGGCGACCCGGCAGCAACTAAGCATTTCCCCTAGTTCCAGACAGCCCATTACCATACGCGGACCTTATGCGGAGGGTTTGTCGTCGGATTTTGGACACTTCTGGAGTGTCGCCGGGGGCCAGCGACGGCTCCGGCGTAAACCATTTCGGTGGGTCCAGCCCGTTCCCTCGGGATATTCCCGAAGGCGGATGGCCTCTCGTCGACGACCGGGCGGCTTCGCCGCCCCTCCGCGCTAGCCTCGGCGGTCGCATGACCCCAAGCGGCGAACGTCCGGTGTCCGAACGGATCGCGAGCCTGCTCACGCTCGACGACTTCGAGCGCGCGGCCCGCGACGTCCTCGAACCGTCAGCGCTCGGCTACTTCCGGTCGGGTGCCGACGCCGAGCGGACGCTCCGCGCCAACCGCCGCGCCTACCGGCGCTGGGAGATCTGGCATCGCGTACTGGTCGACGTCTCGAGGCTCGACACCAGCACCACCGTGCTCGGCGCACGCGTCCCCTCGCCGGTGCTCATCGCGCCGACGGCCTACCACCGCATGGCCCACCCCGACGGCGAAGCGGGTACGGCGCGCGCGGCAGCGCGGGCGGGCACGGTGATGGTCGTCTCCACCCTGGCCACCACCGCGCTCGAGGACGTGGCCGCCGCCGCGCCCGGCGCCACGCGCTGGTTCCAGCTCTACGTCCACAAGGACCGCGGCTTCTCCGCCGAGCTGGTGCGGCGCGCCGCCGCCGCCGGCTACCGCGCGCTGGTGCTCACCGTCGACACGCCGGTGCTCGGCCGACGCCTGGCCGACGAGCGCCAGGGCTTCGCGCTCCCGGCCGGCATGAAGATGGAGAACCTCGGCCCGCTGCTCGCCGGCGCGACCAGCAGCGAGGCCTCGATGCTCGCGCGCTTCGTCGCCAGCCGCCACGACGCCTCCCTGTCCTGGCGCGACCTCGACTGGCTGCGCTCGCTGTCCGCGCTGCCGGTGGTGCTCAAGGGCCTGGCGCGCGCCGACGACGCCGCGCGCGCTGCCGACGCCGGCGTCGACGGGATCGTCGTCTCCAACCACGGCGCGCGGCAGCTCGACGGGTCGCCGGCCACCCTCGACGCCCTGCCCGGCGTGGTCGAGGCCGTCGCTGGACGGCTCGAGGTCTACCTCGACGGCGGCGTGCGCTGGGGCACCGACGTCCTCAAGGCGCTCGCGCTCGGCGCCCGCGCGGTGCTGCTCGGCCGGCCCATCCTCTGGGGCCTGGCCGTGGGCGGCGAGGCCGGGGTCAGCGCCGTGCTCGCGCTCCTCGACGGAGAGCTGCGGCGCGCCATGGCCCTCGCCGGTTGCCCCACGCTGGCCAGCATCGATGGCGAGCTGGTGAAGCGGCGCCCGCGCCCGGGCCTGTAAACGCTTTCCCGGGAGGGCCCGGAGCAGAACATCGCGGGTCCCGCGTATGACCGCCTGTCCGTCGAGGACCGGGCGAGGGGGTGGCGTGCATACGGCGGACCCGGCGCCCAGGGACGCGGATTCACCAGGAGATCGTCATGGACAAGACCAAGCTGCGGAGCATCGGGGGAAGCGTGGCGCTGGCTGGCGTGGCCTCCATCGTGCTCGCCCTCATCGGCTTCAACCTGCGCATCCTGATGTGGATCGACATGTGGGGCGACGGCGTGGGCTGGGCGATCCGCGCGGCCATCGTGGTCATCGGCGGCGCCATCTTCGCCGCTGCCTCCTTCATCGGGCAGGACGAGCACGCGCCCGCCCACGGAGACTGACCTCCACGGCTCTACAGCTTGCCAGTCGTCGTCCCCGCCTCGGCCGCAGGCGGGGCGCTGCCCAGGGTGTCGTGCGGCAGGCTCCCGCGCGGCGCGCGCAGAAAGGCGAACGGGGTGGCGAGCATGAAGTTCGAGACACGCGACGTGTAGACGTCGGCCCAGCGCTCGACCTGTCGGGCCAGGTGGCTCTTGTCGTTGCCGGCGCGCATCATCAGCCCCCAGTGCGGGTTGGAGGCCACCGTCACCGACTGCGCCATCGGCCCGATGCGCGCGTCGAGCTCGGCCAGCTTGGCGCGGAGCGCCGCCACCTCGGTCGCCTGATCGCGCCGCGAGCGCTTGCTGCCCGGCGCGTAGGCACCGCGCTGGCGCTGCGACAGGAGGCGCACCTGACAGAAGCGCTGCTCGAGGGCCTCCTTCTCGATCATCAGCGCCCCCAGCTCGAGCTCCGTCTGGCGCGCGCGCTGCTCGGCCACGATCTCGTCCTCGATCTCGCGCAGGATGAGGGCGGTGCGCCAGCGCAGGAAGCTCTTGGAGACGCTGACGTCACCGAAGATGTGGTCGCCGACGTAGAGGATGTCGTCGCCGGAGAGGCCGAGGCTGGACTCGACCAGCGCCGCGTGGCCGCCGTAGTACCGCGAGCCTTCGCGCAGCCTGCCGTACCAGGGCTTGAGCAGCCCCTCCTCGGTGGCGACCTCGAAGACCTCGCGCTTGCCCTGGAAGAAGCCGGGCTTGCTGGCACCGACGATGACCAGGTCGAACAGATCGCGCCAGCTGGTGCCCTCCGGCAAGAAGCGGTCGAAGGCGTAGTGCATCATCGACGCCGTGTATGCCCACTCGGAGTTGGTGATGAGCAGGAGCTTCTTGCCGGCGTACTTCTGGTCGAGCAGCGCCAGCGGCACCTCGGGGTCGAGGACCACGAAGGTCTCCGGGTCGGCGGCGATCTCCTGCTTGAGCCGCCCCTCCATGTGCGAGGCGTCGACGCTCTCGCGCACCGCCCGGTAGAGGTCGCCGTAGCCGAGCACCTCCGGCAGCTGGCGGGCGTCGAGCATCTCCACCAGCTGCATGAAGAGACAGGCCTCGCTCAGCGAGAAGAGCGTGTTCAGGAACTCCCAGCGCGGCTTGGAGAGGTCGACGATGACCCGCGCGTAGACCTTGCGCTGCTCCTCGAAGGGCACCAGCGCCGTGCCGTGGTGGGCGCGCTTGACGTACCCGAAGCGGTTGGCCTTGACCACGTTGCCGAGCTCGGTGTCGATGATCAGCCCGCGCACCGCCAGGTCGGGGACGAAGGTCAGGTGCCCGACCGGCCAGCCGCGCGCCACCAGCCGCTGCCGCGTGTGCTCGTAGGCACGCCCCTCCCAGGGCTCGACGCGGTAGTGGACCAGCGTGTAGTCCATGTCGTACCCGACCGCCCGGATGGACCGCAGGTTGAGGGTGCGGTTGGCGAAGATGCCTCGCGCGTGCAGCGCGTTCGGGGATGCCGCAGTCTCCACGCCGCGGCGTTAGCACCGCGCCCACCTCGCCGGTAGACTTCGCGCCCGCTGCGGCGCAGGGCGCGCGGCAGCGCCACCGCCGCGTCACATGGCCGACCCCAACTACATCACCCCTGACGGCGCGCGCCGCCTCTCCGAGGAGCTCGGCAACCTGCGCACGGTGGAGCGGCCGAAGACGGTGCTGGAGGTCGCCGACGCCGCGGCGCAGGGCGATCGCTCCGAGAACGCGGAGTACATCTACGGCAAGAAGCGCCTGCGCGAGATCGATCGCCGCATGCGCTTCCTCACCAAGCGCCTGGAGAGCGCGGTGGTCGTCGACCCCGCCAAGCAGAAGGGCGACAAGATCTTCTTCGGCGCCACCGTCGACGTCGAGGACGAGGACGGCAACCAGAGCCGCTACACCATCGTCGGCGAGGACGAGATCGACTCCACCAACGGACGCATCAGCTGGCGGTCGCCCATCGGCCGCGCGCTTCTGGGCAAGCGCGTCGGCGACACCATCACCGTGCGTCGCCCGGCCGGCGAGATCGAGCTGGAGATCGCCGACCTGCGCTACGGCTCGACGGGCGCGCCGGCCGGCGGGGGCGCCGGCAGCTGATCGCCCCGGAGCGCGCGCGTGAGCACGGTGTAGACGGCAAAGGAGATGGCGAAGCTCACGAACCAGGCATAGCTGTAGAGCTCCATCCAGATCGGACCGACCTCCATGGCCTTGATGGTGCCGAGGAAGCCCGGCAGGTTGGGCAGGATGCCGAGGCCCAGCGCCAGGAGCGCGATCCAGTTCCAGCCGCTTCCGTACCAGTACGGCCCGCGCGGCTGGTAGAGGGCGACCAGATCGAGGCGGGCGCGGCGCACCAGCCAGTAGTCGGCGATGAGGATGCCGCCGATGCTGCCCAGCAGCGCCGAGTATCCGACCAGCCAGGTGAAGATGTACCCGCTGGGGTCGGAGACCAGACGCCAGGGCTGGATGAGGATGCCAATGACGCCGGTGATGAAGCCGCCGGTGCGGAAGGAGATCTTCTTCGGCCAGAGGTTGGCGAAGTCGTTGGCCGGGCTGACCACGTTGGCGGCGATGTTCGTGGCCAGGGTGGCGATGCCCAGCGCCAGCAGGGAGACGACGAGCAAGAGCGGGCTGGTGAAGCGGGCGATGAGCAGCACCGGGTCCCAGATGGCCTCGCCGTAGATGATCACCGTGGCCGAGGTCACCGCCACGCCGATGAAGGAGAACAGGCCCATGGTGGTGGGCAGACCCAGCGCCTGGCCCACCACCTGGTCGCGCTGCGAGTACGCGTAGCGCGTGAAGTCGGGGATGTTGAGGCTGAGCGTGGCCCAGAAGCCGACCATGCCCGTCAGCGCCGGGAAGAAGAGCGCCAGGAACTTCCCGGCCTTGGGCTGACCGGGCGCGAAGGCGCTCGGCCTGGCGAACATGGGGCCGAACCCGCCGGCGCGGTCGTACGCCCACCAGAGGAGGAGCAGGCCGAGGGCGATGAGCAGCGGCGCCTTGATGTTCAGGAGCACGCGGATGCTGTCGATGCCCTTGTGGATGACCCACATGTTCAGCGACCAGAAGGCGAAGAAGCACACCAGCTGGGGGAAGTTGATGCCGATGAACGGCAGCTTGGCCATCGCCTCCCAGCCGGGCACGTAGATGCCGACGACCTTGTAGATCGCCCAGCCGCCGATCCAGGCCTGGATACCGAACCAGCCGCAGGCCACCAGCGCGCGCAGCACCGCCGGCACGTTGGCCCCCAGGATGCCGAAGGCCGGCCGGCAGTAGACCGGGAAGGGGATGCCGTACTTGGTGCCGGCGTGGGCGTTGAGGATCATCGGCAGGAGCACGATGATGTTGCCCAGGGTGATGGTCATCACCGCCTGCCACCAGCTCATGCCCTCGGCGATGAGCGAGGAGGCCAGCATGTAGGTCGGCACGCACGCCGACATGCTGATCCACAGCGCGGCGATGTCCTTCATCGCCCACTTGCGATCGACGAGGCGGGCCGGCGCGAGATCGTGGTTGATGTATGGCGAGACGACGGTGCCCACCATCTCGTGGATCCCGTTCTCGACGCGCACCTCCGGCTCCTCGGGCGCAGGGCGCGACGAGGGCAGCGCCGGAACGACCTCCTCGCCGCCGGCGGCGCTCACCCAAGCACCGGGAGCAGGAAGAGCGCCACGATGCAGCCGAAGCCGGCGATCCACACGGCGCTGCGCAACCGGTCGATGTTGGCGATGTAGAGGATGGGATAGAGGACGCGCAGCACCACGAAGGCCACCGCCAGGTTGATGCTCCACACCGGATCGGCCTTGGCGACGTGCGCCACCAGCACCGCCGCAGCGAAGGGCGCGAAGGCCTCGAAGGTGTTGGCGTGGGCAGCGTTGGCGCGCCGCGACCACCCGCTGAGCTTCGCCTGCTGGTCGCGCGGGTGCTTGTTGTCCATGCCTCCCGGTTGCTGGAACTGGGCGGTGGCCACGGCGACGCGCGGCGCATAGATGAGGAGCAGCACCAGGAAGATGCAGAAGAGCGGGGTGGTCACCAGGGGCGCTTAGCCCAGCTCTGCCCGCGCGTCTCCGCTCGCCTGGAGGGCCCGGTCAGTCCAGCGACAGGCAGCAGCGGAAGCCGAGGTGGTAGTTGGCGTGGAGCGCCTCGCCGATCGGCTCCACGTGCCAGCGCGGGTCGTGGCCGCAATGGTCGAGGTAGTTCTCGCGCTTCGCGGCGTCGCCCGGCTTGCGTGCCACGTCGACGTAGAAGAAGGCGCTGCCCTTGAGCTGCGAGTACACCTGGCCGTCGGGATCGAGGCGAGTCATCTCCTCGGCCACGTTGCCGTGCAGGTCGTAGACGCCGAATCGCGAGCGGCAGCGCGGGAAGGAGCCGCTCGGCTCGGTGAGGGTGGCACACGTCTTCCACGCCGAGCCGGCGGTGTCGGCATCGCACCCGCTGGCCTTGGTGCTCTTTTGCGTGTTGCACGCGGCGAGGTCGAGCTCGTCGCCGTAGGCGTGCTTCCACGCCTTGCCGCCGCCGCCACCGGCGGGGTCGCCGCCGCAGGCCAGCACCCACTCTTCCTGGGTGCAGAGGCGCTTACCCTGCGCCTTGCATGTCTCGCGCGCCCAGGTCGACGGCATCCACACGAACGGAAGCTCGCAGGGCACGTTCGGGAACTCGAAGACGTCGATGCACGTCTTCGGCGCGGCGCCGCCCTCGTGGATGGGCACCATCATCGGGCGCCCCTGGCAGGTCGCCTTCTGCGCGTCGCTCTGCAGCGTCACACCTTCGAGGCCGGCCAGGCACTGCGCGCGCGCGATGTCGTGCCTGGCAAGCTCCGGGTTGCCCTGGTTCGCGCGCGAAGGCCCGCCCGGCCCGATGGCCTTGCGCAGGAAAGGCCCGAAGTCGGGCGCCTTGCCCTTGCGCTCCGGCAACCCGATCAACCTCAGCAGCTCCTCCTGCGTCGCCTTGTGCAATGGCGCAGCGCTGCCCCCATCCGCTTCCGCCAACGGGGACGCGGACGCGGACGTCGACGTCGACGTGCTCGGCCGCGGTGCACCACCGCCGTCGGGAAGGCCCACGAGCGCAGACCCAGACGCAGAAACCGACGCCGCCGCGCTCGAGGACGAGGCGGCGGCGTCGGGGGAGTCACGCTGCGTGCACGCGCCGGACATCGCCGACCCCAGCGCCACCAGGAAGAGCGCGGCGCTGGGTTGCGGTCGGCGTGCGCGGCTCAACTGCCGCGGAGCTTAGCGCGGCACGGAGGCCGAGCCAGCACCGAGGGACGCAGGGGCGACGGCGTGGGCACCGTTGGAGGCCGGGGCTTCGCGCGGATCGGCGGCGCGGGCGGCGCCGGCGCGGGGCAGGCCGCGCATCAGGTCGGAGAGGGAAACGCCGGCCAGGGACTCGAGCAGCGCCGGCACCTGCGCGGCGACCTTGGCGATGTCGCCGGTGACCTTGCTGGCACCGGTGCCGGAGCCGCCATCGGTGGAGACCACGGTGATTCGATCGATGCGCGACAGAGGCTCGGCGATGGCCCGCGCCACCTCGGGCATGGCGGCCAGCACCTTGTCGAGCATCGCCGCCTCGGTGTACCCGCGGTACGCCTGCGCCTTCTTCTCCATGGCCTCGGCCTCGGCGTCGCCCTTCTGGCGGATGACGTCGGCCTCGGCCTCGCCCTGGCGGCGCACCGCATCGGCCCCGGCCTCGGCCTCCAGCTCGCGCCGCGTCTTGTCGGCCTCGGCCAGGGCGACGATCTTCTTGGCGTGGATCTGGGCACCGGTGAGCTCGGTGGCGATGAGCTCGTTCTCGGCGCGGGCGATCTCCAGCTCCTGGAGCTTGACCTGCTCGCAGCGCTCCACCTGCTGGATGCGCACCTGCTCGACGACCAGGGCCTGCTGCATGACCGCGGTCTGGATCTCGTACGCCTTGTCCGCCTGGGCGCGCTGGCGCTGCACCAGCTCCAGGTACTCGGCCTTCTTCACCTCCAGGTCGCGCTCGGCCTCGGCCTGCTTGGCGTGCGAGGCGGCCTCGGCGATGACGCGGTCCTCGGAGGCCAGGGCCTGTGCCACCGACGCGTCGCGCATCGCGTTGGCGCGGGCGATCTCGGTGTCGCGCTGCATCTCCGCGGTGGCGATGTTCGCCTCCTTCTTGACGCGCTCGATGTCCGGCAGGCCCATGTTCTCGATGTAGTGGTTCTCGTCGCGCACGTCCTTGATGGTGAAGGAGATCATCTCCAGCCCCATCTTGGCGAACTCGCCGGCGCAGGTGTTGCGCACCTTGTCCCCGACCATCTCCGGCTCCTTGACCAGCTGCTCGACGGTGAGCTGCCCGACGATGCCGCGCAAGTGGCCTTCCATGACCAGGCGGATGGCCGCCTCGCGGGAGCCCGACGACTTGTCGAGGAACTGCTCGGCGGCAGTGCGCACGCTCTCGTCGTCGTTCTTGACCTTGAGCTGCGTCACCGCGTCGATGAGCACCGCCACGCCCTGGTTGGTGTAGAGCTCCTTCTGCGGGGCGACGTCGAAGCTCATCAGCTCCAGCGACAGCTCGCGGCACGACTGGACCATGGGGATGACCAGAGCGCCGGAGCCGGTGACCACCCGCGTGCCGCCCAGGCCGTAGATGAGCAGGGCCTGGTTGGGCCCGACCCTGCGGTACATGCCGGCCGCACTGGCGACGAGCGCGAAGAGGGCGGCGACGATGATCAGCGCGACGATGATGACTTCATAACGAGCGAACATGATGGATTCCTCCGGTTGATTTCGACAAAACGATCCGGGGCGCGCGCGCCGGCGGCGGCGGCCACGGTGGGGGTGGCGCGAGGACGAGCGGGCTGTGCCCGCGGCTCGGGGCCTCTCTTCAGTCGGCGACGAGCGCGCTGGTGGGCGTGACCCTGGCGATTCCCCGCTCGATCTCGATGACCATCACCTCGGTCCCGGGATCGATGGCCTCGCCGTTGGCGCTGGTCGCCGGCAGGGCGCGGTTGGCGCCGGCGTGCACGAACATGACCTCGCCGGTGCCGCTGGCAGCGATGCGTTGCAGGACGGTGCACACGGTGCCGGTACTGGCGGGCGCGGCGGCGTAGCGGGTGTCGTCGGCGAGCATCTCGACCATGGCGCCGAGCAGGTAGCCGGCGGCGAGGCCGGCAGGGATGGCGACGAACATGCTGACCGGCGCGGCGTGGCCGGTGACGCGGAGCAGGTAGCCCACGCCGCCGCCGACGCACATCATCGCCGCCCAGGCGCTGGTGTCGCCGAGCGGTGCGCACACGCGCGAGAGGGCGCCACCTCGTGCCGCGCCGCGAACGCCGCGCGGGGCAGACGGGGCGCGCGCGGAGCCGACCGGTGCCGCGGCTGCCATGCGGCCGAGGCGCGTCGACGGCATGCGCGCCACGCGCGCGGCGCCGGCGACCCTGCCGGCGGGGGCGCGCACACGACCTCCACGGCGCGCGCACGCGAGCACCCAGGACACCAGCGAGAACGCGGCGCCGACGACGAAGGCAAAGAGGTACCCCGCCGTCAACGCGTCCAGAGGAACGCTCGACCAGGTATGCATGGCTGACCTCACTGGCCGCCCCTCGCGGAGCGGTCACGACGACAAAAACCGACAGACGCAACCGACACACGCGCCACTCGGAACCGAGGTCGCGGCTCGTCGGAGGTCGCGGCCCCTGATTCAGGGGCCGTGCCAGCTCGATGCCTGACCTCTCCTCACGCCTGCGGAGTTAGCTGTCGGGCTCGGGCTGGAGAGTGCCCGCCGCCGTCTCGTTCGCGCTCATCGCGCGTTCCCTGACGACGGTGCGCCCCGGGGTGGCCTTCGCTCGGCTTGCGCCGCGCTCCGACCGGTGGGTCCCCCGCTGGCCGGTCGCACCGGCCACTCGGCGTACATTGATGGAATCAGTAGGTCCTACGTGGCGCGCGGCAAGAGCTGCCCCGATCGATTTTCCGACCGATTTCCGACTACCTAGGGCGGGCGGGCGTGGCACGCCGCTCGCTTCTTCGAGCGGTCCGGCGGGCTCGCCGGGATCAGGATGATACAAGGGCAAAGCCGAGCGCGGTGAGCGGCGCGGCGAGGTCATCCGGCAGCGGGGCCTCGACCCGGAGCGGCGCGCCCGTCGCCGGGTGGACGAGCTCGATGGACGCGGCGTGCAGCGCGAGGCGGTGCAACCCGACACGCTCGGCGAGCAGTCGGTTGTGCTCGGAACGGCCGTAGTTCGCGTCGCCGATGACCGGGTGCCCGGTGTGCTTGGCGTGGCGACGCACCTGGTGGAAGCGCCCCGT
>JBBJMR010000344.1:0-8972 GCA_037720395.1 Polyangiaceae bacterium
GCGGCGCAGCACAGCACGCCCAGTGCCATATCACGCCCGTCCCGCCCGATCACACCGCCTTCCGTCGACGAACCATCCCCGGTAACGTTCAGGACGCCGATGCCCCTGTACGAGCTCTCCGCCGACCCGCCGCGGCTGCGCGAGGCAGAGCGCGTCGTTTCCCTCGAGGGCCGTGGCTACCCGACGCTGGTCATGCAGTGGCAGTCGCGCCTCTTCGGCCAGCTCTGGACGACGAGCGTCGTGCTCGACTACCTCATCGCCCTGCCGCCGCTCACCCTCGGCGAGGCGACCTTCAACGACGTGCGCGTGGCGGCGTTCGTCGGCGGCGCCCCGACGAAGTTCCTCTACTTCGGCACGGAGATGTCGGCGTCGGCGCCGCGCATCGCGCCGGACATGGAGAACGTCGCCTCCCCGGCCTCGCTCTACCAGGAGTTCCGGCTCGAGGAGCGCACCTGCCCCATTCCCTACCTCAAGCTCATCCAGGCGACGCCGCGCATCTTCGGCAACGGGCCGCAGGACTACTACAGCCCTCCGATCAAGGTGGAGCGTTACGACGCGGTGGCGGGCATCGGCCTCCTGGAGGACCGGTTCCCTGCGCTCGTCGCCGGGCTGCCGCCGGTCGCCGGCGACGTGCTCGTCGACCCGGCCCGCGGCTTCTGGACCGGGGCGCGCTTCGTCGGTCCGGCGGCGCTGGCCATCCTGCGCCAGGGCGTGGTGGTCGGCCTCTGCCAGCGCAGCGGCAAGGACGCCAAGGAGCCGCTGCCGCCGGACATCAAGAAGCGCGACCCGAAGCTCGACCTCTCGCGCCAGTGGGTGGCCGTCGACCTCGGCGCGCGCAGCACCGTCGTCGCGGTGGGCGGCGAGCGCGGGGCTCCGGAGCTATTGCGCGTCGGCGCTGCGGGCGCGCCGCAGCACGCACGCGACTTCGAGAACCCGAGCGAGGTGTTCTTCGAGCACGTGGGGCGCACTCTCAAGGCCTGGCGTGAGCGCGTGGTGTTGCCTGCATCGCGCTGGGACGACGTCCGGGTGGCACACGCAGCGCGCACGGCGCGTTTGCCCCCGCCCGAGGCCCGGCCCGAGGCCGCGCGCGACCGCGACTCGTCGCGCCCGCCGCCGCCCGTCGCCGGGCCGGATCCGCGCCGCGCCGCGGCCTCCTTGCGCGAGCTGCCGTGGGTGCGTGAGCGCATCGAGCGCAAGGCGCCGCTGCGCCTGTGCGGCCTGCCGGATCCGGAGACCAGCGAGGCGCTCAAGAAGCCAGCCCCGCCGGTCATCGACGAGGACGGCATCGGGGCCAACGATCCCTTCGACCCGCTCGAGCTCTACGCCTACTACCTGGCGCTCCACGTCAACCAGCGCGCCCGCGGCCTGTTCATGCGCTGGGCCGTGACGATGCCCACCGGCTGGCCGGCCGCCCGGCGCGAGAGCGCGCTCTGCGCCTTCCGGCGCGGGATCTTCCGCAGCTTGCCCGCCGGGCTCGTCCCGTACGAGGACGTCGATCACCTGCGCGTCCTCGACGCCGGGCCGGCGGCGCTGTGCTTCGCCGCGCACGCCTTCCGCGTCTTCGGCGTCAGCGCGGGCGCGCAATCGACTCCGTTCGTGGCCATCGACGCCGGCGCCAGCGAGACCGCGGTGGTCGCCGGGGTGGCCCGCGCCGCCACCGCTGCGGAGAACGGGAACCTCGGCCACGAGCGCGTGCTCGAGCATCTGCCCCCGGTGAGTGTGCCCTGGCTCGGCGGTGAGCGCCTCCTCGGCCGTCTCGCCTGCCGTGTCTGGGTGGAGCACCCCGCCGCCCGCGAGCTGTGCATCCCCATCGAGCCGCCTGCCGGCGACCCGGCCGAGGCCAGAGGGGCCGGCCTCGACCCCGAAGACCCCATGGTCCAGCCCTCGGTGGAGGCGCGCAGCAACGCTGGAGTCCTCCGCGATGCGCTCCGCCCCGTCCTCGAGGGCGGGAGCAACCCCTCGACCCGGCTGCCCGCGGTGGTGCGGCTCCTCGACGCCGGCGGCAAGCCGGTGGACCTGGTGCTGACCCTCGATCGCCAGGTCCTGACCGAGGCGGTGGGCGCCTGGCTGGCGGAGGGCGCCGCGGCGGTGCGCCAGGCCATCGGCCAGGCGCTGGCCAAGCTCGGCAAGCAGCCCGATCCCTACGAGGGCCTGCGCATCTTCGTCGGCGGCCGCCTGGGGATGAGCGCGGCGTTCGTCGAGGCCCTGGGGCGCGACCTGCCGTCGAGCGCGCGCCTGCACCGCTTCGTGGAGCCCGACCGCACCAATCCGGGGGCCCCGACAGCCAAGACCACGACCGCGCTCGGGGCATTGCTCATGCGGGTGGAGAAGGTCGGCGCGGTGCCGCGCTCCGAGGAGCGAGACGCCTTTCGCCACCGGGTGGGTCGCGCGCGGCACGGCCAGCTCTCGGCGGTCCTCGAGCCGGGGGTCGACTACGACGCCTGGCGCGAGCTCGGGGCCTGCTCGCGGCCGGAGGTGGACGTGCTCTTCATGGTCGCCGACGCCGACGACGAGGTGGCCGCCGACGACCCGCGCGTGAAGAAGGCCAGCTGCAGTTTCGGGGAAGACGCCGTGGGCAAACGCGTGTACCTCCGCGCAGTGTCGCCCGTTCGCGTGGAGGTCACCGTCGGCCCGCCTGGGGGCGATCCCGACGAGGACGCCCCGCGCTGGACGGTCGACCTTGTGACCGGTACCGCCCAGCGGTAGTCGCGTTTCGCTTGAGGTCGCAGTGCAGTCTTCGCGCCGTCCCAGTCCGCGCCGTCCGTCGCATGCGTGGCTCCATGCGCGCGCTGCTCGCCTTGCTCTCCACCGGCGTCGTCGTTGCCGGCTGGGGATGCGCCGCCTCCCAGGACGCCGACTCCACCGACGACGGCTCCTCGGCCAGCGACCCGGCCAGCAGTGGCAGCGGCGGCGCCGGCGCCGCCGGAGGGGGCGGCGGCTCGCCGGCGAGCACCGGCAACGGCGGCGGCATCGGCATCGGGGCGCAGGCGTCGGCGGTGGCGAGCCGGGCCCGGCGCTGCTGTACGTGCACACCGACACCACCCTGTTCACCGCCGACCCGGAGGAGACCCCGCTGACGTTGACCGAGGTCGGCGACTTCGACTGCGTGGGAGGCGACGGGCAGGACATCAGCATGACCGACCTGGCCGTCAACGCGGCCGGCGAGGTGTGGGGCATCAGCAAGTCGAACGTCTACCGCTTCGAGGTGCAGGGCAGCAGCGTGCACTGCGCGGACACCATCCCGCTCGAGAACCCGGACGACATCAGCTTCTACGGCATGGCCATCGTCCCGCCCGGGATCCTCGGCGCTGCCGAGGTGCTTCTGGCCGCCAACTCCGCCGGCGAGCTGTGGTCCATCGACGACAACGGCGGGCTCTCGCGCCGCGGCACCTTCGGCAAGGTGCCCGCCGACGACGGCAACGGGCACACCTACCAGCACGCCGGCAAGGACTGGGAGCTGTCCGGCGACATCGTGATCTCCGCCAACGACGGCGACCCGGTGGGCTTCGCCACCGTGCGCGACTGCCCCGACCCGCCCTCGGCCACCGGCTGCAACGACGTCGACACGCTGATCGAGATCGACGTCGGCAAGCTGGTGACCAGCACCACCCAGTCGGTGACCAAGAGCGTGCGCGGCAAGGTGCTCAAGGGCAGCGGCTGCAGCGACAGCGTCCCGGGCTACGGGCGCATCTACGGAATCGCCGCCTACCAGGGCTCGGTCTTCGGCTTCTCGCGCGGCGCCGGTGACGGTTTCGCCATCGAGATCTCGAACCAGGACGGCTACGGCTGCCTGGTGCAGGCGTTCTCGGGCAACCCGTGGTCGGGCGCCGGCATCACCACGCTGGCCCCGGTCGAGCCACCGCCGCCCAAGTAGAGCGCTACGACGCGGACTTCTTGCGGGTCAGGTAGAAGAAGTCGCGCGGGGACGACTCGCTCACGTACTCCCAGGTGGTGAAGACCAGCTCGGGGATCAGGCCACACTTGGCCTTGGGCGGCTCACCCGGCGAGGCCTTGTCGTACTGCAAGAAGCGCGGGTACGACTGGTTGATGTCCAGCTGCGCGGCGTTGCGCGCGCCGGCGGCGACCAGGGCGCCGGCCAGCGAGCGCGCGGTGACCGCGTCGCCGAGGGCGTAGAACAGGGTGCGCCCGCTCTGGTCGATGCCGATGGCCGAGCGGCGAATGACCGTCTCGCCGCCCACCGCCGCGCCCCAGTCGCGGTTGTACTCGAAGCTCAGGGCCTTGTGGGTCGAGCCCTCCTCGACGAGGCAGGGCGGCGCCTGGCGGTAGGCGCGCAGCTCGCCCTCGCGCTCCTTCATGTCCGACCAGGTGCCGATGCGGACCGCGCCGTCGCGGAAGAAGCCCACCGTGCAGGCGATGTCGCGCGGCGGCAGGATGGAGACGCCGTCGACCATCATCCCGTAGTGGCCGTGGGTGGCCTTGAAGCCGCCGTTGAAGACGGCCAGCAGATCGGCGTGCTGCGCGGTGGGGATGATGCCGGGCCGCTGCTCGCGCGGGACGTGCTTGTTGTACGGCTCGACGGTGCCGGCCATCACGTGCAGGTCGATGCGCGACAGATCGATGGCCACGATGGCCACCGCCGCCCAGCTGCGCTTGGGGTCGGGGTGCACCAGGCTCTTCCACATCGCCGACGGCGCGCCGGCCAGGGCGGCGTCGGACATCGCCGTCCAGGTGCCGTCGCCGCGCGCCGCCACGTTCCGGAACGGCGGCTCGTAGGGCGGCGGTGCGCCGTCGCTCGGCGGTGCGGCCGCCGGGGTGTCGCCGGCCGCCTGCGCCGGCGTTGCCGGTGTTTCCCAGTAGGTCTTCGGGGGCTCGTCGCTGCGGCTCACCAGGGCCAGGCGGTCCGCGGCCCCGTAGGCCACGTCCTCGGCCCAGGCCACCGGCCCCGGTCCGACGAGCGCGCGCGCGCCGTCGGCCAGCGCCGGGCCGAAGCCGGGCACGTGCTGGATGCACAGCCAGAGCGCGGGCACTGCGGCCAGGGCCACGCCGCCGCCGATGAGCAGGCGCCGGCGGCGCGCGCGCACGGGACGCGCTCGCGTCTTCGTCGACTTGCCCACGGGCCGGCCATCCTAGCGCCAACGCTCGCGCGGCGGGGACCGGCGCGGGCAGCCTCCCGCCTCGCCGCCCCTGGGAGCCGTGCAGCGCTTGAAGTCGATCGGGGGGCATGTAAGCCTCGGCCCTTCGCCGAGCCACGCCCGCGTGCAGAGAGCCGCGTGGCCGGCCCGAGGGAGGATTCGTCCATGGCCACGCCGTCGCTGGGCATCACCGTCAACGGGCTGGAGTTCGAGAACCCGTTCATCCTCGCCTCGGGCCCTCCGGGCACCAACGCGCGCGTCATCGGCAAGAGCTTCGACCTGGGCTGGGGCGGCTGCGTCATCAAGACCATCAGCCTCGACGCCAGCAAGGTCGTCAACACCGCGCCGCGCTACGGCAAGCTGCGCTCCCGCGACAAGAACGAGGTCGTGGGCTTCGAGAACATCGAGCTCATCTCCGATCGGCCGTTCGACACCTGGATGAAGGAGCTCGCCGAGCTCAAGAAGAAGTATCCGAAGAAGATGGTCATCGCCTCCATCATGGAGGAGTACCGCCGCGAGGCGTGGCACGAGATCGTCGAGCGCACCCAGGACACCGGCGTCGACGCCTTCGAGCTCAACCTGTCGTGCCCGCACGGGCTGCCCGAGCGCAAGATGGGCATGGCCATGGGCGAGGACCCTGCCCTGGTCGAGGAGGTCTGCGCCTGGGTGATGGAGAAGGCGAAGATCCCGGTGTGGGCGAAGATGACGCCCAACGTCGGCGACGTGACCATGCCGGCCAAGGCGGCGGTGCGCGCTGGCGTGCACGGCATCAGCGCCATCAACACCATCCTGTCGATCATCGGCGTCGACCTGGCCACGCTGCGGCCGCTGCCGACGGTGGAGGGGCACACCGTGCCCGGCGGCTACTCGGGGCAGGCGGTGCGCCCCATCGCCCTGCGCCAGTGCATGGAGATCGCGCGCGCCCTGCCGGAGGTGTCGCTGAGCGGGATGGGCGGCATCGAGACCGGCGCCGACGCGGCGCAGTTCCTGCTGCTCGGCTCGCACACCGTGCAGGTGTGCACCGGGGCCATGCTGCGTGGCTACGAGATCATCACCGAGCTCCAGGACGACCTGAAGAAGTTCATGGCCGACCACCAGTTCGAGACGCTGCGCGACTTCATCGGCAAGAGCCTGCCGCACTTCACCACCCACGCCGACCTGGTGGCGCGGCAGAAGGCGGCCAAGGTGGAGCGCGCCGGTGTCAGCAACCGCGACGCCGAGACGTGGAAGGGCGCCATCGCCAAGGAGACCGACGCGCTGACCACCAACTGACGCCGCCGCGCCGGGCGCCGCCGCAGGGTCAGTTCGCCCAGTCGAGCTCGTCGAGCTGCGCGTCGAGGGCGGCGTCGTCCGGCCCTGGCCAGCGCCACAGGCTGGCCGTCGGGCCGGCCGCGGCGAAGAAGGCGTTCAGGCCGGCCGCGTCCGGCGCGCCCTGCTGATTGTCCTGCACCGGCCAGAGCGGCGCAGTCAGGCCGAGCGCGGCGGCGCCGTCGACCGCCTTGGCGAGCCCGGCCTCCGGCGCCAGGCCCCAGCTCTTCCAGAAGACCTTGGGAAAATGGAGATCGCCGCAGCCGGCGTCGAGCGCCTGGTAGGGCAGGGCGGGGTGGTTGTCGATCCAGCCGAAGCTCGAGAAGCCCAGCTTCTTGCCGTCGTCGAGGCCGGCGCGGATGGTGTCGCAGAGCGCGGCGGCCTCCGCGGCGGCGCTGGCCGTCTCCCACTCGGATTGCACGTCGACGACGACGCCGCGCACGCCCTCGATGTTGGCCTGGGCGGCGATGAGCGCGCCCTTGGTGGTCACGTCTCCGGGGCGCACGCGGTTCCAGGCGAAGACCCAGATGCCGCGCGACTCGAACGCGTCGGCCACGCTGGCGTCGAGGTTGTCCTGGTGCACCAGGTAATCCTCGCCGCTCTTGATGACCACGAAGCCGACGCCCAGCGTCTCGGCGCGCGCCGCCACCGCGTCCGCCTCCGGCGCGCTGACGCCGAACGTCTCGATCCACACGCCCTTGCCGGTCGGCGCGCCGGAGGCGTCGGGGGTGCACGCGTCCGGAGTGCCCGGCGGCTGTGGCGCGCAGCCCGCGGTGCACACCGAGGCCTTCAGGGTGGCTCCGCCAGCGCACACGTAGAGCGTGTCGCTGTCGCCGGGCGGCTCGAGCGAGGCGCCGCAGTAGCTTCCGTCGCCGAGCGCCGCGCCCGCGCAGGCGTCCGGGCCGCCGTTGCCCTCGCCGCCGTTGCCGCTGGTGCTGGCGCTGGTCGAGCCCCCGCTGCCCGACGCCGGTGTTGCGCCGCCCTGGGCGCCGCTGCCGTCGCCGCCGCTGCCGGTGGAAGCCGGGTCCTCGGAGGAGCAGGCAACGAGCGCGGGTGCCGCCAGGAGCGCGGCTGCCGCGAGCAAGCCCATCGCCGCCCTGCCGTCCATGGGCGGGGTCAGGCCTGGCCCTGGGCCATGGTGCGCGGGCCATCCTTGAAGAGCACCTCGACCTTGCCGCGGTCGATGACCTTGGCCACCACCCCGTCGCCGAACTTCGGGTGGCGCACCAGCTCGCCGGCGCCGAACACCGTGCTGATCCGGTAGGGCTTGAAGGCGCCGGAGGGCTGTCCGGCGATGGCCGACTCCCAGGTGGCGGTCTGCTCGCGCTCGGCGCGCTCGGCGGCGGTGACGCGGGCACTTCGCGACGTGGACGCCTTCTTGGTCGGAGCGTCCGGCGAGCGCACGCCGATCTTGGCCGCGGCGACGCGCTCGCTCTGCGGCTTGCGGTAGAGGTGGTGCGAGCCGCAGGTGCGGCACTCGACCTTCTTCACCGTGTCGCCGACCATGGCGATGATGCGGTGCCCCAGGTCGAGCTTGCACTTGGTGCAGTAAGAGTCGATCTCGCCGCCGGTCTTGGGCTTCTTGAGCGTGGTGGTCACGGTTCCTCACGCCGGCGCCCGGGGCGCCGGCCTTCCTTGCTGCGGTCGCGCACCGAGACCGTCGCGTTCACCTCGGGTCGAGGGAAGCGCGCGCGGTCGGAATCTTCAGGGGCATCGCCGTCCTCGGCATCGTCCGCGGCACGAGGCTCCGAAGGAGACCTCGCTCCTGGCCGAGGCTCCGAAGGAGACCTCGCTCCTGGCCGAGGCTCCGAAGGAGACCTCGCTGCTGGCCGCGGCTCGCGGGACGACTTGGCGGCGTCGTTGGGGATGAAGCGGATCTCGGTCTTGATCTCGAAGGAGAGCTTGGTGAGCACCTTGGTGATCTCCTCGGAGAGGTGCGTGTGCTCGAGCACGTCGCGGATCTCCTTGGCCACCGCCCGGTAGATGCCCGTCTTGGTGTCGTCGACCTGGCTGTAGAGGTAGTGGAGGACCTCCTTGGGCAGCTTGCGATCGGCGAAGTGCTTGAGATTCTCCGGGCCCTCGGCGAGGCGCTCCACGCCGCTCTCGACGGCGCGCTCGACGATGCGCTTCACCATGTCCGGGATGGGGCCCTCGAACAGGCGCTTCCTCTCCTCGCCGCCGCCCTCGTTCGGAGGAATGTCGCTGGCGCGGCTGCCCCGCTCGGCTCCCTCGCCGGAGGGGGAGGGCCGCCCCGGGCGTCCAGGAGGGTCGGAGCTCACCATCGCGCCGCTGGATTAGCGGTCCGGCAGCGGCACGTCAAACGGCCTGAAATCGGGCCCCTGGCGCGCTCCGGCGAGCGAGGTCATGGCCCGGCGGGGACGGGGGGGCCGCCGCCGCTGTCGGCGGGCGCAGCAGGCGCCGGATCGGCGGTGCCCGGGGCACGATCGGGAACGCGGAGGCGCCAGGCCTCGGTGGCGAACCGGCCCCGGCCGCGCGCGGAGACCTCGATGGTCAGCTCGTCGTCGTCCAGAAAGCACAGCGGTCGGTCGGGCTGGACGATGGGAAAACGGT
>JBBJMR010000106.1:0-25879 GCA_037720395.1 Polyangiaceae bacterium
GGCCCGGCGTAGAGCGCGGAGAAGGCATCCACGTCAGCGCGCGTCAGCTTCTCACTGTTACCGAGCGCCGTTTCTGATGGAGGACCGCGCCGGCTAGCTGATGGCCATCAACGGGCGTGCGCGTCGCCCACCGCGCCGCTGATGGCCATCATGCCTGCTGCGCGGCGGTCTCAGTCCGAGGGCGCGGAGAGCTTGAGGACGCGGCTGGCGATGTCGCGGTCGATGAGCTTGCGCTTCTTGCGCACGGCGTGGCGCAGACAGGTGTTGGCCACGCGGTCGAGGTCGCGGAGGCTGCCGGTGGCGCCCTCGTGGAGCAGGGCGACGGCGTCGGCGGCGAAGAGCTCCCTGTCGCAACCGGCGCGCTTGAGGCGGGCGCGGAGGTAGTCGGCGGTGTCCTCCGGGGTGAGGGGGTCGACGGCGAGGCGGCGTGGCAAGCGCGAGTAGAGGCTTCGATTTCGACGGAGGCGCAGCTGGTCCTCGAAGTCGGAGAGCCCGACGAGCACGAGCGAGAGCAATGCGCGCGAGTCCCACTGGTAGTTGAGCAGGATGTGGAGGTGGTCGAGCGTGTCCTGGTGGAGCAAGTGCGCTTCGTCGAGGAGAAACACGGGGTGCACCGCCTGGGCGGCGAGGTCCTCGACGTGGTGGCTCACGGCCCAGAAGATGGCGGCGGCAGTGGCCGACGGGGTGAGGCCGAGGGCGAAGCAGAGCTGGCGGTAGAAGTCGCGGCGGCCGAGGGTGGCGTTGTGGCAGTAGGTGAGGCGGAAGCGCTCCGCGGGCAGCGCGCGGCGCAGCGCTCGCAGGAGGCAGGTCTTACCGGCGCCGGGCTCGCCGGTGAGCACGACGCTCTCGCGGGCCTCGACGGCTTCAACGAGCTCGTCGAGGAGCGCCTGTTTGCTGGGCGGGATCCAGAGGTCGGCGTCGTCGATCTCCTTGGAGAATGGCTCGCAGGTCAGAGCAAAGTGGTCGAGGTGGAGGCTCACTTCGCGCCCTCCCCGTTGCTCTTGGCCGCCGGCTTGCGGCCGAGGCTCCGATCGAGGAAGGCGCGGGCCGGGTCGAAGGTCGAGCCGGGCGCGACGGGTGCGACGGGTGCGACGAGCGCCTCGTGGGGCGCGTCCAGATTGCTGGCGGAGCGGTGCCGGGCACCATTGGCCTTGGGGTCGACCGGCGCGAGCGCGAAGCGCTTGTCCTCGTGCTCGATCCACGGCGGCTCGTCGGGCAATGCGAGGCAGTGGCCGACGCTGACGAGGCGGCCGGCGAGGAAGTGCAGGTCGGTCTGCCAGGTCTGGCCGTGCATGCTCAGGGTGTTGTCGCGCCGCAAGCGGCGGCGGGCCTGCACGGTGAGCGCGTCGCGCAGCCGGGCCTCGTCGAGCACATCGACCTCGCGCGGCGCGCTCTCGTAGACGGAGGCGGGCGTCTTGCCCATCAGGCCCGCGTGCGGTCGCACGTGGTAGTGCTCGTCGACCCAGGCGTAGAGGCGCACGTTGATGTCGTGCAGCGATCCGACGCTGCCCAGATGGTCCAGGCACTGCTCGCGCAGCGTCCGCCAGAAGCGCTCCATCTTGCCGCGCGCCGGCGCATCGTAGGGTTTGGCGTGGATGAGGCTCACGCCGAGGCGGGCGCAGGCGATGGAGAGGGTGGCCCCGCGGTACGTGGAGCCATTGTCGAGATAGAGTGCGTCGGGCGCGCCGTGTCGGCGAAGCGCACGCATCATGAGGTCGAGCATGTCCACCTCGCGCTCGCTGCGCCGGGCCTCGATGGACAGTACGTAACGGCTGGCATCGTCGAGCAGAGCGTGGATGCGCACCGGCTCGACGCGACCGGCGACGTGCATGCCGCGCGCATGGCACACGTCGCCGTGCCACAGCGCGCCGGGCCCTGACGCCTCCCAGCGCAGGCGGATCTTGTCGCGCTCGCGGCCGTGCTCGGCGACGACGCGATCGAGCCCAGCCTCGGCGAGGAAGCGGCGCACGGTGGAGGCCGAGGTGGCGTTGCGCTCGAGCCGGCCCTCGGCCTCCAGCGAGGCGAGGATGAGCGGCACCGAGGCGCTCGGGCGCTCGCGCCGGATGTCGGCTATCAGGCCGCGCACCTCCGGGGCCAGCTCGCGCGCCCGGCCCTTGTCGGCGCGCGTCTGCGGTCGCAAGGCGGCCAGGCCGCCCGACTTGAAGGCGTAGTACCAGCGCTCCAGCGTGGGCACGGAGTAGGGCGGGCGCCGTGCGAGCGGGGCGGGCAGAAGCGCTGCTTGCTGAGCTCCACCAGCGCGGCCTGCAGGTCGCCGCGCTCGAGCTCGCGGTGGGTCACGGAGCCGACGATCTCGCTCCGGTACAGGGCGATGGCTTCGGCGTGGTCTTTGGGCGTGAGGGTGTCCATTGGCTTGCTCCGGCGGCGAGCTGTGCTGGGGCTCGCACCCTGCGAGCCGCCGCTGTCGCCGTCCGCGCGCAGGCCAACAGAGTCGCGCTGCGCTGTCGGTGATCCAACGTGGTGGGCTTGCCCCGCGTGAAGGGCGCCGCGAATCGACCATCAGCCTCCGTGCGCGGTGCGCGCCGCGCCGAAGAAGGCCAGCGTGGGCAGATCACCGGCGTCTGCGCCGGCGTCGTCGGGCAGTGCGAAGCTGGCCAGCGTGCTGGCAGCACGCGCGGCGCGCTGCCGGCGCGTTGCGTCGTCCGGCGATGGCCGGATCCGCGGCCAGAGCACGGGCGCAGCATCGACCCAGCGGCGGAGCGCTGGCCAGCTCCAGTGCAGCCCCGTCGGATCGGCGACGCGCGCGCGGACGCGTCGAGCCGCCGCGCCGAGCAGCCCGAAGAGCGCCAGGGCGAGACCGATGGCCGACGCGGAGAAGTGCCGGCGTGGCATCACCCCCCGCGGCACGACCGTCACCACTGCGCCGCAATGGCGACAGCGGTACCTGCGCGCCGTCACCAGACGCTGCCCGGGATGGTCGGCAGGGCCAGGGGGACCTCGGAGCTGCCGGTCTCGTCGGCCGTGCCCGACCAGCCCGACGAGCCCGCCAAGTGGCGCACCGGCCCTCGAGCACGCCGGGCAGAAGGTTGGTCGCACGCGCGCCACCGCGGGGGGGTGCTCCGCCCAGAACTTGACGTCCATGTCCGAATGGACGACCTGTAGCGAGCTTGCGGGACGTGTCAGTGCGTCCGGAGCACGGCGAGAGGGCTCCCCGCTGCCAACGGTGCCTCTCGCCTTTTCCTTGTCCGGCGTCCGCCGCCGATGCTCCGCCTCCGAGCCGCTCTGCTACCGCAGCATGCCGCCCTGGGCCGAGTCATCGGCGATGATGGCCACCGAGCCTCGCGGCCAGCGCCGACCATCACGCACACCGCGCGGCCGGAATGCCGCACGCCTCAAGAACGGTGCTCCCTAACACTCGTGGAGTCGAAGCTCGTGCGCGTCGCGGCGGCTGCGGCTCTCGAGGAGGGTCGCGCGGTGCTCCTCAACGTGGACGACAACACGGCGGTCATCGTGGCGCGCGACGCGGGCGGATTCCATGCGCTCGCCGCGATCTGCACCCACGCGTGCTGCATCGTCTCGCTCTGCGGCAACGCGGGTTGCACGAGCCTCTCCAAGTCTCCGGGCATGTGCGAGGCGACGCCGGTCGCCGCGGGCGACTCGTCCGGGCCCAGCGCTCTCTGCCCCTGCCACGGATCCACGTTCCGGCTCTCGGACGGCGCCGCGCCGGGAACGGGAAGGTGAGCACCCACTGGCGCAGCCCGACCTCGGGCAGCACGTGCTCGACGAGGTTGGCCGCCGTGGCGCACATCCGGCGACTCATGCACGATGGGCAAAAGCCGCGGCCCTTGCACGAGAACGCCACCAGGCTGCAGTCGCCGCACGCGCCGCAGCGCAGGCGCGCGAAGCCGCGGCAGCGCAGACCGCAGTCGAGGTAGCCCTCGCCGCCGCGCTCCAGCTCGCCCTCGAGGCGCCGGACGAGACTGCCTTCGAGCTCCTCCGCGTGGTCCGCAACGGCTCGGTGACCGAGCTCCTCTTCTCGGGCGAGGACCGGGCGCTCGATGGTGGCAGTCTGCTCGAGCACCGGCACCTGCGTGGGAACCACGGTCTCCACGCGTCGCTTGGTGACGCGCACCTCCTCCTTGAGGAAGTGGCGGGTGACGACCACCGGAACCTCTTCGACCACCGAGATGATGGTGACCGGGCCCTCGTGCCGCACGGCAATGGGGCCATCGACGTAGCGGCCGACCGACAGGCCAGTCGAGCTGCGATTGACGTTCAACGCGCCGAGCACCACGGTGCGCATGCTGGATGGCTGGCGCCGGCTCGGCGCGACACGCCGCAGCGATCAGGAGCGAAACCGTGAACATCACCGACGTGATCGCGAAAGCTGGCGGACTGGGCTCGATCGCGCGCGAGCTCGGGGTCGACGAGGCGACGGCGGAGCGTGGCGCCAGCGCGCTGCTTCCAGCGATACTGGGCGGCTTCAAGGGGCAGGCGAAGGCTAGCCCGGAGGGCCTTGGTGGGCTGGCGGGCCTGCTCGAAGGACTCGGCGGCGCCGGCCTGGCGGACAACGTGATCCAACCCGGGCCGACCGATACGACGGCCGGCAACGGCGTCCTCGGCAAGATCTTCGGATCCAAGGACGTGAGCCGAGCCGTCGCCGATGACGCTGCAGCAAAGAGCGGCCTGTCGGCCGACCTGCTCAAGAAGATGTTGCCGATGCTGGCCATGCTCGTGGCCGGTCACATGTCGAAACGAGCCGGTGCGGGTCAGGGCGGCGGGGTCGGTGGGATCCTCGGCTCCATCCTCGGTGGTGCCATGGGCGGCGGCGCCGGCGGCGGCCAACCGGGGCAGGCCTCGCCGGGGGGGCTCGGCGGGCTGGGGGCGATGCTCGACTTCGACGGCGATGGCAATCCGCTCGACGACATTCTCGGCATGGCCGGCAAGCTGACCGGCGCCGATCGCGTTCCACCACGGTTGCGGCTGCGGTCCAGCCACGCGGGCTCAGGGCGCCGGCCGGCACCCCCCGATAGCGCTGCAGGCTGGCGGGAGGGCGAAGGGGCACCTGGCCGCGTGGGCCGACGTGCTCGCCCGCGCGTTCGAGGTGGATGCCCTCGAGTGCCGCCCGCTCACTGGCCGTCGACGAACGCTCGAAACCTGCCATCGCGAAATGCCATCGCCAGCGCGTGAGCCTGCGAGGCAACGCCAGCGCCTTCGAAGGAGCCCTTGCGCAGGAACTCGCTGAAGCCGGGCACGCGATCGAGGCCGAGGCGCTCGCCCTCGACGAAGCCCATGCTCCAGGCCTCGAAGCTGGCGTTCGGGACCTGTTCACGCCGCAGGACTCGAACCCGGCCATGGCGTGCGTCGGATCCAATGCGCGCAAACAACGCGTCGACGACGGACTCACGCCCCTCGAGAACCTGGAAGAAGGAGCCGGCATCGTGAATGAGCAGGCCGCTGACGCCGAGCTTCCGGTTGTTGTCGCGCGCCTTGCGCAGCAATAGCGCCAGATCCGTGGCGCTGAACCGCGCGCTGGCAGCGCTCACGTAGATGAGCTGAAAGACCGGTACGGGAGCCGCCGCCACCGCCGGAAAGTACGACCGGGTGCAGGGAGGGGTCAAGCCGACCTGCTCGGTGGATCCACCGCTCGTGGCCGGATCCATGAGCAGGCCCCCGTTGCGCCTTCGCCCGCACCACCGGGGCCTGCGGCGCCGGGCCCTGCGGCACCGGGCCCTGCGCCATCACTCCCCTCCGCGCCCGTGCCGCCCGTCCCGGCGCCGGCCGTGGTGCTGGTCGAGCTCCTCCGAGCCCTCGAACCGCGACGGATCCCTTGCCGAGCTTGCGCTTGAGCGCCGCCAGCTCGTCGTCGATCTCGGCCTCGCGCTGCGCCTTCTGCGCCTTGGCGGCGCGCCAGCGCAGGCCCGATTCGCGACGGCGTTGTTACTCCCTGGTCCTGCGCCACAGTCCAGCTTGCGAGCGCGATGAAGCGCATCGCCAGCGACGGAGGGCCAGATGCGACGGATCATTGCAGCGTTCAAGCCTCGATCGATGGCAAGGTCGAGGGCCCGGAGGGGTTCGCGGACTGGGTGGACGCGTGGACCGAGGACTATGGGCTGACGCCCGGCATCGACGCCTGTCTCCTCGGCGGGCGGATGTACCCCGGCTACGAATCGTACTGGGCCGCGATGCAGAAGGCGCCCGACCAGCCATTGCCGATGACGGGGCGCGTGCCGACCGAGGCCGAGCTCGCCTGGGCGCGCTTCGCCGAGAAGACGCCGCACTTCGTGCTCTCGCGCCGCGTCACCACCGCGGCATGGACGAACACGCGCTTCCTGCGGGGCCTGGACGAGGTGACCGCGCTCAAGGGCGCGCCCGGCAAGGACATCTATCTGATGGGCGGCGCGCAGCTCGCGGCGAGCCTCGTCGATGCCGGGCTGGTCGACGAGCTGCGCCTCATCGTGTACCCGCTCGTCGCCGGGAAGGGCAAGGCGCTGTTCGGCACGACCGAGCGCCGGCGCCGGTTCGAGCTGCGCGGCGTGGAGCAGCTCGACGGCGGGCGGCTGCGGCTCGTCTACGGCACCTGACCTCTTCGTGGACCCTGGCGGCCGCCAGGCGGAATCACCCGCCCGCCACCCCGGGATGAAGGCGACGAGCGGAAATCATGGTCGAGGACGTGTGCACGCTCCTTGCGATTGGCCATTGCCATGGCGCCCGGCACGCAGGCGCACGATGCGCTCTTCAAGGCCGTGTTCTCGAGCACCGAGGACGCTCGCGGCTTGCTGGCATCCGTGTTGCCGGAGGAGGTCGTCGCTGCGGTGGACTGGTCCACACTGACGCTCGAGCCTGGCAGCTACATCGATGCGGCCCTCCGGCAGAGCCACTCCGATCTGCTGTTTCGGGTGCAGGCCAAGGGAGACAGGCCTTTGCTCCTCTACGTGCTCGTCGAGCACCAGAGCAAGCCCGACGCATGGATGCCGCAGCGCCTGCACGAGTACATCGGCCGGATATGGGCGCGGTGGCGGACGGAGCATCCAGGGCCGGTGGTGTTGCCGCCCGTGCTGCCCATCGTCGTGCATCACGGCGCGGGTGGATGGCGCCATGCGGTATCGCTGGCCGAGCTCTACGCGCTCGACGCTGCGCAGCAGGCCGCTTTCGCGGTGCACCTGCCGGCGCTCCGCTTCGTGCTCTACGACCTGGGCATCGAACCTGAAGAGGCGGTCGCGCGCAGGGGGCTGACCGCCCTGGGCAAGCTGGCGCTGCTGTGCCTGAAGCTCGCGCGCAGGAGCCCCAACATCCTGGTGGACCTGACGCCCTGGCTGTACCTCTTCGCGGGCGTTCTCGCAGCGCCCGACGGCGTGCGTGCCCTGGCGCGGGTCCTCATCTATATTCTGCAGGCGACATCGGTGCCGCCCGAAGAGGTCCCGGCGTTGATCGAGGAGCGTTTCGGTGACAGAGGCAGGGAGGCGTTCATGTTGACGGGAGCACAGCAGCTGGTGGAGCAGGGGCGCGCCGAGGGCCGTGTCGAAGGGCAGGCCGAGCTGCTGCTCGTCCAGCTCCGCGTCCGCTTCGGCGAGGTGGCACCCGAGGTGGTCACACGCGTGCGTTCGGCGAAGCCGGCGGAGCTCGAGCGCTGGGCGGCGCGGATCCTCTCTGCCACCCGCGTGAGCGAGCTGTTCGGCGCCCGGTAGCGCGGCCGTCTCGCCGCCTTGAGGCATGCTCCGTCGGCGCGCGTCGTAGCGGCACGCTCCAGCCCGGAGCCTGGCGGGGACCGAGTACGCTGCGGTCGGACCCGGAGGCACCCATGGGGAGTCGAGCCACACGCGCTGTCGCTGCAAGCGCCGCAGCATCGCCGGAAGCCGAGGACGTGCCGCTGCCATGGCGGCCATCCTGGCACTCGTCGGCTGCGCAGAGCCACGGCCTCTCGACGCGCCGGACGCCGGCAACGCTCCGTGTCCCACATCGAGCGCCGCGCCGGCGACCAGGACCCAACCAGCCAGTGGCCCCGCCCACCTCACGTTGCAGTCGACCGTGCTGGGGGAGCAGCGCAGGATCCTGGTGCGCACGTGATGCGCACCGTCGCGCCTGTGTTCGATGCGCTCCTGGGCGAGCGGAGGACGGAGCACGTACCGCAGAAGCGCCTCGCGCGGCGCCGCCTACTCGGCGGAGGCGTCCTTGCGCGGGCGCGGCAAAGCGTAGGTCTCGAGCCGGGTGACCAGGGTACGTCGCGACATGCCGAGGACGCGCGCCGCCTTGGTCTGGTTGCCCGCGCACTTCTCCAGCGCGGCCCGGAGCCGCTGGCGCTCGACCTCGCCGACCTGGCTGCGCCCGACCGAGGGCGGGGGCTCGTCGCCGGCGACGGGCTCGGCGAACGCCACCGCCTGCGGCAGTGTCGGTGGCGGTGCCGGGATGGTCTCGGCGCCTTCGTAGCCGCGCCGGCGCCGCAGCTCGGCGTAGGTGGCGCTCGGGCCGACCGGCGGTGGACCCCCGCGCCCGCCGTCTGCCGCACGCCCCGGCGCCAGCCGTCCAGGCATCAGCGCACCCGGCGCGGACGGCGGCGCGCTCGAGGGTGAGCTCGGTCGGGGCGGCAGCGGGGTGCTGCGCGAGGCGCCCCGCGCGTGCAGCTCGGCGCCCATCTTGTCGACGGGCAGGTGCTCGAGGGCGATGTCCGCCCCGCCGGAGAGGAGCACGGCGCGCTCGATGACGTTGCGCAGCTCGCGGATGTTGCCCGGCCAGCTGTACCGCGCGAGCAGCGCGGTGGCTTCGGCGTCGATGCGCGGAGGGCGGCCGGCGCGCTGTCGCTGCGCCGGCGAGAGCGCATGGGCGATGAACGCCTGCGAGAGCCCGGGGATCTCGTCCCGGCGCTCGCGCAGCGGGGGGATGACCAGCGAGATGCCGTCGGCTCTGAGCGCAGCACGACCAGGTGGTGGAGCAGGCGGCTCGAGCGGGGATAGGCCGCGCAGCCACTGCGGGCCCGCGGGCGGGGTCCGGCCCGAGACGGCCGACGCCTCGAGCGCGTCTTGGGCGGCGTCGTCGCCGGCGCCGTGCTCTGCCAGCGCGCCGCGCCGGCGGAGCAGCCTGGTCATCCGGCGCACGGCGCGCTCGAGCACCTGTCCGACGTGCCGGCTGCCGAGGTGCTCGAGCTGCTCCCATGCGAGCTCGGTCCCCTGCTCGCGGTAGGCGCCGTCCAGGAACACCACGTGCAGGTGGGGGTTGAGCCGGAGATCGGACGAGGTCCTCTGCATCACCGCCACCGCGCCGGTCTTGGCCTGGCCCGCCTCGGCGCCGCGCCCGGCGTGGCCGTCCGCTCGCGGCTCCGAGTGCACTCCCAGTGCCGGTGGCAGTGCCGTTGACGCTCGGCCGGCCCTCGTTTCTCCTCGGAGGGTCGGCCCATGAACTCAGCAGGGCAGCTGCTCGCTGGAAAATACCGCCTCCTGCGCGAGCTCGGCCGCGGGGGGATGGGCGTCGTCTGGCATGCCCGAAACGAGGCCATCGAGCGCGAGGTGGCCATCAAGGTGCTCGGCCCCCAGGTCGCCGGGCGTCCCGGGGTCGCCGAACGATTCTTTCAAGAGGCGAGGATCTGCGGAGCGTTGCGCCATCCCGGGATCATCGACGTGCTCGACCTGGGACACGACGAAGACGGCAAGCCGTTCCTGGTGATGGAGCTCCTCGAGGGAGAAGCGTTCGACGCCGTGCTCGAACGGCAGCCCCGCCTGACCGAAACCACCGCGCTTCGGATCGTGCGCGAGGTGGCGCTCAGCCTCGTGGTCACGCACGAGAGGGGCATCGTGCACCGCGATCTCAAGCCGGCGAACATCTTCATCCATACCACTGGCCGGGGCGCGGGCATTGTAAAGGTCCTCGACTTCGGCGCTTCCAAGATGACGCAGGTCGATCGCCGCGCGGTGGAGACCACCACCGGCATGCTCATCGGCTCACCGGCGTACATGAGCCCGGAGCAGGCGGGTGGCCGGCTCGAGATCGACGCGCGCAGCGACATCTACTCGCTGGGAGCCATTCTTTTCGAGGCACTGACGGGGAGCCTGCCGTTCGAGACCGCACCCACGGTACAAGCGATGGTGGTGGACATTGCCACCCGCAGCGCACCGCCCGTGGCGCAGCGGGCTGCGGGTCTCGACGCCGCCGTGGCCGCGGTCGTGGACGATTGCCTTCGCTTCGACCGCGAGCTGCGTGTCCAGAGCGCACCCGATCTGGTGGCGCGCATCGACGGCGTCCTGCGCGGCCTCTCTCCTGGGAACGACGGCACGTTCGAGGTCCGCTCTGTGCGGCTCGCGGCGAGCCGGAGCGAGCCTCGCCCGCCGCGCGCACAGGAACCGGCCTCCAAGCTGCGCCGCTCTCACTGGCTGGTGCTGGCGGGCCTCGCCGTGACTGGCGCGGCGCTCGTGTGGCTGACCCAGCGTTCCGTGTCGCCGTCGGCGGGGTCGTCCGAGCCGGGGTCACCATCTCGCTCGGGCAGCCCAGCCACGGCTGCGGCAAATTCCGCGTCCTCGGTGGCCCCGCGCCCGCGGCCGCGACGCTGGCAACTGCCGAGGCGTCCAGCCCTCCAACTGCGCTCCCAGCCGTCCGCACACCTGCGTCGCCCAGACCGTCGGGCACAGCCCCTGCGGCAAAGCCCCGTTTGAACCAGAAGGGCATCGACAGCTATGAAAACTGAGTGCCGCGGGTCCCGTCAGCGGGCCGGGGCACAACTGGGGTTGCTCCTCTGCATCTCTTGCGGCTTCTGACTGCCGAGCGCGGGCGCACAGGAACGCAACGAGCCCACATCAGGTGAGACCGCCGTGTCGCGGTCACGGGCACTCTTCCAGCGCGGGCGGGCCGCGGCGGACGCGAATCATTGGGCAGAAGCCTGTCCTTACTTCCAAGAGGCGCACGACCTGAACGCCACCAACGGGACGGCGTTCCAGCTGGCGCGTTGCTATGACGCCATCGGGAGGACCGACGAGGCGAAGCAGCACTACCAGTACGTGCTCGACCACTCCGACCGCGACACCGTGAACGAGCGCGTCGAGCGGGCTCGGCGCCGTGTCCGGGAGATCGACGCGACCGCGGCGTCGAAACGCACGTCGACCCCCGCTGCGGCCGCGGCCCTCCGTGCGCGCACACTTCCACCCGCCACGTCGGCTTCCGTCGCGAGCGAGCAGGGCGACTCGCGCGCCCCGTCGTACGCGGCGTTCGGCATTGGCGGCGCGGGGCTGGCGGTCGGCTCGGTGCTGGGCATTCTCGCGCTCTCTAAAGCGGGCGACGTCAGGGACGCGTGCGCAAGGGACGGCGACGACTTTCGGCTGGAAGAAGGCTCGCCATGCCAGGACATGGCATCCCCGAGCAGCCGCCTCGCGGTAGATCTCGACGGACTGCCCCGTGACCGCATGCCGGACATGGGCGCCTACGAGGTTCAGTAGGACGACGTAGGACGACGATGCGCTTCGGAACGCAGGGACGGCGGCAGAGGTGGGCGCGGGGCGGCCGCAGAGCTGGCGGCGCTGGCCGGGGCGGCCGCCGCGCTGTCGGCCGGTGCGGCGGGAGGGCCGGATCCCTGGGGCGCCACCCCGGTCGGCTCCTTGGTGCAGGCCGTGAGCAGGGTGGTGGCCGCAGCCGCGGTCAGACCGAGCAACCCGAGCCGGTGCAAGGCCTCACGGCGGCTGAGGATGCCGTCGCGGTGATCGATGGCGATCTCTTCGGTCAGGTACGTGTGCAGGTCGCTCATGGCCGGAAGGGCCTACCACGGAACGGACGATCCGCCGTCGGGTGGGGGCCGCAGCTGCCGCGGTGCGTAGGACCCGACGCGTCTCATGCTGGATTTTGCAGCCGTTTCCCTTGACGTCACCGCCCACAAACGAGATTCCCGGCCCCCCATGGCCGCCAGCTATTTCGACGTCGATGGAACGCTGGTCACCACCAACCTGATCCATCCGACGCTCTTCTACATGCTCAACCAGCCGACGCCGCTGCACAGCTTCGGCAAGCTGGGCAGGGCGCTGCTCAAGGCGCCGTGGATGGCCCTGGCGGAGACGCGCGACCGTCGCCTCTTCAACGAGATGCTCTTCACCGCCTTCGAGGGCACCTCGGAGGACCGCCTCCTGTCGCTGGCCGAGGAGGCCTTCGACACGGTGATGAAGCCCAAGCTCTACAAGGGCGCCAAGGATCTGGTGCAGACCAGCCTCGACAAGGGACACCAGGTCATCCTGGTCTCCGGCGCCGTCGACTTCCTGATGGAGCGCCTGGCCAAGCACCTCGGCGCCACCGGGATCATCGCCAACCGCCTGGAGATCCACGATCGCTTCGCCACCGGCAAGCTGCTGCGCCCGGTCGTTGCCGGCCCGGAGAAGGCGCGCCTGGTGCGCGAGCACGCCCGCGCGCACGGCCACGACCTCGACGAGTGCTTCGCCTACTCCGACAGCTACTCCGACGTCCCCATGCTGAGCATCGTCGGCTACCCGGCGGCGGTGAACCCCGATCGCCGCCTGTCGATGCTCGCCAACGCTTATCACTGGCCGATCATCCACCTCGAAGCCGCCTGAGCAACTCGACCATGAGCCATCCCAACGTCGTCACCATCGACAGCCGCAGCGCTCCGCGCGCGCTCTTCTCCGGCGACCGGCTGGTCGAGGTCGATCTGCCCACCGGCACCCGCGTCGTCTACCCCAAGCAGCCGCTGGCGCCGCTCAAGGACGTCGACGCTGCCATCCGCTACGCCATCAATCATCCGTACAACAGCGAGCCGCTCTACGCGCTGCTGCGGCCGGGGATGAAGGTGACCATCGCCGTCGACGACATCTCTCTGCCGCTGCCGCCCATGCGCCGGCCGGACATTCGCGAGCGCGTCCTGACCATCGTCCTCAAGCTGCTCGAGGACCACGGCGTCGACGACGTGCACATCATCATCGCCACCAGCGTGCACCGGCGCATGAAGCCCTTCGAGATCCGGCACATCGTCGGCGACAGGATCTACGACAGCTACGCGCCGAAGCGCCTCTACAACCACGACGCCGAGAACGCGGCGAACATGAAGTACGTGGGCTCGACCGACCTCGGCGAGGAAGTCGAGCTCAACCGCCGCGCCGCGGAGAGCGACCTCACCATCTACGTCAACCTGAACCTCGTCCCCATGGACGGCGGCCACAAGTCGGTCTCCGTCGGCCTCTGCGGGTATCGCAGCCTGCGCGCGCACCACAACCCCAAGGTGATGCGCGAGTGCCACTCGTACATGGACCCGTCGTCGTCCGCGCTGAACGACAGCGTGGTGCGCATGGGCAAGGTGACCAACCAGCACCTCAAGGTGTTCACCATCGAGACGACCATCAACAACCGGATGTTCGATCGGCCCTTGGAGTTCCTGCACAAGAACGAGGACGACCTGACCGGTGCCGAGAAGCAGGCGCTGCGCGCGCTCAAGTTCACCCTCGACAAGCTGCCGCAGGCGGCGCGCCAGGCCATCTTCCAGAAGGTGCCCTCGCCGTACGGGGTGACCGGGGTGTTCGCCGGCGAGACGGAGGCGGTGCACGCCCACACGCTGGAGCGCAGCTACCAGCAGTACCTGGTGCCGGTGCAGGGCGACAACGACATCCTGATCACTGGCATCCCGTACATCAGCCCGTACAACGTGAACTCGTTCCTCAATCCGCTGCTCGTGCAATGCATGGCGGATGGGTACATGTTCAACCTCTACAAGGGCGTGCCCATGGTCAAGAAGGGCGGGACGATGATCATCCTGCACCCCTGCACCGACCAGTTCGACAACGAGCACCACGCCCCGTACATCGAGTTCGTCCATCGCCTCCTGCCGGAAACGCGCGACGCGATGGAGCTGCACCAGCGCTACGAGAAGAAGTTCTCGCAGAACCCGGCCTACATCGAGATGTACCGCGCCGGTCACGCCTACCACCCGGTGCACCCGTTCTACATGTGGTACTGGGGCGAGGCCGGGCGGCAGCACATCGGCCGGATGATCGTGGTCGGGGCCGACAACGAGTACATCCCCAACCTGATGGGCTGGGAGACGGCGCGCACCATGGACGAGGCGCTGCGCATGGCGAAGCAGACGGCGCCCAAGGATCCGGAGATCCTGGCGCTGCACGCGCCGCCGCTGATGATGTGCGAGACGAGCCCGCGCGGCGTGAAGCCGCGGGCGTCGAGCCCGCCGCCGGATAGCCTGAGGTAGGAACGCGTTGGCGCGCGCGCCCGGGCCTGCTCCAGGTTCCGGGCACGCGCGTTTCGGTGCTCTAGCTGCGGGCCAACGACTCGGCCAGGAACCGCGCCAGGTAGGGGGCGGTCCGGCTGGCCTTGTTGCGAGCGATGGCCTCGGGTGGGCCCGCTGCCACGATCCGGCCACCTTCGTCGCCAGCGCCGGGGCCCACGTCGATGACCCAGTCGCTGGCCGCCATCACGCGCGTGTCGTGCTCGACGACGATCACCGTGTTGCCTGCCTCGACGAGCGAGTCGAGCTGGGCGACGAGCTTCTCGACGTCCGCGGGATGCAGCCCGGTCGTCGGCTCGTCGAGGACGTAGAGCGCGTCGCCGCGCGTGCCGCGCTGCAGCTCCGACGCGAGCTTGATGCGCTGCGCCTCGCCCCCGGAAAGCTCGGTCGCCGGTTGCCCGAGGCGCAGGTAGCCGACGCCCACCTGATGGAGCACCTCGAGCGAGCGCCGCACCGCCGCATCGTCGGCGAAGAATTGCACCGCCTCATCGACCGTCAACGCAAGCACGTCGGCGATCGACTTGTCGCGGTACGCGACCTCCAGCGTCGCGGCGTTGTAGCGCGCGCCCTTGCAGGCGGGGCAGGGCGCGTACACGCTCGGCAGGAACAGCATCTCGACGAACACGAACCCCTCGCCCTCGCAGTTGTCGCAGCGACCCTTGGCGACGTTGAACGAGAAGCGCCCCGCGTCGTAGCGGCGCGACCGGGCAAGCTTCGTCGAGGCGAACAGCTTGCGGACGTGATCGAACAGCCCGGTGTACGTCGCCAGGTTCGAGCGCGGCGTGCGGCCGATCGGCTTCTGGTCGACGCGTACCAGCCGCGCGATGCCATCGAGCCCCGCCACCACGCGTCCCGCGGTCCTCGACGCGTCCTCGCGCTCCAGGAGGTCGGCGTCGTCGTCGCCGTTGTCGTGCGGCTTGCCGAGCTGCACCGCCACCAGCTCGACCAGCGCCTGGCTCACCAGGCTCGACTTGCCGGACCCCGACACGCCGGTGACCGTGGTCATCACGCCGAGCGGAAACGCGACGTCGACCTGGGCGAGATTGTTGCGGGTCACGCCGGCGAGCTGGAGCATGCCGGTCGCCGTGCGCGGTCGTCGGCGCGGGATGGTGTGCTCCGCGAACACGAACGGACGCGTCTGCGAGACCTCGACGCTGGCCAGACCTTCGAGCGGCCCGCTGTAGAGAATCCGACCGCCGTGCTGTCCGGCAGCCGGACCGACATCGACGATCCAGTCGGCGTGGCGGATGACGTCGATCTCGTGCTCCACCACGAACAGCGAGTTGCCCTGCGCCTTCAGATGATGCAGGGCGCTGAGCAGGGCCTCGGTGTCCGCCGGGTGCAGGCCGGCCGAGGGCTCGTCGAGCACGTACACGACACCGAACAGATTCGAGCGCACCTGCGTGGCGAGCCTCAGGCGTTGCAGCTCGCCCGGAGACAACGTCGGTGTGTTGCGCTCGAGCGTCAGGTAGCCGAGTCCGAGATCGAGCAGGATGCCGAGCCGCGCGAACGCGTCCTCGGCGATCCGCTGCGCGACGACCACCTGCTCTGGATGATCGGCGGCGGCCTCGATGACCCTGGTGCCGTCGGCGTACGGCTTCATCAAGGCGGCCAGCCGCTTCAGTGGCAGGCGCGAGATCTCGGTGATGTCCATGCCGGCAAAGGTGACCTGGAGCGCGCTGGGCTTGAGGCGCTTGCCGTGGCACGCACTGCAGTCACTGGCGATCATGTACTGCGTCACGCGACGCTTCATCATCGGCGACTGCGTATGGGCGAACGTATGGAACAGGTTCCGCTTGGCGCTGGAGAACGTGCCCAAGTAGCTCGCCTCCTCGCGTCGTTTCTGTGCGCGCTTCGTCTCGGCCGGCGTGAGGCCGGCGTAGACGGGCACCGTCGGCTGCTCGTCGGTGAAGAGGATCCAGTCCCGCGTCTTCCTCGGCAGGTCCTTCCACGGCACGTCGACGTCGACGTGGCGTGCGACGAGAATGTCGCGAAGGTTCTGCCCGCCCCAGGCGGTGGGCCAGGCCTCGATGGCGCGCTCGCGGATGGTCTTCGTCGGGTCCGGCACCATCGACTGCTCGGTGGCGTCGTAGATCTTGCCCAGGCCGTGGCACGTCGGACACGCGCCTTCCGGCGTGTTGGGCGAGAACTCCTCCGCGTAGAGGATGCCCATGCCGCGCGGGTAGCTGCCGGCGCGCGAGTACAGCATGCGCAGGAGGTTCGACAGCGTGGTGACGGTGCCCACCGAGGACCGCGTCGTCGATGAGCCGCGCTGTTGCTGGAGCGCGACCGCGGGCGGAAGGCCCTCGATCTCGTCCACATCGGGCACCGGCATCTGGTCGAACAGGCGGCGAGCGTAGGGGGAGACCGACTCGAGGTACCGGCGCTGTGCCTCGGCGTACAACGTGCCGAACGCGAGCGACGACTTGCCGGAGCCCGAGACGCCGGTGAACACGACGAGCGAGCGGCGCGGGATCTGGAGGGCGATGTCCTTCAGGTTGTGCTGGCGCGCACCGCGCACCCGGACGAATTCGTCGTGCGAGCCCCTGACGCTCGGGTGGGTCGGGGGCACCACGCCGCGTGAATAGCACGCGCCTCGCGCACGCGGCGCGATGCAGCGCGCCGTGACCTCGGGCACACGCGCTCGTCTGCTGGCGGGGTCGTCCTGGCGGACAGACGGCGCCGAGGCCGCGCCGTGCCAGGCTGCGGGCGTGGAATCGCCACCATTGGCAGCCGTGCTCAGGGCAACGGATGCGCCTGGACGTGCCTCACGGTCCCAGGCAGCTTTCGCTGGCCCACGCCGCGTCGTCGCTCTGCATTGCCCCGAGGAAGTCCGAGAGGAGCTTCGGCTCCTCGCCCGGGCGGACGACGTCCGTCTCGGTGCTGTCGAGCGGGTGCTTCAGCAGCACGTGCTTGTTGCCGTTGGCGATGTGGTAGCGCACGTTCGCCAGGCCATCGAGCTCGGGCTGCAGCGCCTCGAGCCCGGCCGTGTACTTGTAGAAGCTGGTCGCATCCAGGGTCCAGTCGTCCTCCGAGTCGAGCACCGCGATCCGCGAGCCCGGGGCGAGGCCGGCGTTGAAGGCGTAGAAGGTGCGGTAGTCGTCGACGCAGGTGTCGCAGCCCGGCGGCGCCTGCGGGTTGTGCAGGTCGTAGCGCCACTGTGGGCCGTCCTCGAACACGACAGCTGCCGACGCGCAAGACCGGGCACGGACCCTGGACAGCGCGCGCGGCCCTTTCGTTAAATGGCTGCGCGCCGTACGCAACGCGCCCTAGGGCCGAGGCCTGGATCGCTGGGGTGGATCGCCGGGCGGTCGGGGCGGGCGTGCCCCGGGCTGCGCGCTCTGCCAAGTCCTTGGAATGACTACACACCTACACGGTACGATATGTGCTCTACCGGGCGCCATGTCCAGTCGGAACCTGCTTGCCCAGTCCACGCGACTCGCCCGCGTCGCTGCCCTCGCCCTGGCCACCGCCGCCATCGGTTGCGGCGGCGACGACGCCGCGCAGGGCAGCGACGACATCACCGACATCAACAACTCGAAGGTCAAGAACCAGTCGATCGGCAACTGCTGGGTCTACGCATCCGTGGGCTGGGTCGAGTCGCTCCGGCTCACCCACGCGGGTGAGGAGCTCAACCTCAGCGAGTCGTACATCACCTACTGGCACTGGTTCGAGCAGATCCACGGCGGCGGCGGCGGCGAGGAGCAGCTGGCCACGCTCGACTCCAAGGAGGGCGTCACCATCCTGGGCACCGGCGGGTGGTGGGGCACCGCGGTGGAGCTCATGCGGCGCTATGGCATGCTCGACGAAGGCAAGTTCATCCCGGAAGAGGCGGAAGAGGCACGCTCCGCGCGACAGGGCAGCGCCCAGAAGGCCATCGACGCCTCGCTGAAGGACGGCGCGCTCGCCAGCGCGGAGGCGCGGCGCAACCCGGAGCTGGTCCGCGCGGAGCTCGACAAGGCGTGGGGCCTGACCCCGGAGGCCGTCGCCATGCTCGACGCGGTCTTCGGCAAGGACGTGGGCCATACGCTCTACGACGCCTCGCTCGTCCTCCCCGAAGACAGCGGGCTTCGTCGGGTGAGCAGCCTCGAGGTCGGCCACGACAAGAGCGGCAAGGCCCTCACCCTGGCCGATGCCATCGGCGAGCCCAGGTACACGGGGTGGGGGCCGCCCACCCGCACCGGCACCTACGCCTGGAACGAGAAGAGCTATCCGGGCAACGCCAGCGCGCGCAGGAGCTTCCAGATCGAGCTCCAGAAGGCGATGCACAACAGGCTGCCGGCGATCATGAGCTGGTTCGTCGACTTCGCGGCGCTGAAGTCCGACAACACCTTCCACGAGGTGCCCGCCGCGCCGGGCCGGCAGGGTGGGCACATGACGGTGGTCGAGGACTACCAGATCAACGACGTGCCCGGTCACGGCACCCTGCCCGCGGGGGTGCTGGTGACCGATCCGGCGATCCTCGACGCCGCGCTGTCGCCGGAGGCCAAGCTGGAGTTCATCCGCATCAAGAACTCCTGGGGCTCGAGCCTCTCGCCCGACCCCAACCAGGGCGACGCGCTCAAGGGCTACTACGACCTCTACATGCCCTACCTCGACGCCCGCATTCCGCAGACCGAGGGTGGCTCGGCCAACGGCCTGACCGGAGTCATCCTCCCGCCGGCGACCTTCCTGAGCGGTGGCGGCACCAACGAGGGCGAAGAGCCGGTCGGCGGCTGCGCGCACGACCTCTGCGCCACCGGCAGCAAGCTCGAAGCGTCCTGCGATATGTGCGTCGCCAAGATCGCCGAGGCCGATTCCTTCTGCGTCGAGAACAGCTGGGACAAGACCTGCGTGGAGGAGGTCGGCTCCATCTGCGAGCAGACCTGCCCCTGAGCGAATCGTCGCTCAGCTGCGCGCGCCACGCGCACCGGGCCGGTGAGCCGTAGCCGGTGGGGGCAGGCGGCGATAGGCTCGCGACCATGCTCGCCAGGACGTGGATGTTGGCGCTTTCGCTCTCCGTGGCGGTCGCCGGTTGCGGCACCTCCGAAGACACCGGCGAAGGGGCGGGGTGTACGCCCGGCAGCGGCTCGTTCGGCGCGCGTTGCTGTGGCGGCGCCAGCGACTGCAGCGCCGCCCTGTCGTGCCGGAGCGGGCAGTGCGCCAAGCCCTGTGATGGCGGGACGGAGTGCAACGGCCTGGCCGCGGACGGCGGCGCCCGGCCCTGCTCCGGTGGCTTCTGCGTCCCCGTGCCGCTACCGGTCAACGGCGGCTCCGGGGACCAGGGCTGGTGAGCCGGCGCGTGGCGTCTCCACCACCAGGGCGACAAGGTGAGCTGCCAAGCCTCGCCGACATGCCGCGGTTCGCCGACGAACACGCCAGCGCGTGGGACGCTCGAGCAGACAGGGTCAGAGCCCGAGGTGACCGGGGTCACCGCCATCGATGAGGGTCGAGATCCACTCGGTGAGCGGCACGTCTTCGACCGTCGCCGAGGTGTAGCCTCCGCCGCCGAGGAAGGTGTGGGTCGTGCCTGGCACGTAGTAGGTGCCCCACACCGGCGACTTCGAGAGGTGGTTGTCTCTCGGATCGGCGAGGCCCACCGGGGCCCGTGGTCGTGCCCGGGCCGGTTGCGCCCCCACCGTCGCCGCGCGACCCCACCCGGTGCTCGCCGCTACTCGCAAGCCTGGAGGGTCCCGCGCTCGACGCAGCTCGGCAGCGGCACCGTGAGGGCCTCGCTGATCAGGGCGCACTCCGCGTCGTCCTCGCAAGGATACGCGCAGGCCATCGGCGCCTCCTCGTCGTCGCTCTCCGTCAGGCACTCCTGCCCGCAGTTGCAGTCGGCGGACTCCTCGCACTCGGTGGGCACGGCAGAGCACAGCTCCGGCGCCATCGACCCCGGGCAGCCCGGCACGTTGCCCAGCGTCCCGTCGGTGCAGGCTTCCGCGGACGCCCCGTGGCAAAGGCAGCTCTCCTCGTCCAGGCAGCAGTACGGCGTGGATACACCGTCGGCGACCACATCGGTGTTGCAGGTCTCGATGGACGTCTGATCGGCCGCGCAGGCCGTGTCGTCGTATCCGCGAACATCGCAGCGGCAGCTCGAGCCGTCGGTGCTCATGCAGCAGAGCCACGCATCCTGCTGGTCGCACGCGGTGCCCACCAGCGCGACAAGCAGCAGGGCCGCTGCCGCCCGGCCTGTCGCTGGCGGCGCGCCGCCCGATCGCGGGTCGCGTTCGTCACGGAACAACATGCTCGCGTCTCTCCTCTGTAGGGCACTCCTCGCGAGGATGACCCGTCGTCGGGCACCGCGACCTGGTCAATTCGTTGCCTGGTCGGTCCATTCCCGTGCTTGCTGCGCCGGAATGGAAGAGCGGGGCCCCGTCGGGGCCCCGCTAAAACCGCTAAGCCGCCTTGCTGCGAACCCAGCGCGCACGCAGGTTCTGGGTGATCGGATTGCACGTTGCGCATCCCACGTTCCCGCAGGGACCGAGGGGATGGCGCTCCGAGCGCACCGCCTTCGTGCGCTGCTTGCGCAGATTGGTGCGCTTGCTCTTCGCGTTCTGTCCGGCGAGCTTCCAAGTCTCGTAACGGGCGCGCTGCGCCGCCTTGTAGGCGCGCTTCTTCGCCCTCCGACGCTGCTTGGCCTCCGACTTCGCCTTCTTGCTCATGGCCTAACCCACTGCCGCTGCATCGAGTGCTTGCGGAGCGGGCGGTGGGGATCGAACCCGCGGCCTCCAGCGATGTGCTCATGCTGGCGATCCATCCCCGGGCCGCCCGCGGACGGGACGAGCCGAGTGGACGCGCGTGACGTTGTCTCCGCGCGACGAACGTCACGCGCAGGCGGCGCTGGTGATCTTCATGGGGCCTCCTTGCCTCCTGGAGCCAGCCCATCGACGGCAGGGCCACGAGCTTCCTGACGCGAGATCCAGCTCGAGGCGCTGGGCGCGCCCTGGGAGGTGGCGCCGTTCAACGTCGTGTGCGGAAACAACCTCGGCTACTTCGGCCCGCACGAGGTGGTGCTGCGCTCGCGGCCCGGCGGAACGACCGCACACTGGGGCGGCTGCAAGGCGGGCATCGATGTCATCGGCATCGAGTCCGGCGGCCCCATCAAGGGCTGCCCGTCGCTGCCCACGGCGCCGTACGCCGGCGGCGACGTGCGCGATCTATCGCTCGAAGAGATCTGGACGCACGCCGAGGCGCTGCGCTTCGCGCGTGAGCGGACTGTCGATGAGCTCTGGGGTTCTGCCAGACCTGCTACTACGCCGACGAGTGCCGCGGCGGCTGCTCGTGGATGGCGCACTGCACGCTCGGGCGGCACGGCAACAACCCGTTTTGCGTCCACCGGGTCACCGAGCTCGCCAAGCTCGGGCGGCGCGAACGGCTGGTGCCGGTGGAGCGCGCGCCGAACGTGCCGTACGATTTCGGCCGATTCGAGATCGTCGATGAGCCGATTGCCGAGGCCTCCTCGGTCTGAGACTGCTTTCCACGCGGCATGCAGGTTCGGGCGCCACCGCGGGTCGCCCCGCGCGGCGACGGCGTGCGGCCGATAGACTGCTTCCTCTGCCAGGAGGGGACCCATGCGCGTGCTGCTTCGTGCCGCCCGGATCATCGTCTCGCGTCATCGGTTCCCGTTCGCCATCGGCGCCGCGCTGCTGGCAGTCGTCGCGCTCTGGTTGTCTCGCCCGCGCCGGGGCAGCTGGACCGAGCCATATGCCGGCGCCGACATGGGGCCCGACGACGCACTCCAGCCGCGCGCGGTGCTCAGTCGCGTCTGGTTCGACAAGGTTACGAAGGATCCGCACCAGGTCACCAACATGTGGCTCTTCTTCGGCGGAGGCTGCGCGGTCCACGAGGAAGGCACGTGGCTCCGCTGGACAACGGAGGTCTTCGAACACGGGCGGCAGGACGATCGCATCGTGATTGACGCGCTCCAGGACAACGTCGCCACGCCCACCGCGTTCCACGTCGAGCGCTGCAATCACCTGCCGTTCGATCTCTGCCTGACGTTCGACACGCCTGGCCGCGGCCCGAAGACGCTGTACGGCTTCTCGCGGCGCGCCGACCTGAGCGCGCACGCGCCCCTGGGCGGCAGGTTCCTCGCGTCGGCCCACGAGCGAGCGCCCTGCTCCTGGTACGACTGAGGCCACACGGCCCGCGAGCCGGTCGCTGGGATCTGTCCGCGCGCGGCGCTGGTCAGCGCGTCTGCTGCTGCGCCTGCTGCGGCCGCATCTGCATGGCCACGCCAGCAGCGGCGGCGCCGGCGCCACCACCCGCGGCGACGACCGCTTGGGGCGGAGCGGCCTGGCCCGGGACAGCACATACGCAGCCGCTCGAGTACCCGGGCGATCACGGTCTGTCGTACAACTCGAACGCCTCCGTGAACAACCTCGTGAATGCGAAGTACCTGTCCATCTTGCAGACGGATCGCAACCCACCGCCGGCGTGCGGCGACGGCGTGTGCAACGGAACCGAGAGCCACGCGAGCTGCCCTGGCGATTGCGACGTGGGCGAATGCACGGGCGGCAAGATCGACTGTTGCGACGACGGCGTCTGCAGGACTGTCACCCTTTGCCAGAAGCTGCATTGCCTCTGAGCCGAGGCGCCGATCGTCGTGAACACCGACGGGCGCGCCGCGGGAGCGACGACAGATCGCGGGTCGCCCGTTGACACGGTCGGCCCCCGATGCGAGACGCCGGGGATGATCAGGCGAACGATGCTTGCGGTCGTGATCGCGGGCCTCACGGCGTGCGGCGACGATGGCGGCGATGGCGACAGTGGCGGGGGGCTGGACCTCGACGAGGAGACGGGGCTCTTCGCGGCAGAGCGCGTCGACACCAAGTTCGTGCTCTACACGTGGCCCAACGACGACTCGGTCCTCGTCGACGTGAAGACCGAGCTCGATGGCGCGACCGAGGGCCAGTACGACGGCACCCGGTCGGGCGATGCCGAGGACGGCTACGAGCTCGACCTCGTCTGCTTGAATCCGGGGAGCTCACCCGTGTGCGACGAGTGGGGCACCTCGTTGCACCAGAGCTGCGTCGGCCACGAGGATGGCACCCTCCAGTGCGACGACTTCTTCTTCCGCCCCATTTCTTCAGACCAGCTCGAGTAGCCGCGCTCCACCGGGCGCAGCGCCGCCCGCACCTGCACCAGCGTCGAGCGGAGGCCGGCAGAAGGCTGGCCAACCGCGGCGCCGGGGAAGAGCTCCGCTAGCCGCGCCGCCGCTTCAATCCGTCACGGGGCCTGTCGAGGAGGCGGTGATGGCCACAACTGCGTGCGATGGTCAGGCGCTGCATGCGGGAGCCGGCGATCGGCTCGAGAGCTCCCGGCCGCCGGCGAGCCGTGAGGGCCCTCACGTGGGGGCTGGTCGCGCCACCCAGACCGTCCTGCCGGCCACGCGACGGGCGGTCCTTCGCCGCGACCGGAGGCGATGCGTGGTACCGGGCTGCTCGAACCATCGCTTCCTCGACGTCCACCACCTGGACCCGCGATCCGAGGGCGGAACCCACCAGCCCCAGGCGCCTCGCCGTGCTCTGTTGGAGCGCACCATCGCGCCCTGCACACCGGCGTCGTCTGCATCGACGGCACCGGGACCGGTGGATTCGTTGCCGCCTGGTCCGGGTCTCTCGCGCCATCCCGCGCGAAGGGGACGATGAGCTCGTGCGCACGGCGCCCCTTCGGCCCGTCGACGACCGTCGCGTTCGGCACCGGGAAGAGCTCCACCAAGCGCACTGCCGCTCGCCCCTTCGCCAGCACAGTCGACGTCTCCACGAGCGCCAAAGCAGCGTTGCGCCGGCGGTGCGCACACCTGACCACTGAGCTGAGGAGAGCCGAAGCTGCGCGGAGGCCCACCCGGCGCCGCGCCAGTCGATGATCGCCGCGAGGCCCGTCGATTTGACGATCCGGACGACCCTGTCCAACGTAGCGAACAGATGCCCAGAAATCCGGCCGCGCCGGACGTTCGCCCCGACACGGCTCTGCGGGACAAACCCGATGGTGCGCGACCACCGGCCGGTGATAGGGGTTTACGTTTGAGCAAGCACACGCCTCGAGGGAGGGCGACACTCATGCATAAGTACCGTGGTCGAAAGACAGCTTTGGTTGCCGGACTGGCAACGCTGGCGATCTCTGGATGGTGGGCGTCCAGCCTCCAGGCGTCGGATCACAGCGAAGCGCCTCTGGTCCAGGCGGATGCCGCGCAGGACCTCACCGATGTGTACGTGTTCGGCGACGCGACCAAGACGACCATCCTCGTGTGCTGGGCTGGCCTGAGCGTCGATCCCGATCACAAGCAAGGGCTCGGGGAGCCCGCTTCGACGGCGGGCCTCTATGATCCCGCGGCGCTCTATACGATTCACATCGACAACGACGGCGACGACCAGGCCGATATCGAGATCTACTGGCGTTACGGTCAAAACCGAGCGGGTGAGACGGGCATTCAGTGGACCGGCATCCCCGGCGAGGCTGCGGCCGTCGTGCACCCGGTGGAGATGGTCCACGACGCGAGCGGCACGAAGCTCTGGTCGGGCCACGCCGATGATCCGTTCTTCTTCGACGCCCAGGGGTACCTGGAGTCGCTGGCCACCGGGGACCTGTTGTTCGACAGCACGCGAGACACGCTGGCGGGCTTGAACGTCACCGCCGCGGGCATCGAGATCGACACCAGCCTGCTCGGCGCGGGCCCCATCCAGGTCTGGGCTACCACCAGCCGAAAGCCGGGGGCGTGACCATGAAGACCTTTACACGCACATGGGCGATGGTCGGAGCAACCCTTCTGTTCGCCGCAGGGTTCGCGTCGGGCTGCAGCGACGACGAGGACGACAACGCCAACCCGACCACCAGCAGCACGCCGTCGAGTGCCAGCGGCACCGGCGCGTCCGGCGGCGAAGGCGGCAGCGGCGCGACCGGCGGCACGGCAGGTCAGGGCGGCCAGGGCGGCAACCCGGACGAGTTCGTCTTCGACACCACGCCCGTCGGCGACTTCGTGCAGACGGACCGGCACGGCGCGGTCGAGGCGGGTACGGTCGGCATCTCGGCGCCCTCGGGGCTCGGCCTCGGCGGCGAGGACATCACCCTCCGCGATGCGTACAACGCCAGCAACCCGGTGGAAGACGCGGCCGGGATGTGGGTCGACGAGATCACGGCCAGCCTCAACGCCCTCCACGGCGCGCTGGACGATAACCTGACCATGGCCGGGCTGACGCCGGCGACGACGGCGGAGTCGCTGGTGCAAGCGGCGCCGGTCATCGTGCCCGACACGATCAAGTTCGATCCGACCAAGCCGGTCGCGTATCCGAATGGCCGCGCGCTCACCGATCAAGTGGTCGACATCACCATCGCCGCAGCGCTGGTGAAGCTGGACACGGATCCGCCCACCCCCCTCAACGTGCTCGCCGAGCTTCCGCTGAACCCGGTGGCGAACGACGTGGCCTTCAAGCCCGATTTCCCGTACCTGGCGGATCCGCACTGACGCGGCGCCAGCATCCACCCGAATAGCGTCCAGGTCGCTGCCGGCGAGGGCAGCGACCTGCGCTTTAGGAGCATTGGAATGAAGATTCGCGCTCTCCGTTGCGCGGTGGTGCTGAGCGCCGCGCTGCTCGCCGGCAGCGCTTGCCAGGGAGAGGAGTCCGTTCCTCATCCGCAGGCGCTGACCAGCGCAGCGCCCCGGCAGGACCCGCAGGGGTCGGGATCTCATCCTGAGCGGAAGATTCTTTGTACACGGCAACTCGCGGG
>JBBJMR010000345.1:0-8832 GCA_037720395.1 Polyangiaceae bacterium
AGCCTCGACGACGCCGACGCCGCCGTGGCGGAGGACGAGGACGAGGACGGCGAGGACGCCGGCGCGGACGCGACCGCGGACGCGGGCGCCGCGCCGGCGGTGCGCGTGACCCAGTGCATCTCCACGCAGGTCGGCTGCGCGATGGGCTGCGTCTTCTGCGCCAGCGGGGTCGCGGGGCTCAAGCGACACCTCGGCGCGGAGGAGATCGTGGGCCAGGTGCTGCTCGGGCGCGCGCTGCTCGGTGAGGGTGAGCGCCTGCGCAACGTCGTTCTCATGGGGATGGGCGAGCCGCTCCACAACTACGAGGCCACCGCGCGCGCGCTGCGCCTGCTCACCCACCCGCAGGGCATCGGCCTCTCCCCGCGCCGCATCACCGTCTCCACCTCGGGGCTGGTCCCGGAGATCGCCCGCCTGGGCGCGGACTTCCAGGGGCAGATGGGGCTGGCCATCTCGCTGCATGCGGCCGACGACGAGACGCGCAGCGCGCTGATGCCCATCAACAAGCGCTACCCTCTGGCGGCGCTCCTCGATGCGCTGCGCGCCTATCCGCTGCCGAAGCGACGCCGCATCACCATCGAGTACACCCTGGTCGCGGGCAAGAACGACGACCCGACCGAAGCGCGCAAGCTGGCGCGGCTGCTCCGCGGCCTGCGCGTCAAGATCAACCTCATCCCCATGAACCCCATCGAGCACAGCACGCTCGGGCCGCCAGACATGGCGCGCGTCGAGGCCTTCCAGCGCGTGCTCCTCGACGCCGGCTACTCCTGCTTCGTGCGCCGTCGCCGCGGCGACGACGTCGCCGCCGCGTGCGGGCAGCTCGCCCTGCTCGGCGCCAAGCCCAAGGTGAAGGGCTTCCGCAGCGCCTGAGGCGTGCTCCGCGGCCTGCGCGCTTGCGCTCTGGCCCGCCAGCTAGGACGATGCGCGCATGCGTTTCGCCTCCTTCTCGGTGTGTCCTCTATTTCCTTCGCGCTCTCCTGGCGCCGTGGCCTGCGGCGGCACGTGATCGTCGACGGCCAGGCCACCGGCAGCGGCAGCACCGGTGCCCAGACCAGCACCAGCAACGGCGCCAGCAACACCGGCGCCACCAACACCACCTCGACCTCGCCGGACACCGCGGTGGTCAACGGCAGCGTCACCACCGGCCCGATCCGGAGTGTCGACCTGCATCGACGCCTGCAGCAGATCATCGCCTGCGACAGCATGGGCATCGATTGTGAGCACGCGGCTGACCGCCCACCAGCCTCGGCGGTCATCTGCGACGCGCCCGACTGCAACTACGACCACTGCGGCAACAGCAGCGGATCCAGCAGCACCGGCAGCGGCGGCAACGGCGGTGCCTCGGCTAGCCTGCACCGAGTGCGTCCGACTCGGTGGAATCGGATTGCTTCGATCAGGCGCAGCAATGCCAATCAGTCCTCATGCGTGGACCTCGCAAAATCACCTGAACTGCATTCGAGCCGAGCTGCGTGCAGAAGTGCGATCAGGACTTCCCCGGCGCCACCGGTGCCGCCTACTCGGTGCTCTCGTGCGCGACGTGCGGCCAGTGCTTCGACACCTGTCTCGGCAGCGCCGTCCAGCTCTACTGCCTCGACGGCGAGTGATCCGCGCCTCGCCCGCAGCGCGCGGCGCGGCGCGGCGCGGCGTGGCGCCGGCCTCGTGCTCCGGCGCTCTGACGGATTCGAGCGCCGGTCCAGGCTGGCGCCGGTCTGGTGATCGTGGGCGGGCGGCGCGGCCATGGGTCACTGGCACGGCGAGACCTCGGCACACGGGTCTTTCTTGGCAATACGCGGGGCCGCGTGCGGCCCGTCCACGGGAGAACGATATGGTTTCGAGATCGATGAAGCTGGTGCTGGGAACCCTGCTCGCGGGAACCGCCATGGCTTCCACCGCCGCCTGCGGCGGGGACGTGGTGGTCGACGATCGGGGCACCGGCAGCGGCGGCAGCGGTGCCTCGAGCGGCAGCGGGAGCGGCAACAACGGCAACAGCGGCGCCTCGTCGCCGGACGGCAGCAGCAGCGGGCCGCAGCCGGAGTGCTCGAGCTGCATCGACGCCTGCAACAGGTCAACGACTGCGACGCCCAGGCCCTCGACTGCCAGTCGACGTGCAGCAATGGCACCGTGCCCACCGATCTGGCAGTGCATCTGCGCGGCGAACGGGTGCAACTACGACAGCTGCGTCCAGCAGAGCAGCGGTGGGTCGGCGGCGCCAGCCGCGGGTAGCAGCGGCAGCAGCGCAGCTCCGCCGGGCCTGCGCCGAGTGTGCGGCGAGCGTGCCGCAGTCGCAGTGCCTCGGCGAGACGCAGCAGTGCTGGGGACTGCCGAGCTGCATGGATCGGGTGCAGTGCCGTGGTCCTCTTCAGCCGCCTGCGTGCAGAGCTACGACCAGCAGTTCCCAGGAAGCAGCGACGCCGCCTACCTGCTGCTCTCGTGCGCCACCTGCAGCGACTGCTTCGACGTCTGCTCGAGCAGCGCGGCGCAGCTCTGCGTCTTCGACGATTGATCGCGCACGCACGGACAGGTCGAGGCGCACGTGGGCGCGGCGGCTCGTCGACGTCTTCCGGCCGGCGGCGGTCGCGACTAGGGTCGCGCCGTGCTCAAGAAGGTCCTCATCGCCAACCGCGGCGAGATCGCCTGCCGCGTCCAGCGCACCTGCAAGCGTCTCGGCGTGGCCACCGTGGCCGTCTACTCCGACGCCGACGAGCGCGCCCCGCACGTCGCCGCCGCCGACGAGGCGGTGCGCATCGGGCCACCGCCGGTCAAGGACAGCTACCTCGACATCGAGGCCGTGCTCGGCGCTGCCAGGCAGACCGGGGCCGACTCGGTGCACCCCGGCTACGGTCTGCTCAGCGAGAAGGAGGCCTTCGCCGAGGCGGTCGCCGCCGCCGGGCTGACCTTCATCGGCCCGCCGCCCTCGGTGCTGGCGGCCTTCGGCGACAAGATCCGCGCCCGCGCCGTGGCGCGCGCGGCCGGCGTCTCCCCGCCTCCCGGGAGCGACGGCCCCATCGACGCCGACGACGCCCCCGCGGTGGCCGCCGAGGCGGAGCGCATCGGCTATCCGCTGCTGGTCAAGGCGGCCGGCGGCGGCGGCGGCATCGGGATGCAGGTGGTGGAGTCGCCCGACAAGCTGGCCCGCGCGGTGACCAGCTGCTCCGATCGCGGCAGGAGCGCCTTCGGCGACGCGCGCGTCTACCTGGAGCGCTACGTGCGCTCGCCGCGGCACATCGAGGTCCAGGTGCTGTGCGACACGCACGGCGGCGGTGTGGCGCTCGGCGAGCGTGAGTGCAGCATGCAGCGCCGGCACCAGAAGATCATCGAGGAGTCGCCCTCGCCCGCGTCCTTCTTCGCGGGGGCGGAGGGCGCGGCCCGGCGCGCGTCGCTGCTCGCCGATGCGCTGCGCATCGTGCAGAGCGTGGGCTACGTCGGCGCCGGCACGGTGGAGTTCGTCGCCAGCCCCGAGGGCCAGCTCTTCTTCCTGGAGGTCAACGCGCGGTTGCAGGTGGAGCACTGCGTCACCGAGCAGGTGACGGGGCTCGACCTGGTGGAGCAGCAGCTCCGTGTCGCGTCGGGCGAGAAGCTGGCCGCCGCGGTGCTTCACAACACCCGCAACGGCCACTCCATCGAGGCCCGCGTCTACGCCGAGAACCCGGCCAAGAGCTTCGCGCCGCAGCCCGGCAAGCTGGTGCGCCTGGTCTGGCCGGCGGAGACCGCCGACCTGCGCGTCGAGACCGGCGTCACCGAGGGACTGGACGTGACGCCGTACTACGATCCCATGCTCGCCAAGCTCGTGGCCTACGGGCCGACGCGCGGCGCGGCCATCGAGCGCCTCGATCGCGCCCTGGCCGAGACCACGCTGGAGCTGGTGGGTCCGGCCGGCCCGGCGGCGACGAACATCGAGTTCTTGCGCGAGCTCCTGGCCGCGCCGGAGTTCGTCGAGGGCGCGTACGACACCGGCCTCGCCGAGCGCCTGGCCAAGGCCAAGGCCAAGGCGTAGCCGGCCACCTGCCGCCAGGGCGCGTTCCGACGCGGGCGGCCGCACCTCCCGAGCTCGGCGCGCCGGCGACCGCGCGCCGGGGCGGTGGTATGGACGCGCGCGTGACCGACCTCTTCGAGCGCGCTGCCCAGTGGATTGCCCATGACCCCGACCCGGCCACCCGCGCGGAGCTGAAGACGCTCGTCGAGCGCGCCCGCAAGGACAACGCCGCACGCGCGCAGCTCGCCGAGCGCTTCGTCGGGCCACTGGAGTTCGGCACCGCCGGGCTGCGTGGCGTCATCGGCGCCGGCGAGTCGCTGATGAACCGCGCCGTCGTGCGGCGCACGGCGGCCGGCATGGCGCGGTACCTGCTGGCGCAGCGCACGGGTGGCGACAGCGGGCCGGCATCGGGCCCGGCGTCGGTGCGCACCAGCGGCGTGGTCATCGGATACGACGGGCGCCGCCTGAGCCGCGAGCTCGCCGAGGACACCGCTGCCGTGCTCGCCGCGCACGGTATCCTTCGTTCCTGGCCACACACCCGGTGCCGACGCCCGTGGTGACATTCACCGTGCCGCACCTCAGTGCGGCGGCAGGCGTGATGGTCACCGCCAGCCACAACCCGCCCGAATACAACGGCTACAAGGTCTACTGGTCGAACGGCGCCCAGATCATCCCCCCGCACGACAAGGGCATCGCCGCGGCCATCGCCGAGCAGCCGCCGGCCGACGAGGTGAAGCTGCTCGACCTCCCCATGGCGCGCGAGAAGAACCTGCTCGCCGACTGGCCGCAGGATCTGGAGCCCGCCTACCTGGCGGCCATCGCCCGCCTCGCGCTGAGCAAGGGCGGCGACCGCAGCTTCCCCATCGTCTACACGGCGCTGCACGGCGTGGGGAACCGGCTGGTGCTGCGCGCCATGGAGCAGGCCGGCTTCACCCGCGTGAAGAGCGTCCCGGAGCAGGCCGAGCCGGACGGCGCCTTTCCCACCGTGCGCTTCCCCAACCCCGAGGAGAAGGGCGCACTCGACCTCGCCTATGCGCTGGCCGACCGCGAGAAGTCCGATCTGATCATCGCCAACGACCCCGACGTCGATCGGCTAGCGGTGGCCGTGCGCGGCAAGGACGGGCGCTGGGTGCAGCTCACCGGCAATGAGGTGGGCACCCTGCTCGGCCACTACTTGCTCACCGAGGTCCACGATCCTGCCGGCGCCGACGGCGAGCGGGCGCCGTCGTCGCGCGCGCCGACCAGCGTGCAGGACGACCGGCTGGTGCTCGCCTCCTGCGTCAGCTCGCCGATGCTCGGCGCCATCTGCCGTGAGCTCGGCGTGCGCTACGAGGAGACGCTCACCGGCTTCAAGTGGATCGCCAACCGCGCCATGGAGCTGGAGCGCACCCGGGGCGCGCGCTTCGTCTTCGGGTACGAGGAGGCCTCGGGTACACCGTCGGGCCGCTCGTCCGCGACAAGGACGGCATCTCCGCGGCGCTGCTGGTGGCCGAGATCGCGGCGGTGCGCCGGGCGCGGCGAGAGCTTGCTCGACGAGCTGGCAGGGCTGGCGCGAAAGTACGGCGTCTACCTGAGTGGGCAGCGCGCCATCACGCTGCCCGGCAGCGACGGGCTGGCGAAGATGGGCGCGGTGATGGCGAAGCTCCGGGAGGCGCCGCCGGATCGGGTCGGCGGCCTGCAGGTGGTGGCCGTCAGCGACTACCAGGCGCAGGTGCGGCGCGAGGGCGGCAAGTCGAGCGCGCTGGCGCTGCCGAAGACCAACATGCTGGCGCTGGACCTCGAGGGCGGCAGCCGGATCATTGCGCGGCCGAGCGGCACCGAGCCGAAGATCAAGTTCTACTTCGATGTGCGCGAGCAGGTCGCCGAGGGCGAGGCGGCGGCGGCGGCGATGGCGCGCGCGCAGGCCACGCTTGCCGGCCTGGCGGAGGACTTCGTGCGCATCGCGGGCGTCTAGAAGAAAGGTCGCTTCTCGCAGCCGGGAGCCAACCGGCCTCGTGACCCTCTCGCGAGCTCCGCTTGTCGGAGACGGAGGGGGATCGAGCAGCTAGAGCGCGCGGGAACGGAGGTATTCGCGGCAGCTGTAGATGAGGCGCGCGGACACCGAGTCGGCGCGCATCTCGCTCTCCCAGGTCGCCGAGGCGACGATGCCCGTCGGGAAGCGGGTGCCCAGGAAGTACGTGCGCGCGAAGGCGATGCGTTGCCCGTTCACCAGCACATGCGGCGTGGCATAGACGCCGCACGGGTCGAAGGGACCACGGTCGCCATCGCGGAGATCGATGTCCACGTCGGCGACCATGCGCAGCGTCCGGCGCACGCTGGTCACCTCGTCCGAGGCCTCGGGGGGCGGAGCCACGGCGCGGGTGCGTTTGGTCATCGGGGGAAGGGTGGCGCGTCCAGGGTGAGGCATGTGGGTTCTTTCCTTCCGCGCAACGGCGGAGGCTGGTTCGTTGTTGTCGGTCGTGAGCTTCGCAACATGAGTGCCAGCGACGTCATTCCCTCGGCGCAGACCGAGCGACCCCGCGCCCACCGCGAACCGGGAGAATTTCCCACCGGCCGATTTTCGACACCGCGTTTTCCGCGGTGTGAACCACGGTTCGTCGCCGGGCGTGAAGCCCCGCGCCCGCCGCGCACAGCTCAGCCCTGCCCCCGCTCAGCGGCACCCCGCCCCCAGCCGTGGTCAGGCAACGCGATCGTCATCAACGCATTCGTGTCGCCGCCCGCCTCCCGCCGTGACCCTTTCGTGCGCCGAGCAGCGTTCCAACGATCCCTGACACGCTACCGTCGCCCGTTGCACACTCGGGCTCAACCCGCGTGCTAGCTCCAGTGACCACCACGCCCGACCCGATCTCACCCTCTCCCCCAACGCCCAGGGCCGGCGCGGTCTCAGAGGTCGATCTGCTCCACGTCGGGCACCGGCTCACCGAGGAAGCGCGCGGCGACCTCGGCGAAGCTCCTGGGCAGGTCGGTGACCAGGATCTGCAGCCGCCCGCGCGATGAACCGGTGGCGGCGTGGCCGCGGTCGCGCAGGAAGGCATCGACCTCGGCCGCGGTCGCCGAGGCGCCGTCGACCACGGGGAGCGGCGCGCCGGCCATGGCCTCGGCCTCGCGCGCGATGATGTCCTGGAAGAGCGGGAAGTGCGTGCAGCCGAGCATCACGCAGCGCGCGCCGGCGGCGATGAGCGGCTCCAGGTAGCGGCGCGCCGCCAGGCGCGGGACCTCGCCCTCCAGCCAGCCCTCCTCGGCCAGGGAGACGAGCAGCGGCGCGGCGCGGCCCACCACCTCGTTGCGGGTGGAGAGCGAGGCGACTGCGCGCGGGTAAGCGCCGGAGGCGATGGTGCCGGCGGTGGCCAGGACGCCGACCGGCCCGCCCCCGGCTGCGGCCACCGCGGCGCGCGCGCCGGGGAGGATGACGCCGAGCACTGGCAGGTCGAGCTCCACGCGCAGGTGGTCCAGCGCCACCGCGCTCACCGTGTTGCAGGCGACGACGATGGCCTTGACGCCGCGCGCGGTGAGCACCCGCGCACAGCCGAGCGCGTAGCGCATCACCGTCTCCGGCGAGCGCGTCCCGTAGGGCACGCGAGCGGTGTCGCCGAGGTAGACGATGTCCTCGGCCGGGCAGCGCTGGCGCAGCGCGCGCACCACGGTGAGGCCGCCCAGCCCGGAGTCGAACACACCGAGCGGGAGCCGCCCTGCCCCGGCCACCTGGCTGGCCGCGGCCTCGGCGCTCACAGATCCTCGATGCGGAAGAGCTTCGGTTCGCGGCGCACGAACTCCTCGGCGGCGATGGCCGAGAGCGCCGCCCGCAGCGCGCCCTCGCGCGCGCGGTGGGTGACCATGACCACCTCCACCGGACCGCCGCCGGCGTCGGGCAGGCCGTGCTGCACGATCTGCTCGATGCTGACGCCGGTCTCGCCGAGCGCCCCGGCCAGGCGACCCATGACGCCGGGGCGGTCGGCGACGCCGAAGCGCAGGTAGTAGCGCGCCTCGACCTCGCTCATCGGCAGCAGCGGACGGGGCGCCACGGCGATGCCGCGCGTGGAGAGCCCGGCCACGCCAGCGACGATGGAGCGCGCCACATCGAGGATGTCGGAGACCACGCTGACGGCGGTGGGCAGGTCGCCGGCGCCGCGCCCGGAGAGCAGGCACGGCCCGAGGCCGCGGCCCTCGAGGAGGATGGCGTTGAGCACCCCGGAGACGTTGGCCAGCACGCTGCTCTTCGGCACCAGCGTGGGGTGCACGCGCAGCTCGATGCTCTGGCCACGGTCGCGCCCGATGGCCAGGTGCTTGAAGACGTACCCGAAGCGCTCGGCGAAGCGGTGATCGGCGGCGTCGATGCCACGGATCCCCTCCACGGAGACCGCGCCGGCGACGACCCGCGCGCCGAAGGCGAGCATGGCCAGCACCACCAGCTTGTGGGCGGCGTCGTGACCGTCGACGTCCAGCGACGGGTCGGCCTCGGCATAGCCCTTGTCCTGCGCCTCGCGGATGGCCTCGTCGAGCGAGAGCCCGTCGTGCCGCATGCGGGTGAGCACGAAGTTGCAGGTGCCGTTGACGATCCCCGCCAGGCTCTCCACCCAGTCGCTGGCCAGCGCGTCGCGCAGGGTGCGGATGATGGGGATGCCGCCGCCCACGGCGCCCTCGAAGGCCAGGTCGACGCGGCGCTCGATGGCGCGCGCCAGCAGCGCCGGGCCGTGCAGGGCGAGCAGCATCTTGTTGGCGGTGACCACCGCCTTGCCGCTGTCGATGGCCTGCTCGACCAGACCCCGGGCCACGGTCTCGCCGCCCAACAACACCACCACCAGGTCGATGCGGGGGGCGCCCAGCACGTCGTCCCGCGAGGTGGTGTGCCACAGTCGCCCGCA
>JBBJMR010000346.1:0-8831 GCA_037720395.1 Polyangiaceae bacterium
CACGCGATAGAGGGTCGGCGGAGCGACCGGATCCACGTGCGCGAAGAAGACCGCATCACTGGAGACGGCGATGCGCGAGATGGAACCCACGGTCATGAGCAGGGTGGTGGTGGCGCCCGGGAACGAAGTCTTGGAGAGCCGTGTGCCCTCGCCGTTCGACCAGGTCCAGAAGGCGATCGACTGGTCGACGACCAGCGCGGGGATGGGGTCGTAGCAGGGCTGGCCTGGCGCGGTGCCCGGCTCGGTGCCGTCGAGCCTCACCGATTCGACCAGCGCTCCGCCCGCGCAGTTGCCGGTCGCGGTGAGGCGCGTCCACGCCACCCGCCCACCCGAGCGAACCAGCATGGGCGCCGCGAAGGGCGTGAAGAGCGTCGGCGCCTCCGCCCCGACGACCGGCGTTGCCAGGTCGGTGTCGACGACGCGGCGTGCCGGTACCGTCAACCCAGTAGGCACGTCCCGCGGAGACGGTGAGGCTCGTCGGTGTGTCCTGCTCGGCGGCGAGCAGCGAGGCCGCACCGCTCGGACACGCCGATCCGCCGCCGCCGCCGGATCCCCTGCGGCGCCGCCGCTGCTGCTGCTCGGCGCCGCACCGGCACCGGTGCCGTCCTCGAACTCGTCCGTGGGATAGACCAGCGAGCACGCGGTGAGCGAGGCGCCCGCCAGGGTGGCGCCGCGAAGCAGGGACGAACACGAGGAGATGATCCTCGATACCTGCAGGGCCGCGCGGGGGTCGAGCCACCTCGCCACCTTGGGTGCGACGGCCGATGTGACCGCCACCGCGGTGTCGCTGCTTCTTCGCGGTGACGACAGAGCGCAGTTCGCTTGTCCCCTCGCGTTGCGCATGCAGTTGCGCACGCAACCCCGCGCCATGTCTCCGGCGTTGCATCGATGCGACCTCGTCGGCGCGACGCCGCGTGGCGAACAGAACTTGCCGAGCAGCGATGCGCCGGTCGGCCACAGCGAGGTGCGCGCTCGGCCTGGCTGTCGTGTGGACGGGGCCGCGGATGACACCGATGGTGGTCAACGTCCGCCGGCTGCCGAAGCGAGACCGGGGACGAGGTAGTAGGCTTGACCACGGCGCTGGCGGCCCAGCCGTCGGGCGCAGGTCGATGGGCTTCCATTCGGCTCCAGCGGGTCGTTGGCCTTGTCGAAGTAGTGGCCAGCCGACCAGCGGCGGCACCGGCGCCGGCATGGTCGGCAACCTCCGATCACCAGCGGGTGACGTCCCGGCAGGCCTGCGCAGGAAGACCCCGTCGGGGTGGATGACGCGCGGTGCCAGCGGTGCCAGCGCTTCCTGCGCGCGCGTCGCGGGCGGCGCGGCGAGGATTGCGGCGCCGGGGCGGGCAGCGGCGAGCGCAGGGTGATGCGCGACGAGCGGCGACAACGGTGGAGACAAGGAAGCTTCATGACCACGGTCCTGCGGCCCTGCGCCAGGCTCGCCCCGCTGCGACGCACACGCGCTCCCTGCGACCGCCACGGCACGGAGTGCGACGGTGCTTGGCTCGATTTTCGCCGGATGACGGCCGGCAGCTTGCGCGGCGCCCCCGCTCGACGTAGGAATCGAGGCATGACAAGCGCGTCGCGGGTTCGTGTGGCCACGTCGGCGTCAGCGGCTTCTCGGGCACCGAGCTGGCCCGCCTCCTCGCTGCGCATCCGGCCTTCGACCTGGCGTCCGCCGTCGCCGATCGCTGGCAGGGGCGGCTCCTCGGCGGCGAGGTGGCGCTCGGCGGTCCTGCCGCGGCGGTGGTGGTGCGGCCGATGACCGAGGTGCTCGGCGCCATGGACGGCGTGGCGGTGGCGCTGCTCGCCACCCCGGCAGAGGTCTCGGCGACGCTCGCGCCCGAGCTGCTCGCGCGCAACGTGCGGGTCGTCGATCTCTCCGGCGCGTTCCGGCTGGCGGCGGCCGAGGATTACCTGCGCTGGTACAAGTTCACCCACCCTGCGCCCGAGCTGCTGCGCGAGGCGCGCTACGGGCTGCCCGAGGTGCCGGCCGCCGGATCGGGCGCGCCCGACGTGCGCAAGGCGCGGCTGGTGGCCCACCCGGGTTGCTACGCCACCGCCGCCATCCTGGCGCTCGCGCCGCTCCTCGCCGCGGGCGCCATCGAGCCGGACGTCTACGTCGATGGCAAGAGCGGCGTCACCGGTGCGGGGCGCAAGGCCGAGGAGCACCTGATGTTCAGCGAGGTGGCCGAGAACCTCAGCCCCTACCGGGTCGGCAACCACCAGCACGCGCCGGAGATCGAGCTGGCGCTCTCGCGAGTGGCGCACCGCGACGTGCGGGTGACGTTCGTTCCCCACCTGCTCCCGGTGCGCCGCGGGCTCCTGTGCACCGCCTTCGGCCGCCTGGCCGGCGGCGCACCGGCCGAGTCGTTGCCCCAGCTCCTGGAGCGCTTCTACGCGCGAGGAGGCCAGGTGCAGGTGGCGGCACCGGAGCAGGTGACGCTGGCGCGCGTGGTGGGCACGCCGCGCGCGCTGGTCGGAGCACGTGGTGACGCGGACCGCCGCAGCGTGGTGAGCATCGGAGCGCTGGACAACCTGCTCAAGGGCGCGGCCTCGCAGGCGCTGCAAAACCTGTGTGAGATGGTCGGCGCGGCGTTCGAGCGCCCGGCCTGAGCGCGGCGCCGCCCCGCCCACCCCTCACCGCGCGGCCCTCAGCTGCGCTCGGCCACCTGGCGCTCGACGAAACCCCACACGCCCGGCACGTCGCCGTCGCGCTTCTCGGCCGCGATGGCGCGTGCGGCCGCCTCGCGGAAGCCGACCAGCTCGGGGTGATCGATCAGGCTCCAGAAGCGGTCGTCGCGCGCCACCAGGTCCTCGGTGAGCCCCACGACCAGCTCCTTGGCCACCGACCACCGCGCGCGGGTCACGAAGTGCACCCAGTGCGCGGACAGCTCGGGGGTCAGCAACGGGATGGAGAGCGTCCTCGGCTTGTCGAGGCCGAGCGCCGCCGCCGTCTCGTCGAGGATCTCGCCGCCGGTCAGCGTCGCCGGGCCGGGGATGTCGAAGGACTGGCTCCCGTCGCCGGGCAGGTCGAGCGCGCGCAGCAGCGCCACCACCACGTCGTCGATGGCCACCGGCTGCGTCTTCGACCCCAGCCATCGCGGCAGCACCATCACCGGCAGGCGCGCCGCCAGGTCGCGGACGATGAGCCAGCTCAGGCTGCCGTGCCCGATGATCATGCTGGCGCGAAGCTCGACGGCGGGCACCGAGCCCGCGCGCAGCGCTTCGCCCACCTCCAGCCGGCTCTGCAGGTGCTCGGAGCCCTGGCCGCGCGGTGCCACGCCGCCGAGGTAGACGATGCGCCGCAGGCCGGCGCGCGCGGCTGCGTCCGCGAAGGTCTTCGCCGAGGCGAGCTCGCGCTCGCGGAATCCCGCGCCGGCGTCCCCCATCTCGTGCACCAGGTAGAGCGCGGAGTCGCACCCCTCCATGGCGCGATCCAGGCTGGCCCCGTCGGAGATGTCCCCCTCCACCCAGTCGCGCCCGGGCAGCTTGCGCCGCGCCTTGGCAGCGTTGCGCGTCAGGCAACGCACCCCGTTGTCCGCCGAGAGGGGCGACCAGACGTGGCGGCCGACGAACCCGCTGGCCCCGGTGAGCAGGACGCGTCGCATGACGCCTCCGATGTTCGGCCGGGGCAAGCGTCGCGCCGCTTGAAGCAATGCCGCGGTACGTGGGAAAACTCGCCCCCCATGCACAACGTTGCCAGTGGCGAGGCGAGAACCCGTTGAAGACGCCGATCGGTTTCACGTTCGCCGGCGTCCCCGCGGGCATCAAGGTCAAGCGCGCCGATCTCGGGCTGGTGCTCTCGGAGATGCCGGCGGTGGCGGCCGGCTGCTTGACGCGGTCCAAGAGCCGCGCCGCGTCCATCGACTGGAACGCCGCGCGCCTGCCACAGACGGCGGCGCGCGCCATCGTCGCCAACAGCGGCAACGCCAACTGCATGACCGGCCCGGAGGGCGAGGACGGCAACCGGCGCATGGCGGCGGCGGTGGCCAAGGCGCTCGGGGTCGAGGTCGATGCGGTGCTCACCTGCTCCACCGGGGTCATCGGCGTGCCCTTCCCGGTGGCCAAGGTGGAGGCAGCGGTCCCGGCGCTGGTGGCCGCGCTCGGCCCCGACCCGGCACCGCTGGCGCAGGCCATCATGACCACCGACACGGTGGCCAAGACCGCGTGGCGCGAGGTGTTCCTCGGCGGCGACCGCGTCCGCGTGCTGGCGGTGGCCAAGGGCTCGGGGATGATCCATCCGGACATGGCCACCATGCTGGCCTTCGTCCTCACCGATGCCGCGGTGGAGCGCGATGTGCTCGACGCGCTGCTGCGCACGGCCGTCGACGAGACCTTCAACATGGTCAGCGTCGACCGCGACACGAGCACCAACGACGCCGTGCTGGCGCTGGCCAACGGCATGGCCGAAAACGATCGCGTCACCTCCCTCGACTCCGCCGAGGCGCGCCTCCTCGGCGGTGCGCTCCAGGAGGTGTGCGAGGAGCTGGCCCGGGCCATCGCCGGCGACGGCGAGGGCGCACAGCATCTGCTCACCGTGCGCCTGCTCGGCGCCGAGTCGCGCGAGGCCGCGCGCGGCCTGGCCAAGGCGGTCATCGAGTCCAACCTGACCAAGGCGGCCTTCTTCGGCACCGACCCGAACTGGGGACGCGTGGCGGCGGCCATGGGCGCGCGCGCCGCCGAGCGCAGCTGGCGCTTCGCTCCCGACACGCTCTCGGTCCGCATCCAGGAGGTGGCCGTCTTCGCCGCCGGCAAGCCGCTGGCCTTCGACGCCGATGGCCTGCGGGCGCTCCTCCGCGGCGACGAGGTGTTCATCGACGTGGATCTCGGCCAGGGCGAGCACCGGGCCACCGCCTGGGGCTGCGACCTGTCCTACGACTACGTGCGCATCAACGCCGACTACGCGGCGGTGCTGGTCGACACGCCGGGCGGGCCGGTGCGCCGAGACCAGAGCCTCGACAACAAGACGCCGGATCTCAAGGCCGACGCGCTGCTGCAGGCGCTGCGCTACATCGAGCGCTTCTCCGGGACGCGCGCGGTCATCAAGTACGGCGGCGCGGCCATGGTCCAGGCCGACCTCAAGGACCGCTTCGCGGAGGACGTGCGCCTGCTGCGAGCCGTCGGCCTGCGCCCCATCCTGGTGCACGGCGGCGGCCCGGAGATCAGCCGCACCCTGGAGCGCATGGGGCAGAAGAGCGAGTTCATCGGAGGCCTGCGCGTCACCGACGCCGGCAGCCTGAAGGTCGTGGAGATGGTGCTCACCGGCCAGATCAACAAGGAGATCGTGTCCTCCCTCTCGCGCGCCGGCTCCCGCGCCGTCGGGCTCTCGGGCAAGGACGGCAACCTCATCGCCGCGCGCAAGATCAGCGGGCCCGGCGGCGCCGACCTCGGCTTCGTCGGCGAGGTGGTCAAGATCGACCCCGACGTGGTGGAGCTCCTCCTCGACAAGGGCTACGTGCCGGTCATCTCCCCGGTCGGTCTCGGCGACGACGGGCACACCTACAACATCAACGCCGACGCGGTGGCCGCGGAGATCGCCGTGGCCTGCGGGGCGAAGAAGCTGATCTTCATGACCGACGTGCCCGGCATCCTGGCCAAGGGCCTGCTGGTCAGCGAGCTCAACGCCGCCGAGCTCGAGGCGCGCATGGAGGACGGCACGCTCAGCGGCGGGATGCTGCCCAAGGGCCAGTCCATCCTGCGTGCGCTCGCCGGCGGGGTGGAGACGGTGCACATCATCGACGGCCGCGTGCCGCACAACGTGGTGGCAGAGCTCTTCACCGCGCGCGGCGTGGGCACCATGATCCGCGCCGAGGCCCCGCCCGAGGGCGGCGAGCTGGGCTGAGCTCGGTCCCGCTCAGCCGAGGAACTCGGTGACCAGCGCGGCCACGCGACCCGGATCTTCGAGGTGCGGGGAGTGGCCGAGCGGCAGCATCTCCACCCGGCCGCTCGGCAGCCGCGCCGCCGCGTCGATGGCCAGCGGTGACGGCAGGGCGCGATCGCGCTCGCCCCACAGGAGCAGGGCGGGCGCACGCACCTCGGCGACGCGCGCGCGCCGGTGGAACGCCGGGCCGCGCAGGCCGTAGAGCGTGTCGAAGGCGTCGCTCGCCGCCTTCCTCCCGCCCGGCACGGCGCACAGCTCGTGCTCCAGCGCCGCCAGGCGCTGACCGAGCGGCGTGTCGGGCAGCGGCGAGAGGCGCTTGAACACGCGCGCGCCGGCGCGCCGCGCCAGCCGCTCCGGCCCCGCGCGGTAGTAGAGCCGCGCCGCGACGGACATCTCCGGCCCCAGTCCCATGCCGTCGACGAGCACCAGCCGGCTGGGGGCCAAGGCACGCCGCAGCGCCAGCTCCAGGGCCACGAACCCGCCCAGCGAGTGCCCGACCAGCGCCGCCTGCGGCATGTGGAGCTGCCCGAGCAGCGTCTCGATGGGCTCGACGAAGAAGCGCAGCCCGGCCTCCGGGTCACCGTGTGAGCCGCGCGGGAACGGCGCAGCCGAGGAGTGCCCGAACCCGGGCAGGTCGATGGCCAGCACGTGGTGCTTCTGCGCCAGCTCCCGCAGCAGCGGGAACCAGATGGTGGCGGCGTGCCCGCGCCCGTGCAGCAAGCACACCGGCGAGCCGGTGCCGCCCTCGAGGTAGCGCAGGGTCACGTTGCCGGCGACGCGTCGGCGCACGGTGAAGGTGGGCGAGAGCTCGGCGAGGACATCGGCCTCGATCGGGCCCGGGCGCGACGCCACCGTGTAGACCGCGGTCACCGCCGCGTCGTACCCCGTCCGTGCCCGTGGCGGAACCACGGAGGGCGGCGAACCTCACCGACGGCGCCGCGCCAGCACGCGCTGGTAGATGTCGCGGCGCGACGCGCCCGACTCCAGCGCCAGGCTGTCGGCGACGTCCCTGGGACGCCGCCCGGCGGAGAGCTCGGCGTCGATGCGCGCATCGAGGGCCTCCTCCGACCACGCCGGCGCCGCCGCCTCGGGGCGCGGCCCGAGGACCAGGGTCAGCTCGCCGAGCCACTCGCGCGCCGGCGCCGCCTCGGCCAGGGCGGCCAGGGTGCCGCGCACCAGCTCCTCGTAGTGCTTGGTCAGCTCACGCGCGATCATCACCTCTCGCGCCGGCGCTGTGCGGGCCAGCTCCTCGAGCGTCTCCGCCACGCGCTGCGGCGCCTCGAAGAGCACCACGCACTCCGGCGTCTCCGCCACGCGCGCCAGCGCCTCGGTGCGCGCGCGCCCGCTGCGCGGCAGGAAGCCGAGGAAGCGGAACCCGCCCTCGGCGAAGCCGGCCACGCTCATCGCCGCCATCACCGCGCTCGCGCCGGGCACCGGCACCACGCGCACTCCCTGGGCCGCGGCCGCCTGCACCAGCGAGGCGCCCGGGTCGCTGATCACCGGAGTGCCGGCGTCGGTGACCAGCGCCGCGTCCTCGCCGGCGGCGATGCGTCGCGCCACCTCGGCGATGGCCTGCGGCGGCGTGTGTGCGTCGAAACGGTCGACCGGCTTGCCGGCGATGCCGAGGTGGGTGAGCAGCGCGCGCGTGCGCCGGGTGTCCTCGGCGAGCACCCGCGGCACCTTGCTCAGCGTCTCCGCGGCGCGCCGGCTGATGTCGCCCAGGTTGCCGATGGGCGTGGCCACCACGAACAGCGTGCCGCTCGCCGCGCCGTCGCCTTCGACGGGACCTCCGACGGGACCTCCGACGGGACCTCCGACGGGACCTCCGACGGGACCCGAGGCCATCAGCTCACCGCGTCGCCCAGCTCTTCCTTGAGATAGACGCGCAGCTTGCTGGTGAGGCGAGCCTCGAGCTGGCGGACGCGCTCGCGCGAGATGCCGAACTGGTCACCGAGCTCCTGCAGGGTGAGCGGATCTTCGGCGGCCATGCGCTTGTCGAAGATGACCACGTCCTTGCCCTTGAGCGTCTCGCGGAATCGTTTCAGCCGCTCCTGCACCAGCTGGCCCATCTCCACTGCCTCGAAGGCGGCCTCCGGCCCGTTGCCGGCAGAGGGCAGCATCTCCAGGCGCGAGACGGCGCGGCCGTCGGTGTCGCCGACCGGCGCGTCGAGGGAGGCCTCGCCGCTGGAGAGCCGGCGGTCCATGTCGATGACCTCCTTCTCCTCGACGTTGAGGCGGCGCGCGATCTCCCCGGCGGTGGGCTCGATGCCCATGGCCGAGAGCTTGGCCTTCTCCTTGTTGAGGTTGAAGAAGAGCTTGCGCTGGGCCTGCGTGGTGCCGAGCTTCACCAGCCGCCAGTTGTTGAGGATGAAGCGCAGGATGTAGGCGCGGATCCACCAGGCGGCGTACGAGGAGAGCTTCACCCCGCGGTACGGGTCGTAGCGCTTCACCGCCTGCATGAGGCCGATGTTCCCCTCCTGGATGAGGTCGAGGATGTTCTTGTAGGCGCGCCGATACTCGTAGGCGAGCTTGACCACCAGGCGCAGGTTGGCCTCCACCAGGCGGCGGGCCGTGTCCACGCTCTGCGTCTGCACGTAGTCGGTGGTCAGCCGCTTCTCCTCGTCGGGCGTCAGCAGCGAGTGGCGCTGCACCTCGCGCAGGTAGGCCTGCAGCGGGTCGGTGCGCGAGAGCGCCGCACCGCCGCCGCTGCTGCTCTCCGGCGGGGCGCTGCGCGAGCCGCGGCCCGCGGGGCGGGGCTCGTCGACCTCGACGCCGTCGTCGTCGACGACCTCGCCCGCGACCTCGATCACGTCTCCGTCGGCGCCGAACTCGACCTCGGCAGCCTCGCCCTCGCCCTCGGCTCCTTCCCCTTCGTCGTCGTCGTCGTCCGTCTCCGCTGCCTCGCGCTGCGAGTCCGGCGCGGCTTCGGCGTCGCTGGGTGCAGCTCCGC
>JBBJMR010000107.1:0-25717 GCA_037720395.1 Polyangiaceae bacterium
GACGGCGCTGGCGCTCCACCACGCGGTGCTGCCACCGACGCTGCACTGCGACGAGCCGCGCGCCGAGCTGGAGGCCACGCGCTTCCGTACGCTGACGCACGCCGAGCCCTGGGAGGGCGATGCGCCGCGCCGCGCCGCGGTGAACGCCTTCGGCTTCGGCGGCATCAACGCCCACGTCGTGCTGGAGGCCCACGGCACGCGCAGACCGACGCGCGCCTTCTACACCTCCACCTCCACCTCCCCCTCCCTCCGCGACGTGGGCGTGGACGCAGACGCGGACGCGAGGGCGAGCGTCCACGCGAACACGCGACGCAGCGCCGTCACGCCCGGCTCCCTGTCCGTCCGCGCCGACGTCCTCCAGCCGCACACCGAGCGCATCCTCCTGCTCGCCGCTGGGTCGCCCGAAGCGCTCGGCCGCGCCCTCGAGGCCCACGGAGTCACCGGCCACCACACGGGCCGCGGCCCGGCGCGGCTCGCCGTGTTCGATCCCACGCCGGAGCGCCTGGCGCGCGCCGCCAAGATCGTGGCCCGCGGCGAGCCATGGCGGGGGCGCGACGACATGTGGTTCGCGCCGCGCGGCCTGCTGCGCGACGGCGGCAAGGTGGCCTTCGTCTTTCCGGGCATCGACTCCAGCTTCCAGCCGCGCGTCGACGACGTGGTCAGCGCCTTCGCGCTGCCATGGGCCGCGCCCGGCGGCGGCACCGAGCTGATGGCTCTGGGCATGGGCATCATCGCCCTGGGTCGCATCCTGCACGCTGCCCTCGGGGCCCTGGGCATCGCGCCCGACGTCATCGCCGGGCACAGCATCGGCGAGTGGAGCGCCATGCTGGCCTCGGAGATGATCCGGCCCGCGGACGTGGACCCGCTCATCGCCCGCCTGGCGCACGAGCGCGTCGAGGTGCCCGGCGTGGCCTTCGTGGCCGTGGGCGCGGGCGTGGCCAGGACGCTGCCAGCCATCGCCGGGCTCGCTTCCATCGCCGTGTCGCACGACAACTGCCCGCACCAGGTGATCCTGTGCGGGCGCGACGCGGACTGCGACACGGCGGTCGAGCGCCTGCACGCCGCGGGCGTGCTCAGCCAGAAGCTTCCGTTCCGCTCCGGCTACCACTCGCCGCTGTTCGCGGACTTCGTGGGCCCGCACCGGCGCGTCCTGGCGGAGGTGTCGTTCGTGTCGCCGCGGGTGCCGGTGTGGTCCGCGACCACGTGCTGCCCGTATCCCGCTGCGCCCGAGGCGGTGCGCGAGCTGGCCGTCGAGCACCTGCTCCAGCCGGTGCGCTTCCGCGAGGTCACCGAGGCGCTCTGGGACGATGGAGCGCGCGTCTTCGTGCAGGTGGGCACCGGAAGCCTGGTCGGCTTCGCCGACGACACGCTGAAGGGACGGGCGCACCTGTGCATCGGCGCCAACGTGCCGCAGCGCGCGGGTCTCGCGCAGCTGCGGCGCGTGGTCGGCGCGCTGTGGGTCGAGGGGAAGGACGAGCTGCGGGCGTGGCTCGAGCCGGGAACGCACACCGACACGCACACGGGCACGGACACGGACACGGGCACGTCTTCCAAGACCACCACCACGACCACGTCGTTGTGTTGGCGCGGGGCGCGGTGCCGCTTTCGCTGGGAGTGCCGCTGGTGCGTCTCGAGCGGCGGCTGGCGGTGACGGCGGCCCCGCGCGACGAGGGGGCGCCGGACGGGTCGCCGCTGTGGGCAGAGCTGTCGGCGGGTTGGCGCGAGATCGGGGACGCGAGATCGGCGGTGCTCGCGGCGTTCGCGCGCGCGGCGGCGAATGCCGGCCTCGGGCCGCGCGAGGCGGTGCTGCGGCGGCGCATCTCGGTGGAGACACATCCAGAGCTCGTCGATCACTCCTTCTACCGACAGCCCGGGGGCTGGCCGGAGATGGAGGACCGCTACCCCGTCGTGCCCATGACCATGCTCATGGGCTGATGATGGACGCGGCCCGCGAGCTGGTGCCCGAGCGCCTCCCCGTCGGCCTGAGCGGCGTGCGCGCCGCGCGGTGGTTGGCGGTGTGCCCGCCGGCGGAGCTGTCCTTCCATTGCCGCTTCGATGGGCACAGTCGCGTCGAGGTCGAGATCCGCGGCTACGCCAGCGGCGTCGTCGATCTCGACCTCGACTACCCGGCCGCGCCGGACGCCGACCCGGCGCCGCTCGACGCCACGACGCCGGCCGGGCTCTCCGCCGAGCGCCTCTACGCAGAGCGCTGGATGTTCCACGGGCCGGCGTACCAGGGCGTGCGCGACGTCGGCGTCCTCGGGCCGGGCGGCATCCGCGGCGAGCTGGTCTCGCTGGCGGCGCGCGGCGGCCTCCTCGACAACGCCGGGCAGCTGCTCGGCTACTGGGTCATGCAACAGGCCGAGACCGACCGCCTGGCCATGCCGGTGAGCCTGTCCGAGACGCGCTTCTTCGGTCCGCACCCGGCGCCTGGCGAGGCGGTCACCTGCACGGTGCGCGTGCGCCAGCTCTCGGAGACGCAGGTGCGCGCCGACGTGGAGCTCGCCGTGCGCGGCAAGGTGTGGGCGAGCATCCGCGGCTGGACCGACCGGCGCTTCGACTCCGACCCGCGCGTCTGGAGCGTGCTCACCTTCCCGGAGCAGAACACCATCGCCGCCCCGCACGCCGAGGGCTTCGTGCTGCTACGCCAGCCGTGGCGCGCGGCCGCCTCGCGCGACCTGCTCTCGCGCCGGTACCTCGGGGCCGGCGGGCGCGCCGCGCTCAAGGGCGTGCTCCCGCGCGATCAGGCGCCGTGGTTGATGGCCCGCATCGCCGCCAAGGACTGCGCGCGCCATCACCTCTGGGAGCGCGGCGCCCCGCCGATCTTCCCCATCGAGGTCGAGGCCGTCGACGGGGCGACGGCTGCTTCCGGACGCGCTGCGGCGGCGGAGCTGCGTGTCCTGGTCGCACACCACCCGAGCGGCGTGGCGGTGGCGCGCGTGCTGGACGGCGGCGTGCGCCACGCCGGCGCACCGGACACGCACCCGGTCGCGCTGGGGATCGAGCCGCTGCAGGACGGCGAGGCCACCGCCACGGCGCGCGCCCGGGTGGCGCTGGCCGTGGCGCGGCGCGCGCTCGGCGAGAGCGCGGCGGCTGGTGCTGCCGAGGTCCGGGAGACGAGCGACGAGCGCGTGCGGGTCGTCGCCGGTGGCGAGGCGCTGTGGGTGGAAACGGCCCTGGTGGACGGGCACATGGTGGGATGGTCATGAGCGACGGCGACACGCGCACGGAGACGCTGGCCACGGTGGAGCGCCTGGTCCGCGAGGTGATGGACGACGAGGCCGGCCTCGGGCCGCCCATCGGCATGGAGACCTCGTTCAGCAACGACCTGGAGCTGGAGAGCATCGAGTTCGTGGCGCTCGCCGAGAAGCTCCAGGAGCGCTACGGCAGCGGCGTCGACTTCGCTGGCTGGCTCTCGGGGATGGATCTCGACCGCATCCTGTCGCTGAGCGTCGGCGATCTGGTGGGCTTCATCGAGGCGCGCCGGCAGGAGGCGCGCGGCTAGCCATGGCCATGCTCGCCGCCCCCGGCGCCACGCTGCACCTGCAGGCCCTCGGGCCGGCGGCGGCGCTTCGCCCGACGGTGGTCATGGCCCATGGCCTCTTCGTGGGCACGCTGGCCTCCTGGTACTTCACCGCGGCGCCGGCCCTGGCCCGGGAGCGGCGCGTGCTGACCTACGACCTGCGCGGCCACGGCAAGAGCGCGCGCGTGCGCGACGGATACGACGTGCCCTCGATGGCGCGCGACCTGGGGGCCGTGGCCGCCGAGGCGGGCCAGGCGCCCTTCGACCTGGTGGGCCACAGCTACGGCGCGCTGGTGGCGCTGCGCTTCGCGCTCGATCATCCCGGCCGCGTGCGACGGCTGGTGCTGGTGGAGGCGCCGCTGCCGCCCTCGCGTTTCCGCGAGATCGAGGACTTCGGGGCGCGCTCGCCGGAGGACATGGCCGCCTCGCTGCCCGAGGCGCTGCGCGGGGCGCTGGCCTCGGGCGGCCGGCGCGCCACCCGCCTCGTCGAGTCACTGCGCTTCCTGGCCCAGGACACCACGCTCCTCGCCGACCTCGGCCGCGAGCCGGACGTGGCCGACGACGAGCTGCGCCGCCTTTCGCCGCCGCTGCTCTGCGTCTACGGCGCTCGCTCGGGCTGCCGCGACGTGGGCGATCGCCTGGCGCGCGTGGTGCCCGGCGCGCGCCTGGAGGTCCTCGACGCCGGCCACTTCCTACCGCTGGAGGCGCCCGCCGAGCTCACCCGCCTCATCCTGGAGTTCCTCGATGGCTGAGGTCATGGCCCGCGGCCTGCGCTTCCACGTGCAGCGGCTGGGCGCTCCAGCGCCAGGTGCCGCGCCGCGGCCGCGCGTGGTGCTGCTCCACGGGCTGGTTATGGACAACCTGTCCAGCCTCTGGTTCACCCTGGCCAACCCGCTGGCCGCCGTGGCCGAGGTGCTGCTCTACGATCTGCGCGGCCACGGCAAGAGCGAGCGCCCCGCGCGCGGGTACGGCCTCGAGGACATGGTGGCCGACCTCGGCGCCGTGCTCGACGCGCTCTGCGTGCGCGAGCCCGTCTTCCTCGTCGGCAACAGCTTCGGCGGGCTGCTCGGCCTGGCGCTCGCCGCGCACGCGCCGGGGCGGGTGCGCGGGCTGGTGCTCGTCGACGGCCACCTCGGCGAGCAGGGCTGGACGGAGCGCATGGCCGACACCCTGGCGCTGGAGGGCGAGGAGCGGGACCGGCGCATCGCCGAGTCGTTCCAGTCCTGGCTCGGCCGGCACAGCCAGCGCAAGTCGTCGCGGCTCGCGGAGAGCGCGGCCGATCTCGTCTACCGGACCAGCCTGGTCGAGGACATGCGGCGCTCGCCGCGCCTCGACGACGCCGCGCTCGGGCGGGTGGCCTGCCCGGTGCTCGCGCTCTACGGCGAGTCGAGCGATCTGCGTGCCGAGGCCGAGCACCTGGCGGCGCGGCTGCCACGCTGCGAGCTGCACGTGCTTGCCGGCTGCTCGCACTCCGTGCTCTGGGTGGCGACGGCGCGCGTTCGCGACCAGACGGGCGCCTGGATCCAGGCGCGCGCGGCGGAGACGCCCTGATGGCGCGCTTCCTCTTCGTCGTGCCGCCGCTCACCGGGCACACCAACCCGACAGTGAGTGTGGCCCGCGCGCTGGAGGCACGCGGCCACGAGGTGGCCTGGGTCGCACACCCGCGTGCGGTGCGCCCGCTCCTGCCCGAGGGCGCCAGGCTCTTCGAGCTCGATGACCACGTCCCCACCGAGCGCTGGGAGGCGAAGTCCGCCGAGTCCCGGGCAGTGCGCGGGCTGGCCGCGCTGAAGTTCCTCTGGGAGGAGTTCTTCGTGCCGCTGGCGCGCGCCATGCGCCCGGGCGTGGCCGACGCCGTCGATCGCTTCCAGCCCGCGGTGCTGGTCGTCGATCAGCTGGCGCTGGCCGGTGCCCTGGTGGCGCGCCAGCGCAGCCTGCCCTGGGCGACGGTCTCCACCACCTCCGCCGGCCTCGTCGATCCGCTCGCCGGGCTGCCCATGGTGCGCAAGTGGCTCGACGATCAGCTGGCGGGGCTGGAGCGCGAGGCCGGCCTGGCGCCCGCCGCGGAGCCGGACGCTCTCCGCACCTCGTCGTGGCCTTCACCACCGAGGAGCTGGTTGGCACCGGCACGCCCTTCCCGGCGCACTACCGCTTCGTGGGGCCGGCCATCGCCGCGCGCCCGGAGACCGACGACTTCCCGTGGCCGGCGCTCGATCCGCAGCGCAAGCACGTCCTGGTGTCGCTGGGCACGGTGAGCTTCGAGGCCGGCGAGCGCTTCTATCGGACCGCGGTGGAGGCGCTCGGCGGCAGCGCCATGCAGGTGGTGCTGGTCGCGCCGCCGCGCCTCTTCGAGGCGCCGGCAGGCGGCCTCGCGCCTGTCGAGGCCTTGCCGGACAACGTGATCCTGAGGCCGCGCGTGCCGCAGCTGGCGCTCTTGCCGCACCTCGACGCGGTGGTCTGCCACGCCGGGCACAACACGGTCTGCGAGACGCTGGCCCACGGGCGGCCGCTGGTCGTCCTGCCCATCAAGGACGACCAGCCAGTGGTCGCCGAACAGGTGGAGCGCGCCGGGGCTGCGGTGCGCCTGAAGTTCGGCAGGGTGCGCGCCGACGAGCTGCGGCGCGCCGTGGAGCGCGTGCTCCACGAGGAATCGTTCAGCGCGGCGGCGCAGCGCATCCAGCGCTCGTTCGCCGCCGCCGGGGGCGCTGCGCGCGCCGCACACCTGCTGGAGGAGCTGTAATGAGCTGGTTGTGGACCATCCTGGGCCTGATCTTCCTGCTGGACGTGGTGCGCATGCGCGGCCGCGCCGCGGCCATCCCTGCGCTGCAGCCGAGCGACGAGCCGGTCGACCTCGAGCACCGCTTCCTGGTGGCCGAGGGCGTGGAGCTCGATCCGGCCACGCGCCGCGCCGCCAGCGCGCACGCGCGCCAGCACGGTCTCGCCGTGCTCGACCTCGTCCCCACCGGGATGAGCTGGTACGACGCCTGGGGGACGTTCCAGGTCTTCGACCCCGCCGAGTACCGCAAGGATCGCCTCGGCCGCGGCGTGAGCTTCGGCCACGCCGTGCTGGTGACCAAGGACGTGCTGGCACGGGCCGAGGTCGACGAGGCAGAGCGGCGCGACGCGCTGGCGCTGATGCGCACCGTCGCCAACCTCAAGCGCTTCGCCTGCACGACGACGTACATGGCCGTCGCGCCCGGCCTCGTCGCCAGGCCGTACGACCCGGAGCGGCGCCTCGAGCGCCTGCGCGAGCTGGTCGGCGAGGGCGCCAACGTGGTGCTGGTCGGCGTGCCGGTGGTGGTCCTCATCCTCACGGCGGCGATGATCACCGGCTGGCCCTGGGCCGGCCCGCTGACCCTGGCCGCGTTCCACCTGCAGCCGGCGCTCTCCTTCGTCGGCTCGCGCCTCCGCGTGAAGGGCCTGCCGATCTCCGTGCTGCTGCGCCCGCTGCTCGAGCTGGTTGCCTGGGCCGGTCTCGTCGCCGAGCGCACACCGCCAGCGCCGCCGACCCGCCCCGAGCCTGCGCAGCGCGCCGAGTACCAGCACCTGCTCGAGGACGGCCTCGATCCGCTGTTCGAGGAGCGCCGCCCCACCTGCCCGATCTGCGACTCGTCGGAGCTGCAGAAGTGGATCGAGGTCGGTGACCTGCTCCAGAACAAGCCTGGACGCTTCGCGCTCGACCGGTGCCGCGCCTGCGCGCACATCTTCCAGAACCCGCGCCTGTCCATCCGCGGGCTCGACTTCTATTACAAGGACTTCTACGACGGCCTCGGCGGCGAGAACCTGGATCGCATCTTCGGCGCCTCCGGCGAGCAGTACCTGGAGCGCGCCAGGATGGTGGAGGGCAAGGTCGAGCCGGCGCGCTGGCTCGACGTCGGCGGCGGCCACGGGCACTTCTGCTGTGCGGCGCGCGAGGTGTGGCCCGAGACGCAGTTCGACGGCCTGGACCTGAGCGAGAGCATCGAGGAGGCGAAGAAGCGCGGCTGGGTGGACGAGGGTTACCGCGGCCTCTTCCCCGACCTGGCCCCGACCATGGCCAACGCCTACGACGTGGTGAGCATGAGCCACTACCTGGAGCACACGCGCGAGCCGCAGGCCGAGATCGAGGCCGCAGGACAGGCGCTGCGCGACGGCGGCGTGCTCCTCATCGAGGTGCCGGACCCGGACTGCCCGATGGCGCGCATCCTGGGGCGCCTGTGGCTACCCTTCTTCCAGCCGCAGCACCAGCACCTGGTCTCGGTGAAGAACCTGGAGCGCCTCCTGCGCGAGCGCGGCTTCTCACCGCTGGTCTGGCACCGGGGGCGCGCGCACATCAAGGTCGACTTCCTGGCGGCGCTGGTGCTGGCCCTGAACTGGATGGCGCCCGAGCCGGGGGTGCCCTGGCGCCCGGTGAAGCGCGGCGCCGCCGCCCTGCGCACCACCGTGTTCACGCTGGCCTTGCCGGCGTTCGTGGTGGCGCGGATACTCGACGCGGTGGTGGGAACGGTGGTGACGCGCAGCGGTGGTTCGAACGCCTACCGCGTTCTGGCGCGCAAGGTCGGGGTCGAGGCCGCGGTCTGACAGCATCCGCGCGGCCAGCGAGTGCAAACAGCGCCTCGGCACGCGATACGCGCGTCGAGGCCAGCGAGGTGACCGATGGGACGATTCGAGTGGGCGTGGGCCCTGGTGGTCGTGTCCGGGGCGCTGGGCTGCTCCTCGTCGGACGGGGCCGAGGACGGCGCCGGCGCCAGCGCCGGTGCGGGGGCGAGCGCCGGCAGCGGTGCCAGCGGCGCGGAGGGCGGCAGCGGCGCCGTCGGCGTCGGCGTCGGCGCGGGCGGCAGCGGCAGCGGCGCCGCGGGCAGCGGCGGCTCGGGCAGCGGTGGCGCACCGAGCTGTACCTTGCAGGAGTCCGGTCCGATCGTGGCCGGCGCCGACGGCCAGGTCTTCGAGAAGCTGCACATCGTCTCCACCGACGGCCCGGCGGTGACCGTGGACGGCTTCTCCGGCGTCATTGTCCGCGACTGCTTCATCGAGCACGCCGGAGGACCCGGCATCGGCCTGGCCCAGGCCAGCGACGTGCGCATCGAGCGCACCCGCATCACCCATACCGGCGCGCCGGCCGAGGGCGAGAACCCCTCCGACGAGCGGATCAACATCGCCGCCTACGACTCGCCGGGGCTGATCGTCGACCAGGTGGCGCTGACGCGCGGATCGTCCGGCATCTACCTGGTGGAGAGCCCGAACGCGACGCTGACCTTCATCGAGGGGCACGACTTCCGCGGCCCCTTCCCGCGCGGCCAGCTGGTGCAGCTCGACAAGTCCGACGGCGGGCGCCTGGAGGACTTCTCGGTCATCAACCCGCAGGCCTCGTCGTGGCCCGAGGACAACGTCAACGTCTACCAGTCGAACGACGTCGAGGTGCGCCGCGGGCTCGTCGACGGCAACAACTCGCCGTCCGGGGTGGGCGTCATCTTCGACGGCGACGAGGCGCTGGGCCTGATCGAGGACGTCGACGCGGTCCGCATGGGCAACGGCTGCTTCTCGGACTACGCCGGCAGCGACGGGGGGGTGTTCCGGCGGACGCGCTGCCGCGAGAACATCTGTGGCGATCAGGGACGCGGGGTGCCGCTCTCCAACGCGCTGATGTGGTGCGGGCACGAGGGGTACAGCCAGATCCGCATCGAGGACTCGCGGTACTTCGCGGGCTGCAACGACAACCTGGTGTGGCCCGAGGAGTCGTTCGCGGTGGTCGAGCTCACCGAGGAGGACTTCCCGCTGCGCGCGCCGATCGTCGTCGACTTCTGCTGGGAGTGAACGGCCGAGGGGGGCCAGCGCGCCGCGTCGCCCCTGGACCGCGCCCGCGCGTCGCCGCCGCGGTTGGCACGCCCGCGCCGTGTTATGGACGCCGGCCGATGCGCATCGCCACCTGGAACGTCAACTCGCTCAAGGCCCGCCTCGACAAGGTGACCTGGTGGCTGGAGCGCGCCTCGCCCGACGTCCTGCTGATGCAGGAGACGAAGCTCACCGACGCCGACGCTCCGCACGAGACGTTCGAGCGCCTCGGCTACCGCATGGCCCACCACGGCGAGGGTCGCTGGAACGGCGTGGCCATCCTCAGCCGGGTGGGGATCGACGACGTAGTGGCGAACTTCGGCCTGCCGCTGTCCCCGAAGGGCGCTCCCGACGCTGGCGACGACGAGCCGATGGCCGAGGCGCGCATGCTCTCGGCGGTCTGCGCGGGCGTGCGCGTCATCGCCGTGTACGCACCGAACGGCCGCGTCGTCGGCTCGCCGTTCTACCAGGCCAAGCTGGCCTGGTTCGGGCGCCTGCGGGCCTGGCTCGGCGACCGCTGCAAGCCGGACGAGGCGCTGGTCCTCGGCGGCGACCTCAACGTCGCGCCCGCCGACGAGGACGTCTGGGACCCGAGGAGCGCGCACGGCGGCACCCACGTCTCTGCGCCCGAGCGCGCCGCCTTCGCCCGCCTGGTCGAGTGGGGCCTGGTCGATGCCTACCGCCTGCGGCACCCCGAACCCGACCGCTACACCTGGTGGGACTACCGCGCCGGCAACTTCCACAAGAACATCGGTATGCGCATCGACCACCTCCTGGTCTCCGGGCCGGTGACCGAGCGCGTGGTGGCCGCGGAGATCGACCGCGAGGCGCGCAAGGGCGCGCCCACGCCCTCGGACCACGCGCCGCTCACCGTGGACCTCGACGAGGCCGGGCGGCCCTTCGACGCCGGCTGGACGTCCGCCGCCGAGCGCATTGCGGCGCGCCGCGCCCACGTCCCCAGGCGTCGCAAGCCGGCCTGAGGCGCGGCCGCCGCGGCGCGGGGATCAGTTGAGCCGCAGCATGCGCCCGACGAGGCGGAACAGGCCGCGCGAGGAGGCGCTGATGCGGCTGCCCACCAGCTCCACGTCGCCGTCCTCGCGCAGGCGAAGGGCGGCGCGGCCGGTCTTGATCAAGACCTCGCGCTCGGCCTCGATGGTCACCGTCGCCGCCTTGAGGTGCACGGTGCGGGGGACGCGCGTGGCCAGCACGCCCACCACCAGCGGGGGCAAGCCGTCGGCCACCTCGACGAGCACCGAGGCGCCGTCCTCGAGCGCACCGTTCAAGAGCTCGGTCTCGACCTCCGGCGCCACATCGGCGTCGATCGGCTCGGCGGCCCCGCGCCAGCGCACCGCGCAGGACCGGCCTCCGGAAGCCAGGGGGGACACCGCGGCCAGCCGCGCCGTTCGCAGGCCGGGGACCGGCGGGGCGGCAGGGGCCGCGGCCCGCGCCTGGTGTGCGGCTGTGGAGAGCTCGGCCAGCGCCTCGCGCTCGATGCGCTCTGCGGGCGCCTCCACTTCGTCGGTGGCCGCGGCCTCTGCCGTCTCGCTCCCACGATCGCTGCCCGTACGCACGAATCCCATGGTGACACCTTCCGCCGCTCGCGGAAACCCGACCCGCCGGATTTGCCCGCGCCGCCTGGCGCAGCGGCAGCTACCTTCTTTCGATGGTGCCCAGCGAGGATGGGATCCCGGCCGGGGCCGACGCGGGCGCCCCGGCGCCGGACACCTCCGGCGCCACGCCCCCGCGCGCCGCCGCGGACGGCGCGCCCTCCCTCGATCTGCGCCGTTACGCGGAGATCTCCGTCGAGCTGGTCATCGGCCACCGCGCCGCGGTGCTGGCGCGCCACGGCCTGGACGAGGACGGCTGGGAGATCGTCGAGGATGCCTGGCAGGCGCGCCTGTCGTCCGCACTCGAGACCTGGCAGGACGATGGCGTTCCCCCGCTGCTCGCCGAGCTCGAGGCGGCACAGGCCGCGGCCCGCGCGCGCATCGCCGGCACCGAGATCCTGGCGCTGGAGCGCTTCGCCGCCGCGGTGTGCGAGATGGGCCGCGGCGGCGATCCGGTGGCCGCGCTGGCGCGCGCCGGCGTCAGCGCCGCAGACTTCGCGCGCGCAAGCGGCGTGTGGACGGCGCGGATGGCCACCGACCCGGTCCTGGCAGCGCGCTTCGCGCAGCTCGTCGGGGCGCCGCGCGCGCGCTGACGCGCCGCGCGCGCTCCGAGGCCGCCATGGCCGCGGTCAGGCGAGCGCGCCGGCGGCCTGGGCGTCGAAGGCCAGCAGCGCCGCGCCGAGGACGCCAGCCGAATCGCCGAGCGCGTGGCGCACGATGGGGGTGCGCAGCTCGTCGTTGAAGACGCAATGCTCCACGCGCGCGCGCCCCTCGTCGTAGAGCAGGTCGAGGTTGGACAGCCCACCGCCCAGCACCACCACCGCCGGATCGAGGATGTCGATGACGTTGGCCAGCGCACGCCCGAAGGTCTCGAGCAGCCCCTCGATCACCGCCGCGGCGTCGGCGTCCTCCCCGCGGCGGGCCGCGATCTCGCTCACCGAGCACCGAGCTCCGCCCCGCGCCTGGTACGCCTCCTCCAGCGCCGGCCCGGCTATGTATCGCTCCAGGCAACCCCGCTGCCCGCAGTAGCAGGCGCGCGCGTCGGCCGCGCCGGCCCAGACCGCGTGGTGGCCCCACTCGCCGGCGATCCCTTGCGCGCCTGCCCACGGACGACCGCCGAGGACCAGGCCGCCGCCGACGCCGGTGCCCATGATGACGCCGAAGACCACGCCGTCGCGGAACGGCGCCGCGGCGCCGAGCCACGCCTCGGCGAGGGCGAAGCAGTTGGCGTCGTTGTCGAACACCGGGCCAATACCGAGCGCGGCGCTCAGGTCTTGCCGGAACGGGCGGCCGTTCATGCACACCGTGTTGGAGTTCTTCACCAGCCCGCCGCGGCGGGTGATGCCGCCCGGCATGCCGACGCCCACCGGCACCGCGCCGAGGTCCACCCCGGCCTCGGCCGCGGTGCGCTGGATGGCCGCCACCGAGCTGGCCAGCACCGCGTCGTAGCCACGCTCGCGCTCGGTGGGAAAGCGGCGGCGGGCGAGCTCGTCCAGCGCGCCGTCATCGCGACGTCGCGTGACCGCCACCTCGATCTTGGTGCCGCCGATGTCCACGCCGACGGCGATGCGCTCCGCCACGCGCTTGGCTTACACTCGCCGGCTCCGCAGGACAAACGCGCACCGGCCACCGGCCGGGGCGTCGCGCCCGCACCGGGCCGGCCGCGGAGGGAGCAGAGCCATGATGAAGCGCAGAGACTTCCTTCGGGCCGCGGTGGTCACCGCGTCCGGCACCGCGGTGGGGTGCGGCGACAGCGACGTCCCGCCCGGCGGGCAAGCCCCGCGGCGGACCGTGCTGGAAGGGTCGGCGTTCTTCCCGCAGTCGGTGGCCTCCGGCGATCCGCGACCCGACGGCCTCATCCTCTGGGCGCGCGTCGAGGACGCGGCGCTGGCCGGCGCCGACGCCACCCTCGACCTGGAGGTCTCTCTCACCGAGGACTTCGCCCAGCTCCTGGACCTCGGCGACTCCGGCTCGCTCAGCGCCGAGGCGGCGCACGACCACTGCGTCAAGGCGCGCGTGGTCGGCCTGGCCGCGGCCACCACCCACTACTACCGCTTCGTCTACGAGAACGCCGATGGCGCCTGGGCGTCGCGCGTCGGCCGCGCCCGCACTGCCCCGGCCGCCGACGCCGACGCGCCGGTGCGCTTCGCCTTCGCGTCGTGCCAGGACTTCATCGGCCGCTACTACAACGCCTGGGCGGCCATCGCCGAGCAAGAGCTCGACTTCTTCGTGCACCTCGGCGACTACATCTACGAGACCACCGGCGACCCGGGCTTCCAGGAGCAGGCCGGTGCGCGCAAGGTCGTCTTCGACGACGAGGCCGGCGCGCTGCCGCTCGGCTCGCCCGAGGCCCCGTTCCACGCCGCCAGGTCCCTCGACAACTACCGCCAGCTCTACCGCACCTTCCGCGGCGACACCGCGCTGCAGCGCGCCCACGAGCGCGCGGCCATGGTCGCCACCTGGGACGATCACGAGTTCTCCGACGACGCGCACGGCGCAGTGGCCACCTACTTCGACGAGGCCAAGGACGAGACCGACGTCGACCGCAAGAAGGCCGCCAACCAGGCCTGGTACGAGTACATGCCCGTCGACTTCCCGGATCCGAGCTTCCGCTACGACCCGGCCGTCGCCTATCCCGACGATCTGACCATCTACCGCGACCTGCGCTTCGGCCGGCACCTGCACCTGGTGATGACCGATCTGCGCACCTACCGCGCCGACCACGTGATCCCCGAGGGCGCCTTCCCTGGCGCGGTGACCGTCACCCAGGCCGAGCTCGAGGACGTGCTCGGCGAGGTGCCCGCCGCGGCGGCCCCGTACGTCGACGTCGCCAGCTACCAGGGCGGTCTCTACCAGACCGCCCTGGTCGGCGCCGCGCGCGCCGGCGGCTACCCGGCCGAGGCCATCGCCGGCAACCTGAGCGTGGCCTGGATCAACGGCAAGGTGACCTCGATCAACGAGGGGCTGCCCGAGCCGGAGCAGATCGCCCTCATCGATCCCGCCGAAGCAGGGCTGGAGCGGGGCATCGCCTGGTACGACGTGGGCAAGCTCAGCCTCAACGCCTCGGTCGGCTCGCGCTACTTCATCGCCAAGGACGCCTTCGACGTCCTCTCGCGCTACCGCTACCGGCAGAGCGACGGCGCCAGCGAGCAGGTGCTCGGCGCCGCCCAGAAGGAGTGGTTCCTGTCCACCATCGAGGGCTCGGACGCGACCTGGAAGGTCTGGGGGAACGAGTACTGCCTGGTGCAGCTGGCCATCGACCTCACCGTGCAGCCCGTTCCCGAGGCCTTCATGCGCCGCTATTACATGAACGCCGACGCCTGGGACGGCTTCCGCAGCGAGCGCAACGCGCTGCTCGAGCGCCTCTCCGCGGTGAGCAACATGGTGGCCATCACCGGCGACATCCATGCCTTCTACGCCGGGGTGCCCAGCGTCGACGGCGCCCCGGCGCAGCACATCCGCGAGTTCGTGACGGCGGGCATCACCTCCAAGTGCTTCCGCGACGAGGTGAAGGGGCAGGTCGAGTCCGATCCGGTGCTCAGCACCGTGCCCACCGCGGCGCTGCTGGCCGAGCTCATCGACACGCTGCTCCAGGACAAGGAGACCCAGATCAACCCCGGCCTGGCGTTCGCCAACAGCGCAGGCAACGGGTTTGCCATCGTCGAGCTCGACGGCGCGGAGATGGTGGTCACCATGCACCAGTGCTCCCCGGAGAGCGTCCTCGAGGATCGCTCCGCCGACGGGGCCACGGCCGCTGCGCTCTTCAAGCCGGTGCGCTTGCGCGCGGTGGCCGGCGACCCCGAGCTCTACCGCGACTTCAAGGGCACCTGGAAGCGCTGGGATACCACCACCCTCGAGTGGGTCTGATGGGCGAGGGCGGCGAGCACGAGCCGGAGACGGTCCTTGCCAGGAAGGCGGAGGAGGACGAACGCACCGTCACCTTCACCCTGCTGGTCATCGAGGGGCCGGAGGCCGGGCGGTCCTTCTCCGTCGACGGCTCGCGCCCGGCGCGGCTGCTGGTCGGCCAGAGCCCGGCCTGCGAGCTGCGCCTCTCCGATCGCCAGGTGTCGCGTCGCCACGCCGCGCTCGCCGTCGAGGGGCGCCGGCTGCGCATCACCGACCTGGGCTCCAGCAACGGGACCTTCATCGACGGGGTGTCGGTCCTCGATGGTCATCTGAGCGGCGGCGAGGTGGTGCGCGTCGGCGGGACCGCGCTGCGCGTGGAGCCGGCGGCGGAGGGCGACGCCGCGCCGCCACCCGCGGCCACCGGCTTCGGGCGCACCGTGGGCGCCAGCCTGGAGATGCGACGGATCTACCCGTTCTGCGAGCGGCTGGCGCAGAGCGACGTGACGGTGATCATCGAGGGCGAGACCGGCACCGGCAAGGAGGTGCTGGCCGAGTCGCTGCACGAGCGCGGCCGCCGCTCGGCGGGGCCGTTCGTGGTCTTCGACTGCACCGCGGTGCCCGAGAACCTGGTGGAGTCCGCGCTCTTCGGGCACGAGCGAGGCGCCTTCACCGGCGCGGTGAACGCGCACCGCGGCGTCTTCGAGGAAGCGCACGGCGGAACGCTGCTCATCGACGAGATCGGTGACCTGGAGGGCGGGCTGCAGCCCAAGCTGCTGCGCGTGCTGGAGCGCGGCGAGGTGCGGCGCGTGGGCGGCGACCGCAGCATCGCCGTCGACGTGCGCGTGCTCGCTGCCACGCGCCGCAACCTCGACCAGGAGGTGCAGGCCGGCCGCTTCCGCGACGACCTCTTCTTCAGGCTCGCGGTGGCGCGCATCGAGCTGCCCCCGCTGCGCGAGCGGCACGGGGACATCGCCGTGCTCGCCGCCCACTTCTGGCGCATCCACTCGCTGCCCGGCGACCACGAGCCGATCCCTTACTCGTTGCTGCGGCGCTTCGAGGACTACGCCTGGCCCGGCAACGTGCGCGAGCTCTCCAATGCGGTGGCACGCCACATCGCGCTCGGCAACCTGGCCGAGGTCGACGCCGCGCGCCACGGCGACGCGGCGGCGCAAGCGCGCGACGTGCTGGGCAGCGTGCTGGCGCTCGACCTGCCGCTCTCCCAGGCGCGCCAGCGCGTGGTCGACGAGTTCGAGCGACGGTACCTGACGCGCATGCTCGACAAGCACGGGGGCAACATCGGCCGCGCCGCGGAGGCCTCGGGCATCGCGCGGCGCTACTTCCAACTCCTGAGGGCGCGCCAGGCGCGCTGAGCTTCGACAAACGCCCTGACGACGACCCGTGGTTCCGCCGGCCTCGTGGGCGCCGCGCCGTGGCGGGGTTTCTCGGGACACTCATCGAGGTAGGCGGTCACGCGGACGGCACCGGCCTGGTATCCTGGCGGGCTCATGGACGAGCGCTCCGCGCCCCACCCCTTCCCCTCCGGCTTCCCGGAGCGCGTGGGGCGCTACGAGCTGCTGCTGCCCATCGCCTCGGGCGGCATGGCCACTGTCTACCTGGCGCGCAGCCTGGGCGGCGGCGACTTCCAGCGCGAGGTGGCCCTGAAGCTGATGCACCAGCACCTGCGCGACGCCGCCGGGTTCGAGCACGACCTCATCGAGGAAGCGAAGCTGGCGGTGCGCATCCGCCACCCCAACGTGGTCCCCGTCCTCGACGCCGACCACGACGCATTCGGCGTCTTCCTGGTCATGGACTACATCGAGGGCGACACGCTCAGCGGGCTCGGCCGCGCCAGCGCCAGGTCGGGCGGCAGCCTGCCGCTGTCCATCGGCCTGCGCATCCTCCTCGACGCGCTGGCCGGGCTGCACGCGGCGCACGAGCTGAGCGACGAGGAGGGTCGCGCGCTCCACCTGGTGCACCGCGACTTCTCCCCCCAGAACATCCTGGTCGGCGTCGACGGCCTGGCGCGCCTCGCTGACTTCGGCATCGCCAAGGTCGCCTCGCGCCTCGCGCAGACGGCCACCGGCATGGTCAAGGGGAAGTTCTCGTACATGTCACCCGAGCAGGCGCGCGCGCGCCCTCTGGATCGCCGCAGCGATCTGTGGTCGGCGGGCGTCATCGCCTGGGAGATCTGCGCCGGCCGCCGCCTGCACGAGGAGGGCAACGACGCGGCCACCCTGCTGGAGATCGTCTCGCGCCCGCCGCCGCGCCTGCGCACGCTGCGCTCCGATCTGCCGGCAGCGCTGGACGACGCGGTGGCGCGCGCGCTGGCGCTGGAGCCCGGCCGGCGACCCGACACGGCCGCGGGCCTGGCGCGCGCGCTGCGCGACGCGTGCGGATCGGAGATCGACATCGCCGACGCCGACGAGGTGGCCCGGTACGTTCGCCGGCTCGTGGAGCCGAAGCTCCTGGCGCGCAAGAAGGCGGCCACCGAGATCCTCGAGCTGCGGCGCCGCGTGGCCCCGCTGTCCCAGGTCGGCTCTGCCCAGGGTGCCACGCCATCGGTGCCGCCACCGCGACCGCCGCCCATGGGGCGCGGCGCGACCGTGCCCATGGCACGGGCGGTGGCGGCGGCCGCCGCCGCCACGCGCGAGGCCGAGGCCACGGACACCACCTCCGCGGTGGGCGCGGCGTCCGCGGCGCCTCGCCACGGACGGCGTGCGGTGCTGGCGGTCGCTGGTGGGTCGATCACGGCGCTCGTTCTCGTCGCGCTGGCCTGGTCGTCGCGCCCGGCGCCCACCGAGGGCGCTGCCACCTCCCCCGGAGGCGAGGCCACGGCGCCCGCGTTCCCGGAGGCGCCCCGCGTCGCTCCGGCCGCGAGCGAGGCCGTCCCCGCGGCGGCGCCGGACGCCACCACCGAGGACGCCGCAGCGCCGGCGATCGATCCCGCCTCGCTGCCGGCGGCGCCGACGCCCACCGACGGACCGCCTCGCGTCGCGCCGGGCGGGGCACGGCCCGGCAGCGCCAAGGCCAGCGGCAAGGCCGGCGGAAAGAAGGCGCACGGCGATCAGCCGACGCTCGAGCCCAACCCATACCCCGGTTTCCCCGCGCCATGACGACCGCGGAGGGCGCGCCCGCGTGGCCCGACATGGCGAGCCCCGCGCAGGGTGGGCGCGGATGTCGCGGCATGGCCAGCACGACGCAGCGCGGTCTCCGATGCCCGGGCAACACCTGGCACCGGTCGCGTGCGGCCGCGGCGCGCCTCGTTGCGCCCGCCATCCTGGCGGCGCTCCTTGCCGCCTCCCCGCTCCACGCCGACGACACCGAGAGCGCCTCGGCCTTCTTCCGGGCGGGCACCGCCGCCTTCGCACGCAAGGACTACCGCGCCGCGGCGCTCTCCTTCGAGGCCGCGTTCGCGGCCGCTCCGCACGGAGGAGCGCGTTACAACGCCGGCCTGGCCTGGGAGGCCGCCGGCGAGCCCGCGCGCGCCGCCGACGCCTTCGCCGCGGCGCTCGAGCGAGGCGGCCTGAGCGCCACCAGCACCGCCGACGCGCGCGACCGCCTGTCGCGGTTGCAGGCGCGCCTCGGGCGCGTGCAGGTGATCGCCGACGGAGGGCGCGTGACCGTCGCCCACGTGCGCGGCGCCGCCGCGCCGGCGACCATCCACCTGGCACCCGGCCGGTACGCGCTGGAGGTGATCTTCGAGGGCGGCGAGCTGCGCACCGCCGAGGTCGAGGCGCGCGCCGGCGTCGTGGAGCGCGTCGGCGTCCGCGCTCCGGCACCGCACGACGCCAGCCATGCACCCGGTGCCAGGTCGTCTGGCGACAACGGTAAGCCGCGCGCCGCGCCGGCGCCGATGCCGGACGACGGGGCGCGCAGCGACACCCAGCGCCTGCTGGGATGGGTCGCGGTCGGCGCCGGCGCCGTGGGGCTGGGCGTCGGCCTGGGCATCGGCGCCGCCGGCGTCTCGGCGCGCGACGACTACGACGACGGTGGCCGCATCGACGCCGACCTCCGTGACAGCGCCGTGGCCCTGCGCACCTGGGCGAACGTCGTCCTCGTCTCGGGCGCGGTGCTCGGCGCGACCGGGGTGGTGCTGGTGCTGACCGCGCCCAGCGGCGAAGCGGTCAGCGGCGCGCGCACAGCCCGCTCGCCGCGACGCGCGGCAAGACGGGGCGACGCCCGCGCGCCGTCTGGCTCTCCGCGGGCGCCGCCGGCGCGTCGCTGGCCGGACGCTTCTAGCGCGCCGCGCCGCGCGAGCGCATCCGGCGCTGCCGCGAGCGGAGGCGAAGCCAGCCCCGCCAGCAGCGCAGCCAGCCCGGCGGCGCTGCCTGGCGCGGGTACGGGCGGCGCCATGCGGCAACCGCAACCGGAATCGACGGCCGCGGGCGACAGCGGCGCGCCGTCATTGACCGGCTCCTCGTGCTCGACGGGCGGCGCCGAGCTCCAGCTGACGATGCACACGTCGTCGACGTTCCAGCCGCCCAGCTGGAAGTCGGCGTTGGACTCGAGCTCGAAGCGCAGCTGCGCCGAGCTCGCGTAGGAGAGCGCGAAGGACAGATCGTAGTCCTCGAAGCGCCACTCCTGGTCGCGCAGGTCCAGGGTGCCGTCGTCCTCGTCGGTGCCGGGGTTCTCCCAGAGCTCGACGCCGTTGAGCAGGACGCGCGCGTGATCGAGGGCGCCATCGTCGACGTTGAGCCAGCGCCGATACTGGAGGCGGATCTGCTTCTCCTCGCCGACCGGGACGACCGGCGAGTCGAGGTAGGGGTGCTTGCGGCGCTGGTAGAGGCCGTCGTCGTCTCCGAGGTCGTTTCCGAAGATCTTGTCGCCGCTGAAGGCCGCAGGCGGGTCGCCGGCCACGCCGGCCGGCGTGCCCCAGGCGAAGTCGCCGGGACCGCCCTTGGTGTCCCCGGTGACCCAGTCGCTGGGCTCCTTCTCGAAGTCGGTGCAGTACAGCGGCTTCGTCTCACCCACGAAGAAGCGGTACTCCGGGTCGGCGCGGTTGTCGGGCAACGACATCTCGTCGTCCCCGGCCGCGACGCGGATCTCGTACGACCAGGCGCTGCCCTGCGGCTGTGGCCCCAGCTGCCCGATCCACTCGTCGCCCTCGCGCTGCAGCTCGACCGTCTCGCCGGCGAAGACGCCATCGCGGCGCCGGACCACCGCTTCCATGGTGATGTCGCCGCCGCGACACGCCGGCCAGCGCTCCTCGCCGCGGACGCGGATGGGCAGCGGCTGATCGGCTGGCTCGGCGCCGAGCGCCAGGTGCTCCGTGCGCAGGCCGGATGGGGTGACCGTCCCGGCCAGCCCGTGGCGCAGGAACGCTGCCGTGATGACGCAGACGTGCGGCGTGCCGTTGTCGAGATCCCCGTCGTCGTCGTCCGCGGCCAGCGCCTCGACATACGTGGTGGGGATGTCCGTCGAGCGCCGCAGCGCCTGGTAATAGAGGTGATCGGCGACGGCCGCGCCGAGCGCCGCGCCCTCCGCGTCGACCAGCGCCTTGCGCAGGTCCCACATGGCCCCGGCGAAGATCAGCCCCGTCTCGTGCGGGTCCCAGGAGATGTCCTCCGGCCAGCGGCGGTCGGTCTCGATCTCGCGCAGAGCGCCGCCGCCCACGAAGAACTCGGGCGCGATCACCGGGTCGTCGGTGATCGTCGCCGAGAGGTAGTCGCTGGCGCCCTCGCTGAGCGCGCTGTCGTAGGCGCCGGTGCCGGGGATGATGGCGTACTGGTGCAGGGCGTGCCCGAACTCGTGGTACACGATGTCCGCCACGCGCGCGGTGTTGTTGCAGGGGCCAGCCTCGCGCACGAAGTTCGCGGCCACGCCGTCCCAGTAGGCGTTGCAGTAGTACTCGGGCTCGTCCTTGTTGACGCGCACCGCCAGCGCCTTGTCCAGGAACGCCAGCTCCGGTGCCACCGTGCGCGCGTGGGCCTTGACCACGTTGGCGTGGATGAAGGCGCTCAGCTGGGCGTCACCCGTCTCGTCGTCGGCCGCGGACCACAGCGCGTCGCCACCGTCGGCCACGGTGAGGGCGAGAGTCGCCTCCTCCCCGGAGTAGTTGAGGATGTCGACGAGCTTGCCGGACGGCGTGACGGAGAGCTGCGCGTCCACGGCGGTGGACCACGAGAAGGCGCCGACCTCGTCGCTCTGCGCGGCCACGCCATCCACGGTGAGGTTCACGAACGGCGCCGGCAGGACGACGCGCTGCTCGGGCCCGCGCTGGGGGACGTCGAACCGCACCGTGCCCCCGGCGAAGCGGAGCATCTGCTCGCGCGCCAGCGCCCGCCCGCTGCCAGCGTCGATGTACACCCGGTAGCGCGCCCGCGGCGCCTCGGCCTCGACCACGACCTCCCAGGCGGTGCGCGCATCGATGGAGGTCGCGCGGCGCATGGGCAGCACCACCAGGCGGGGTGCGCCGCCGAGGCCGACCTCGCCGTGCTGCGCTTGCACCCACTGCGCGGCCGTGGCGCCCGCGGCCGCAGCGTCGACGCCCGGCGGCGTGGCCGCGGCGCCGAGGACGCCGAGGACGCCGGGGACTGCAGACGAGGCGATGACGAAGAGCCGATCGTTCCGGTACCGGAAGCTCACCGACGCCCCGACGACCGGCACGGTGTCCGCGCCGGCGCGCGCGTGCTGCGCGAAGGCGACGGTGCGCATGCCCTCATCGAGATCGTTGGCCACCAGCGTGAAGGCGTCGGCCGCGTCGGCCGCGTCGGCCGGAGCGAAGAGGCCGGCGTGGCGGACCAGGAATGCGCGCGCGTGCGCCTCGGCGAGCGCCGCATCGGCGATGCTGCCGGGCGCTGCCACCCCGTGGCCGAAGACCCTCGCGGGGACGGCGCTGCCGCGGTCCCATGTCGCCCACCACCGCCCGCCGGCGTCGGCGACGAACGCGTTCCATGCGCCGCGCCGTGCTCGGGGCGGATCGCCCCAGTCGAGCTGGGCTTCGCGCCGAAGCCGGGGTAGGCCGGGCGCCGCCTCCAGCCCACCCGACGACACGCTCCTGGGCGGACGCACCGCCGACGCGGGGGCCGCGGCCAGGATGCCGGCCAGCGTCACGGAAATGGCGGCCCAGCGCGGGGCCTGGCGGCAGCTCGGAGGCTGGCGTCTGGGCAAATTCAACGGCTCGGCCTCCGGGACGTCCGCCTTGCGTGTCCCATCGGCGGCCGGCGGACGCAAGGCCTCAAGGTCGTGGCGGACGCTCCGATGCCCTGAGCAGCCATGACTGTGCACGCCGATACGACCGCCGACAGGCAGAGCCAGCCCGACCCGCGCCGCTCCCACGATCGCGCCTCTCTATCGCTGGAGGTCACGCTCGAGGGGGAGAACAACTTCTTCACGGGCTTCACCGAGAACATCTCCGAGGGAGGTCTCTTCGTGGCTACCCACATGGCGCGAAAGGTGGGGGAGCGCGTGGTCATCGACCTCACCTTGCCTGGCGTTCCGGCACCGGTGCGCGCCGAGTGCGAGGTGCGCTGGCTGCGCATGTACAGCGAGACCAGTGACGCGCCCCCGGGGATGGGCCTGCGCTTCATCTCGCTGAGCGACGAGGGCAAGGCGAGCATCACCGAGTTCGTCACGCGCCGCGCGCCGCTCTTCTGGGAAGACTGACGGCGCCGGCCGCCCGCCGGCGGATCCGTGCTCTGTCTCAGGGACGAGCCACGTCGCGGGCGCAGCGCAGCCCGCTCATCACCAGGCGGAAGCGCGCCGGGTGGTGCACGCGGTTGCTGGAGCGCAGCCCGGGCGCGTCGTAGTTGAAGGCCCCGCCGCGCAGGACGCGCTCGCACTCCTCGGGGATCGGGTTCGTGCCGGTGAAGCCGTCGAGCTTCTTGCGGCGCAGGTCCTCCTGGGCGGCGAGCGCCTGCCGGCAGCTCCCGCCCTCGCCGCGCGCGGCGCCGGGCCGCGTGTACGCGTACGGATCGTAGACGTCCTCGCACCACTCCCAGACGTTGCCGGCCAGATCGAGGTGGCCCCAGGGACCGGCGCCGGCAGGGTAGGCGCCGACGTCGCTGGTCACCGCGCTCGAGAAGCTGGCGCGCTCCGGCGTGGGCGGCTCGTTGCCCCAGGGGTAGCGACGACCGTCGTCGCCGCGCGCGGCGCGCTCCAGCGCGGCCTCGCGCGGCAGACGCTTGCCGACGGAGCCGCAGTACGCGCGCGCATCGTCCCAGGACACGCTGGAGATTGGCTGGCGCCGGCCACGGAAGCGGCTGTCCGGCCCGACGTGGTTCAGGTCGGCATTGCGTGGAGACGGCGGCCGGCAGGTGCCGGCAGCCACGCAGCGGCCGTAGGCCTCGTTGGTCACCTCCGTCTCGTCGAGCCAGAACGCCGCCAGCGTCACCGGATGCGGCGGCCGTTCGTCTCGCTCTCCCGTCTCGCTGCCCATGACGAACGTTCCCGCGGGCACCAGGCGCATGTCTCCGTCGCGCGCGCCGCCCGCGAACCCCCCGGAGTCGCCGGCGGCCGCACTGCCTCCTCCGTCCAGCGCCTCGGCCAGTCCGGCGTCCGTCGCCTCGACGGTCGGCGCGCTCGCGGGGACGGGTGGCGCCTGCGCGATCGGAGACGGTGCGGTGGGCACGCCGCCGTCGGCGCCCATCGGCGCAGGACGCGGGTCGCTCGCGGCGCAGCCGACCACCACGAGCAACGCCGCCCAGAGCGCGCGCAGGACGTGGTTCCTCGCTCGAGCACGCGGCACGGCGCGGCAGCCTAGAACACTCCCTGCGCGCCCGCCCAACCCATGCGAGGCGCGCGTCGCATGCCCCCGGGCCGACCCGCCCCGGGCGTGGTACGAACGCCGCCCATGCGAGCGCGCGCCCTCGGCTGGACCGGCCAATCCATCCCCATCGTCGGTCAGGGCACCTGGAACATGGAGCAGGACGACCGCAAGCGGGCGGTGGCAGCGCTGCAGCGCGGGCTGGACCTGGGTCTTTCGCACATCGATACCGCCGAGCTCTACGGATCGGGCCGCGTCGAGGAGCTGGTCGCCGAGGCCATCGGGGGCAGCGCGCGCCGACGGGACGAGATCTTCCTGGCGTCCAAGGTGGTGCCCAGCAACGCCAGCCGCGACGGCACGCGACAGGCCTGCGAGCGCAGCCTGCGCCGCCTGCGGACCGACCACCTCGACCTCTACATGTTGCACTGGCCGGGCAGCCACCCGCTGGCCGAGACCATCGCCGCGCTCGAGGCGCTGCGCGCCGCCGGCAAGGTGCGCTTCTGGGGGGTCTCCAACTTCGACGTGCGCGAGCTGGAGGCGGCGCTACGCATCGCCGGCGAGACCGCGATCGCGTGCAACCAGGTCCTCTACCACCTGGAGCAGCGCAGCATCGAGCACCGCGTCCTGCCCTTCTGCTCGCAGCACCGCATCGCGGTCGTCGGCTACAGTCCCTTCGGCTCCGGCGATTTCCCGGCGCCGTCGAGCGCCGGCGGACGGGCGCTGGCGCAGGTGGCGGCCCGCCACGGGGTCTCGCCGCGCGCGGTGGCTCTGTCCTTCCTCACGCGGCACGACGCGCTCTTCACCATTCCCAAGGCCTCGAGCGCCGGCCACGTCGCCGAGAACGCGCGGGGCGACGTCGACCTATCGGCAGAGGACGTGGACACCATCGACGGCGCCTTCCCGCGCGGCAAGAGCGGCGAGCTGCCCACGCTCTGACGAGCGCTTCACACGAGCGGGCCGTTGCCGCGTCTCCACCCACCCCGCCCGTGCCACTCGACGCGCCGCCAGCGACAGTGCCTTCGCCTCTGTCCCCCTGGCGGTCTCATCGCGGCGCGGCTCGCTCGGCGCCCTGCAGGCGTGCCCGCGCTTCGGCGAGCTTCTCGGGGTTGTTCTGCCCCGCCGAGAGGGCCACGTACCCGGCCACCTCGTCCTTGAGGGTCGCCACCTGACCGGCGCGATCCCCGAGCGCGCCCTGCAGCGCCGCCTTGAGCTTGAGGTAACGCAGCTTGCGCGGCCCGTAGGCGCGCGGGATGGCGCGGTCCACGGCGGCCAGCGCCTCCGGGTAGCGCTTGAGCTCGGTGAGCACGTCGGCGAGGCGCGCCGGCGGCTCGTAGGAGTCCGGCATCTCGCGCTCGCGCTGCGCCAGCATCTTGACCGCCTCCTCGCCGCGACCGAGCGCCACGTAGGCCAGGGCGCGGCCGTAGTCGTAGGTGGCGGCCATCTGCGGGTTGCTGGCGGCGGCGGCGGCGGCCTCCATGATCGCCAGGCGCTGCTCGTTGGCGCGGCGCGCGCCGGCCTTGTCGCCGACGGTGAGCAGCACGTCGGCCAGGATGGCCAGCGCGTCGGTGCGATCGTCGGGGCTGGACTCGGGCGCGGGGCTGCCGGTGACCGCGCGCAGCTTGGCGATGACCGCCTGGCGCACCGCGGTCTGTTCGGCGCTGCCCTTGGCCAGCCGGTCGGCGCAGTCGAGCACGGCATAGGAGAAGTCGGCCGGCAGCGCGGCGCCCTTCACCTCGTCGATGTTCTCGCGCCCGACGCGCGCGCAGCGCCAGGTGTCGCCGCTGGCCTTGAGCGTCTTCACCCAGCCGAGCAGCGCCTCGCTGCGGCGCGCCGAACCGGGCTCGGCCTTCTTCACCGCCTGGCCGTACTCCGAGGCGGCGCGATCGTACTGGCGCTTGGCGTGCGCCTCGCGCGCCGCCGCCAGGTGGACGAGCACCGGGTCGCGCTGCGCGCCCGTCTTCTGCGCCTCCAGGCTGTGCAGCGAGTCCTCGATGAAGCTGCGCATCTCGCGCGCCGAGGCGGCACCGGGCCAGTAGCCGATCACGCGGTCGCTCGTCGGATCGATGACGAAGAACGTCGGCCAGACGCTGACCGCGTGCCGCCCGAGGAAGCCGGCGTTGTCCTCGCGATCGGTGTCGATGGCCAGGAAGACGGCCCGGTCGGCGAGCGGCTTGAGCGAGGGATCGGTGAGCACGTAGCTCTTCACGCTGAGGCAGGTGTGGCACCAGG
>JBBJMR010000347.1:0-8815 GCA_037720395.1 Polyangiaceae bacterium
GATCCGAGCCCGCAGCACGATGCGATGCGGCTCCCGCTGCGAGCGCGCACGCTTGAGCACCACCACGAGACGTGAGGGCCGCGCTGGCCGTCTTGATCAGGATCCCCGAGGGCCGGACAAACGAAGCCCCTCAGAAAACTTGGCGAAGTCGTCCTGAGGGGCTCGCCTCCGAGTTGCGAGACAACGGAGGTGGACGATGTTCGGGGATATCGAGCTCGGAAGCGAGTTCTTCGAGACGTTGGTGGCGGTGGACGAAGCGATTCGGGCGCGGGTGGCGGCCGGCGGCTGCGAGCACTGTGGCGGCCCCCTGCACCGCAGCGACTACGATCGGAAGCCCCGAGGCGGGCAGATGGCGGCCGGGGCGGAGCTGTTCGTCCGGCGGTTCAGCCTTTGCTGCGGCCGTGAGGGGTGCCGCCGCCGGGCCATGCCCCCGTCGCTGCGCTTCCTCGGCCGGCGGGTGTACGTCGGGGCCGCGGTGCTCTTCGCCAGCATGTTGACCAGCGCGCTGACCAGCGCCCGGGCTTGCCAGCGCGCGACGGGGATCTCCGCTCGCACGACGCGGCGCTGGGCGCGCTGGTGGCGCGAAGGGTTTGTGGCCACCGCGGTGTTCGCGCAGCTCGCCGCTCAGCTCATCGGCCTCGATCGCCGCCGCCTCCCCGCCTGTTTGCTCGAGGCCGTGGCCGCGGCACCGGCCGATGCAGCGGTGCGCACGGTGCTGTCGTGGCTCGCGCCGCTGACAACGACCTCCGTCGTCGAAGGATCACGTTTCGTGCGGGGCGCCGTGTAGCCGTCGACGCGCGTTCGCCGCGCGCAGAAGATGCCGCGCCTCGGGATTTGCAGCGTGGCGTAGGGTCCGCCGCGTCAGGACGGCGCTGGGTAGCCGCCTCCGCAAACCATGGTCAACGACGACGACACGCCGGCGCGCGTGCGATGGGCACGCCTGCGCTTTCAGATCATCGGGTCGCTGCTCGCCGCCCCCGCCGACGATGGGCAGCTCAAGCCGCGCATCGAGGCGCTCGCGGCGCGTGCCTGGAAGCACCCTTCCACCGAAGAGGCCATCCGCTTCTCCTTCAAGACCATCGAGCGCTGGTTCTATGCGGCGCGCGGGGCAGGCGATCCCTTCGTCGTGCTGGCGCGCAAGATCCCCCGCCACGCCGGCACTCAGCCCAGCATCTGCGCCGCGCTCGCCGAAGCCATCGTTCGCCAGCACCAGGAGCACCCGCGCTGGACCTACCAGCTCCACTACGACAACCTCCTCGCGCTTGCCCGTGAGGACGCCCGGCTCGGCCTCGTCCCGAGCTATGGCAGCGTCTGCCGGTTCATGAAGGGGCGCGCGCTGCTCCGCGCGCGCAAGAAGCGGCGGCGCGCAGACGACATCGACTTCACGCTGCGCGAGACCCGCTCCTTCGAGGTCAGCCACGTCCACGGCCTCTGGCATCTCGACTTCCACCAGGGCTCGCGCGCCATCCTCACCCCCGGCGGCGTCTGGCAGAAGCCTCAGCTCCTCGGCATCCTCGATGACCGCTCGCGGCTCTGCTGTCACTTGCAGTGGTACCTCGAGGAAACCGCCGAGGCATTGATTCACGGTCTCTGCCAGGCGTTCCAGAAGCGCGGCCTGCCGCGCGCACTGCTCACCGACAACGGCGCCGCCATGCTCGCCGCCGAGACCACCGAGGGCCTCGAGCGGCTCAGCGTCACGCACCATACGACGTTGCCGTATTCGCCCGAGCAAAATGGCAAGCAGGAGTCCTTCTGGGGACAGATCGAGGGTCGCCTCCTGCCCATGCTCGAGGGCGAGCAGCTCCTCACCCTCGACCTGCTCAACACCGCCACCCAGGCCTGGGTCGAGCACGAGTACCACCGCAAGGAGCACTCCGAGATCAAGGAGACGCCCCTCTCGCGCTTCGTCCGTGGCCCATCCGTCGGTCGCGAGTGCCCCGGCTCCGACGAGCTCCGCCGCCGGTTCCGCACCGAGGTCACCCGCCTCCAGCGCCGCAGCGACGGCACCGCCACCGTCGAAGGCGTCCGCTTCGAGCTCCCCGCCGCCTACCGCACCCTCGTCAAGCTCCGCATCCGCGTCGCTCGTTGGGACCTGCGCAGCGTCGACCTCGTCGACCCTCGCTCCGGCAGCCACCTCGCCACACTGCTGCCCATCGACAAGGCGCGCAACGCCGAGCGCGTGCGCCGCGTCGTCCAGCCACTCGAGGACGACCCGCCCGCCAGGACCTCGACCGGCATCGCCCCGCACCTGCGCGCCCTCATGACCGAGTACGCCGCCACCGGCCTGCCCCCCGCCTTCGTGCCCAAGGACGACCGCCCCACCCACCAGCCCCCCGAGGAAGATTCATGAGCAAGCTCCTGTCCCTCTATGGCCTCAAGTTCCACCCCTTTCGCCCCGATGTCCCCATCGACGCGCTCTACACCACGCCTGCCGTGGATAGCTACCTGCGCCGCGTAGAGCTCGGCATCGCCGACGGCGGCTTCGCCATGCTCACCGGCGACCCCGGCACCGGCAAGAGCGTCGCACTGCGCCTGCTCGCCGAGCGCCTCCGTGCATTGCCGGACGTGGTCGTCGGCAGCGTCGAGCATCCGCAGAGCCGCACCATGGACTTCTATCGCGAGCTCGCCGACCTGTTCGGCATCCCGCTCGCCGCCCACAATCGCTGGGCAGGCTTCAAGGCCCTGCGCGCCCGCTGGAGCGAGCACATCGCCTCCACCCGCTGCCGCCCCATTCTCATCATCGACGAGGCTCAGGAGACCCTCTCCACCGTCTTCAGCGAGCTGCGCATCCTCGCCAGCAAGGACCTCGACTCCAAGCAGCTCCTCTGCGTCGTCTTCGCCGGCGATGCACGCCTCCCCGAGCGCCTCCGCTCCGCCGAGCTGCTCCCCCTCGGCTCTCGCATCCGACGACGCCTCACGCTCGACTACGCGTCCAGGGACGAGCTCCTGGCCTGCCTCGACCATCTCCTCGCCGCCGCAGGCAACCCGTCCCTCATGACCAGCGAGCTGCGCGTCACCCTCGCCGACCACGCCGCAGGCAACTACCGCGTGCTGATGAATCTCGGTGACGAGCTCCTGGCCGTCGCCGCCGATCGCGAGCTCGCCCGGCTCGACGAGAAGCTCTTCCTCGACGTCTTCGCCCAGACCCCCAAGGTCAAGCCCGCTGCGAAGAAGCGATGAGCCCTCAGAAGCTGCGCCGACTCGTCCTCGCCCCCGAGCTTCTGCTGGTCGACCTCACCGACGCCGGCCTCGTCGCGCTCCGTCAGGCGCTCCGCGTCGAACACCCCACCGTCGACGCCTTCCCGGCTGCCCAGGGCTCCCAGCTCCTCTGCCAGGCCGCTCGTGTGCTCCGCGCCGTCACCAGGCTCCGTCGCGAGCTCACCCGCTACCGTGCCGCGGTCGACCAGGCGATTCGCCAACCCCCTCCCGACGACTTCCCCTTCTGACGCACCGCGCCCCGCAATCAACCTGATCGCGCTCCCCTCATGCCTCGTGGTGACGCTCACGCTTGGCCATGGCGATCCGCAGCCTCCGCCGCAACTGCATCGGGCGACACGCCGTCCCGGCCATCGCGCCGCATACTGGCGAATCGCCGTGCGCATGGACAGCCCTGTGCGGCCGCCTCCCGCGCTTTCGTGGGACAAAGTGCGATCACGTGCGGTCACAAACGACACGCCGACGATCATCCGGATACGAACTTCCGGCCGGCAGTACTAGCAGCTACATGCCGACGGAACGCTCGACCTTCCAGCCCGCCGGAGGCACGCGAAGAGCTACGTGCTCGACAGCGCAGGGCCCGACCGGATCGTTCTTGTTCCCTCCTCCGCCCGTGGCTGAAAGGAGTCCGGGATACTGACGACGAGAAGGACCTGCGCAGCATCACCAGCGAGACGGCGACCGGCCGGCTCCAGTTCCACCGAGGTGGAGAGAGCCTGCCCTGCCCTGCCCTGCCGGATGGGCTGCTTCGGGCTGCCCGCGGCGCCGTGCAACGTGGCTGTCATCCGGCTATGCTTCGGGTTCCGGAACGACAACTCCGGCCAATTCCCAGGCGCCTACAGCAACGAAGTGTCCGTCAGCTGAATCAGGAGGAGCTCGTGCGCACCATCCAGTGGCTCGTCTCGGCAGGAGCCGCCGTATGCGGCATCGTCACGACCGCCAGCTGCGCTGAGAACGCTGGACCGGAGCCGCCCGAGCCCGCCACCGGGGGCTCGGCGACCTCGCTGGCCGGCAACGGCGGCTCAGGCGGCGCCACCTCCGCCGGCGGCGGCGGTTTGGGAGGCACCGGTCCAGAGATCTGCGTCCTCACCAGCAAGAAGGCCGAGCCCGTACCCCTCGACCTGATCTTGCTCATCGATCGCTCCGGCAGCATGGCCGGCACCAAGTGGACGGGCACCACCGAGGCCCTGACCGAGTTCATCAACGACCCAGCCTCGGCGGGGATCAGTGCGGGCCTGGTCTTCTTTCCCTCGCTCCAAGTGCCGAGTGCGACCTGCGAAGTGACCTCCTACAAGATCCCCGACGTCCCCATCGCCCCGCTGCCAGGCAACGCGTTCAACCTGACGAACAAGATACCGGCCAAGCCCACCGGCTCGGGAACGCCCACTCTGGCCGCCCTGACCGGCGTGCTGCAGCTCGCGACCGCGTATCAGGACGCGCATCCGACGCACAAGGTCAATGTTGTGCTCGCCACGGATGGCGACCCGTGCTGCTGCAGCGACGACAGCGTCAACCAGATGATCAAGGACCTCGAGGACACTGCCGAGAGCGCACTGAAGTACAACGGCGTGCACACATTTGTCATCGGCGTTCAGGGCGCGACGATGGCGAACCTCGACGATATCGCCGAGGCGGGCGGCACCGTCGCGGCTCACGACGTCACCGACGACATCGAAGAGTTCGCGCTGACGATGAATCAGATCCGCGCCGCGGCACTGGGCTGCGAGTTCGCCATCCCGCTACCGCCTAGCGGCGATGAAGTGGTGCCCGACCAGGTGAACTTCACTTACACGCCCGGCGGAGCCGGCGAACCCATCACGCTGCCGCGCGCCGACAATCTGGTCGACTGTGGCGCCGGCCCGGGCTGGTACTACGACAACAATGCAGCGCCGCAGAAGATCATCCTCTGCCCCGAGTCTTGCACGACGGTGCAAAACGACGAAGAGGCCGCGGTAGCCGCGGCGTTCGGCTGTCAATCGGTTCTCAATTGATCCACCTTGCGCTTCGGAACGACCGGAGCGGGCACCGGAGCTACTGGTTAGGCCAATAGCTCAGATCGAGAAACGCCACCGCGGAGACTGCACAGATCCCGCTGACGCCACGCCGGGGCCGAGCACAATGGTGGCATCGCGGCTATCCATGGTCATCGGCGCCAGCGGCACAGCTTGTACGTCGCATGTCGACGAGGCTAGACGAGCCCCGCGGCAGCCAGCTGCGCCCGGATCCGAGTCATGGCCTCGGCCTGCCGCCTCCGTACGGTGGCGCCGCCCACACGCAGCGTCCGCGCCACCTCGTCCATCTCGCGGCCCTCGATGTACCGAAGCCGCACCAGGTCGCGGAACGCGTCCGGCAACACGTCGACGGCCTCCTTCACCGCCTTGTGAAGCTCCATCTCGACGAAGGCCTCCTCGGCTGACTCTGCGGCCTGCACGGAGAGCGAGACAACCGCAGAATCCATCGCATGGCAGAGCGCCGCGTCGATATGCGCGTCCACCTCTTGGTCGGTGTCGCTGTAGTCCCCGGCATCCCGAGGCGCCTCCGCGAAGTCGTCGAGGGCGCGCCGGAGCGCCGCATTGACCTTTCCGCGGCGCTGGTCGCGCCGGATGGCATCGAGCATGGCACCATGGATCCGGCACCAGGCGAAGGCCGCGAAGGACAGGCCCTTGTCCGCGACGAACGTCAGTGCGGCGCGCACCAGGCCCTCGCGGCCCAGCGCCTTCATCTCGTCGAAGTCCAGTCGTGAGCCGTACGTGCGCCGCAGCGTGTTCGCGACCACATCGACGACATGGACGGTGCTCGCCACCAGGCGCTGCTGTTCCGGGGTCAGCGGGGTGGGGGCGTCCTCAGCCACGGCCACGCCCCTTGTCGAAGGGCACCACGACCCCGGTCGCCGGCGCGCTCGCTCCGCTGCCCCGGGAGCCGTCATCGGGGCCGACGCCCCGCTCCTGTTCGTCGCTCTGGAGGACGTTCTCGTGGGGCCTGCCGCGTTCCACCAACCGGGACACGACGGGGTGCGTAGCCAGCGCGTCGCCGAGGAGCTCGCGGAGCTCCTCCAGCACCGCTACCGCGAGCTTGCCCCGGTAAGGGGCGACGGCGCGATCGACCAGCTGCTCGATGTATGGGTCCTTGGTCGCCATGGAGGCCTCCCTGTCTCGCGGACGGTCACTTCTTCCGTGCAGAAATCTTCCTCGGTCGCGGTCGGCGCAGGAGCGCCGCGGCCTCGTGCCGCCCGAACGTCGACGGCGCGGCGACGGCGATCAGACCGGCGATCCGGTAGTGCTCGGCCTCCTCCACGAGCGAGAGCGCGGCTCGCACCATCAGCTCGCCCTCGGTCGGCGGTCTGCCCTGCATCAGCTCCGACACGCCGACGCGCAGCTCGCTCGCCAGCCGGTACGCGATGCCGATCGAGCACGTGACCCTGGCCCGCTCGATCTTCGAGATCTCGCCGCGGCTCAGCTCTACCTTCTCCGCCAGCTTCTCCTGCGACAGCTTGCGGGCGAGACGCTCCGACCGGACGCGCTGGCCGAACCTGCGGATGAACTCCTGCTCGTCGCTGGCGGCGCTCATCCTCGTGGATGAAGCTCGCCCGCGCGTCGCAGTCGCTCAAGACACGATGATGCGCATCTATTGATGCAGACTGCGCATTATCGTGTGCACGCATCTGGACGCTCCCGTGCGCCCCGTCACCAGCGAGGTGCCCCTCCATCCAGGCGCCGGAGCGTTGCTGCCGCCTCCTGAAACACCAGCTCCGGCGGGCGGAGCTCGAACTCTCCGCGCGAGGTCACGAAGTCCGAGAGCCGGTGATGGCTCGACGCCTCGACGCCCTGCTCCAGGAATTCGTCGGTGAGGTAACAGCCCTCCGGCCGCTCGGCGAGGTACTCGGCGAACGTGCCGCGCACCATGCGCGAGCGGCGGTTGACGGCCCAAGTGCACTGCCGCCGGAACAGCTTGGGCAGCAGGATGTTGCCGGTGTCGGCCGCCGGGCTGAACGTGGCACCCCGGCCCCGGTAGCGGCGCCGCCAGTCGAAGCGCGCGCCGCTGCCATCCAGATGTCTCCACACGCCGCGGCGACCGCGGGCGGCCGTGGCCGCGAGCTGGCGGAGCGTGTCTATCTCCTCGGCCGTCATCGAGCTGTAGAACGCCGGGACCGCCCAGCCGTGCTCCACCAGCCAGTGGTTCAGGTCGACCTCGCGCCCGCTCATATCGATCCAGACGTCGCCGACGAGCCGGCCGTAGGTGTCGAAGACATCCCCCGGCTCGCCCACGAGCGTACGCACCACGCACGGCACCGTCGTCCGCCGTGTTCCGGCGAGCAGCGCGCTCAGGGACACGGTGCCCGTCTCCGCCAGCGGCTGGCGGTACTCGTGGTTACACGCCAGGTAGGCCGCGTGCTGCTGGGCCGTCCGGGCCGCGCGAGCCAGCGCGCTCGGCGGCCGGTAGTGCAGCTCGGGCGCGTCGATCCCCTGGAGGCGGATGGTGACCTTGCCGTCCCGCACCGGCTCGCGCCGGCCGGCGCGTCCGATGACCACGACGCGGTGGAAGTCGTCGGTGACCCGGAACCTACTCGCGCCGGGCGTGCGGTAGCGGAAGCCGTCGCGGGGCACCTCGACCACGATCTTCGTGGTGTCCGCGTCCGAAGTCCCCATCGGCCAGAACTGCTCGAACGAGATGCTGCCGCGCACCTCGAGCATGCCGGTGGTGCTCATGCCGCCGCTCCCCCCTTCTGCGCTGCTGACTGGATGGCTGCGGCGAGCGCGTGTTGTGCCGCCGGCTCCCCGTGGTGCAGCACGACGCGACGCACCTCGGGGATGCAGCCGAGCCAGTGCACGAGCTCGCGCTGGTCGGCGTGTGCCGACAGGCCGGTGAGCGTGTCCACGTGGCAGCGCACGGCGAGGTCTTCTCCGTCGAGACGCACCGACGCGGCGCCGCGGCGGCCCGCGTCCTGCAGGGCCCGACCCGGGGTGCCTCGGGCCTGGTACCCGGCGAACACCACCGTGGTCGACGACCGAGGCACGAGCTCCCGCAGGTGCCCCACGATGCGCCCGCCGGTGCACATGCCGGAGCCCGCGATGATCACCATCGGGCCGGCCACGTCCCGCAGGCGCGCCGAGTCGGCGCTACGGGATACCGAGTAGAGGTTCTGGAAGTCGAGGGGCAGATCCCCGCGGGCCAGGCGCGCCAAGGCCTCGGCGTCGTAGAGCGCGCGTGCGCGCGCGTATGTCTCGGTGACGAGCAAGCCTAGCGGGCTGTCTATGACAACAGGGAGCGCGGGCAACTTGCCGGCCTCGACCAGCGCGTTCAGGTGCCAGAGCAGCGTCTGGGTGCGACCGATGGCGAAGGCCGGAATGAGCACGTGCCCGCGCCGTTCGATGGCGCGGCGCAGGATACGTTCGAGCTGTCGCTCGAGGTCGTCGTGTGAGCACCGGTGGCGGCGGTCGCCGTAGGTCGACTCGAGGACCACCAGGTCCACGGGGCGCCCGCGGTCCCAGCACGTCTCGTAGTCCCGGAGCACGGGGCTGTTCGGGCGCCCGAGGTCCCCGGACAGCACTGATCATCCCCCGGTTTTGTGGACACCCCAGATGGCGCGATACTGCGCACG
>JBBJMR010000348.1:0-8763 GCA_037720395.1 Polyangiaceae bacterium
ACTTCGATGTCCAGGCCGGTCGCGCGGTTATTGGGGTTGGGCATTTCCAGCCGGGGTTGGCCTGGCCACATCTCAGCTGCGCCCCAATCGCCGAACGTATACATTACGCCATGGAACAGGAAATAGGCGCGGTTAGGGAAGACGACCATCGGTCCGCGCAGCACCGTGGCCTGCGCCAGACGATCGCGCGGGTCGAGGAGCAGGCGCAGCACGGCAGCCACGTCGCGGACCTCCTGCGTCTCGAAGAGCGCGCGCCCGGCGACCACGTAGGGCACGTCGAGGCGGGACAGCGCCAGCTCGACGAGGGGGATGGTGCTGCGCCGGCGCGTGAGGATGGCCGCGTCGCGCCAGGCGAAGCTTGGCTGCTCGCGCGCGCGTCTGGCCAGGAACGCCGCCGCCACCAGCGCCTCGCGCAGCGGACCGGTGGCGCTCTGCAGCAGGGCCTCGGCGCCCTCGGGGGTGGCGCCGTCGTCGTCCACCACGACCACCTCGTCGTTCGCTCGCGCGGCGGCCGTCCCGTCGAAGGCGTGCAGGCGCTCGCCCGGGCCGTAGCGGATCTCGAAGTCGCGCGGCGCGCCGCCGTCGCCGAGGAAATCGCGCTCCGCAAAGGCGTTGACGAAGGCGATGAGGCGCTCCCCGCTGCGCCGGCTCTCCTGCAAGGTCACGAAGTCGGCCCGGGGCGGGTCGTTCGCCAGCGGTCGCCAGGTGCTCTCGGGGAGCGCCAGCGCCACCCCCGCCTCGCGCCCGGCCAGCTCGGCGCAGACGCGGCAGAAGACGCTCACGTCCGCGCCGCGGAAGGCGTAGATCGACTGCTTGCGGTCGCCGACCAGGAAGAGGCCATGCTGCTCGATGCGCGCGGCCAGGCTCTCGTCGAGCAGCTGCGGTCCCAGGCCGGGCCGCTGGCGGAGCAGGTAGACCAGGTCGCGCTGCACGCGGCTGGTGTCCTGGAACTCGTCGACCAGGAGCACGTCGATGCCGGCGCGCACCGCGGCGCTCACCGCGGGGTGATCGCGGAGTGCGTCGCGCGCGGCGCGCAGCACGTCGCCGAACGAGACGCCGCCGGCGCGGGTGCGGGCGCGCCTCAAGCGAGCCCGCGCGTCTTCGAGCAGCGCCACCATGGCCGCCTCGCGTCCGACCAGGCGCGGACCGGCGGAGAGCAGCGCCAGCAGGCGCGTGGTCTTGTCGGCCTTGGTGTTGCCCTCCAGGTCGGTCACGAAGCCGAACAGCGCATCGTCGCCGTCGGAGCGCGGCCCGCGCCCCGGCTTGCGGACGCCGAGGAGCGTGCCACCGCCTCGGTGGCCTCCGCGGGCAGCGGCGGCAGCGCACCGCCGCCGTCCAGCGCCGCCGCCCACGGCGAGAGCGCCCGCCACGCGTCGCCAGCCAGCTCGCGCACCGCCGAGCTGCCGTCGCCGCGGCGCGCACCACCGCCAGCAGCTGGTGGGCGCGGCGCACCACCTCGACGCCGTGGTCGACGCGCGCCAGCTCGGCTGGCGCGGCGCCCTCCTCGTCGAGGCGGTCGAAGAGCCGGGCCATGTCCAGCCGCGCCGCGGCCACGCCGCCGGAGGTGGCGATGAGGTCGCGGGCCGCCTCGCCCAGCGCGCCCCCGCCGGTCAGCGCCGCGCCGAGCGCCTCGTCGACGGCCAGCTCGGAGAGGTTCTGGCCTCGTCCTCGTCGAGGACACGCGCGTCGAGCGGCAGCCCGAGCGCCAGGGCGTTGCCGAGGGCGATGTCCGCGGCCAGCCGTGCAAGGTGTCGATGCGCGCCGATGACCAGCGCCGCAAGGCCAGCGCCGCACGCTCGCGCAGCTCACCCTCGGCGACGAGGACGCCGAGCGCCGCCTGGCGCGCGGCGATGACCTCGGCGTAGGGCAGCGGCTCGCCGGGCGTGCCGCCAGCGGCCGCTCGCAGCGCGGCCTCGATGCGGCGCGACATCTCCTGCGCCGCGTCGCGCGAGAAGGTGGTGGCCACGATGCGCTCCGGCGACAGCGGCGGCGCCGCAGATGCCGCGTCCTGCCCCATCGACGTCAGCCCCAGCACCAGCATCAGGTACAGGCCCGTCAGACGGTGCGTCTTGCCGGTGCCCGCGCTGGCGGCCACCACCACGTTGCGCTGGAAGGCGAAGATGCGCGCGTCGCCGAGCGGCAGCGCGCCGAGGGCGTCCGGCGTGGTCACGATCGCTCCTCGTCGTCGTCGACGGGCATCACCGCCGGCCGGCGACAGACGTCGCGCGCGTCGCAGCGCGTGCACTGCGCGGCCTTGAGCGGCCGCGGCGCCACCTCGCCAGCCCACATGCGGAGCACGGCGCGGCGCGCGCTCTCGATGGCGGTGGCCCGCAGCTCGGCGCTCATCACCTGCTCGGCGGCCTTCCTCGGGAAGGTCTCCACCGCGCCGCCCTGGCGCACGCGCAGGTAGATGGCCTCCAGCGTCGGGGCGCCCACGGCGCGGGCCACCGCCTCCGCGTAGAGCGGGAGCTGCAGCGCGGTGACGCCGTGCTCGGCGGCACCGGCCGGCTTGCCGGTCTTGTAGTCGACCACCCGCGCCACCCGCCCATCGCTGCTGCGATCGATGCGGTCGATCTGACCATCGATGAACACGCTCGGCGCCTCGTCGCCGCGGAGCTCCAGCGCCGCCCAGGGCGCCGGCACGCCGGGCCCGAAGCGCAGCTCGGCGAGGGCGAAGCGCACCGCCTCGCCCTCGTGCAGCGTCTGCGCCAGGACCAGCGCCGCCTCGTCGGCGGCCTGCTCGGCGGCCTCGCGGCGCAGCGGTGCCCGCGCTCGCGCGCGCCGAGCGCCGTCAGCGCGGCGGCGTGGCCGGCGGCCACGGCGCGGCGCAGGTCGCCGTGCGCCAGCGGCGCCGCAGCCTCGAACGCGCGCGCAGGGCCCGGTGCACCAGGTTTCCGCGCTCGCGCGGGTCGGCAGCCTCGCCCAGATCCTCGGCGCGTCGCGTCTTCAGCACACGCCGCGCGAAGCCGGCGAACGGACAGCGGGCCGCCCCCTCGATGTGCGTCACCCCCAACGTCTGATCGGCGCTGCTGCCCCCACGCACGCCAGGAGGTGCGCGCGGTCCGCGTCGTCGCGCGGCACGATGCGCCCGCTGTAGGCCTCCGGGCCGAGGCGCGGATCGAGGAAGAAGCGCGCCCGCTCGCGCTCGGCGGCGACCCGCCCGGCGATGTCTGCCGCCGGCAGCCCGCCGGCGGCGAGCCGACATAGCTCGGCGTCGCGCGTCGACAGGCGCGAGGCGGCGGCGACCACGCGCGCCGCGGGCTCGCGGCGCGTGCCGAGCGCGCGGGCGGCGCCGGTGAAGAAGGGGTGCAAGGGCAGGGCGTGTCCCTCGCGTGCCGGCGCCGTCGTCAGCACCAGGCGGCGCGCTCCGGCCACCGCCCAGGCCAGCTCGGCGCGGCGCCAGCTGGCGGCTCCGCGCCCGATGCCGGGCGGGAGGGGACGGGGAGCGCGTGCGCCGTCGCCTCGTCGAGCAGGGCATCGCCGGCGGGGTGGGTGCCCCCGTAGGCCCGTGCCTCGAGGCCGGTGACCACCAGCAGCTCGCAGCGGACGCCGCCCAGCTCGTGCGCGCGCGCGATCCGCACTGCGCCGGCGCGCCGCGGCGCCCTGCGTTCCGGCGCCGGCGGCGAGCGCGCGCTCGATCTCGATGCTCAGCTCCGCGGGGGTGCAGCGTGCGGCGGAGAGGCCGGTGACCTCGGCCGCCTCCAGCACCTCGGCCACCGCCTCGCGCAGCGCGCGCACCGCAGCGGCGCCGGAGCCGAGCGCGGCCAGCGCCGGGGTGGCCGATGCGGCGACGCGCCCGCGACCGACGGACGCGGCCTCCTCGGCGCGCAACGCCGCGCCCAGCGCCCCGGCCGAGGGACGGCCGAGGCGCAGCACGTCCACCAGGTCGATGAAGCGCGCGCCGAGCTCCGCGCGGCTCGAGGCCGCGGCCAACCAGCCGGTGCTGCCGAGCAGGCGCTCGAGCGCGCGGGCCATCCACGCCTCCGACGGCCTCGTCGCCGCCAGGCGCGCCACCGCGTCCACGAAGAGCCGACCGCCGCGATCGACGGCCACCGGCACGTCCCGCAGACGATGCGCGAGCAGCGCGGCCCGCGCGGCCGCGCCGGCCTCGGAGGCCGTCTCCGTCCACCAGCCGGCGTGCACGCCCGGCGCGCGCAGCACCTCGATGAGCAGGTCGCGCGTCACCGGCCCCTCGGCCAGCGCCAGCAGGGCCATCGCCGCGCGCGCCTCCGGCGAGCCGGTGGCCGGACGCCCGCGCGGCTCGGCGAAGGGCACGGCCGCGGCGTCGAGCGCGGCGCGCAGCGGCTCGAGCGCGCTCTCGTCGAGGTCGGGCACGAGCACCACCAGCGTCTCCGGCGCCGCGCCGCCGGCGAGCGCGTCGAGCAGGACGCGGGTGACGGCGCGCGCCTCGCCGTCGCGCGTGCTGGCCTCGATGGCCGCCGCAGGCTGCGCCCTCTCCTGCGGCGCGGCCCAGGCGATGTCGGGCGCGTCGGACATGCTGGCCCAGCGCCGCTCCAGCGCGTCGGCGATGGGCGCGATCTCGTCGTCGCCGTCTCCGCCAAGCGAGGCGCCGAGACGAGGGAGGTGCACGATCACACCGCGCCCGCCGCGCGCCAGCGCGGCCCCGTGCAGCGCCTCGACCCAGGCCAGGTCGTCTGCCTCCCAGCCGAGCGTGCCCTCGATGTCGATGTCCGCCTCGACCAGCTCGGCGCGGGTCGCCGGGTCCGCGCGGCGCAGCCGGCGCGCCAGCTCGGCGCCGGCGGCGCGCGGGTCGAGCAGGCCTGCGCTGCGCAGCGACAGGTCGACCGCGTCCAGGAGCGCCGCCAGCCGCGCGGCGCGCGGGCTGCCCACCGCGCGCAGATCCGCGCTCGAAGCTCCGCCCCGGCGCAGCCGCCCCAGGGCCTGGTCGACGGCGTGGGCCAGCGCCACGCGCCCGGCGGGCTCCTCGGGAAGGGCGGGCTCGCGCACGCCGGTCGCCTCGGCCGCCTCGAGCGCGGCGCGCGCCGCGGCGCGCATGGCCGTCAGCGAGCCGAGCCGCGCATCGCCGGGCACTGCCAGCGCCGACAGCAGATCACGCTGCGCGCCACGGAGGGTGGCGCCCGACTCGCCAGCGGCCAGCGCGCCGTCGAGGTGCGTCTGCGTGGGCACGAGCCGCATGCCCCCGGTCTACCACCGAAGCTCGGGCTCGCGTCGCGCCGTCGCGCACGCCTGCTGCGCTCGCCGCGACGCCCGATGGTTGCGTAGGGCGGCGCCCTCGTGGGACCTGCAGCGCGCCTCAGCGCTTGGCGACGTTGGAGGGCTTCTTGTCGGCGCTCGGGATCTTCTCGACGCGATCGCGCACGGCAGTCACCGCCTTGTCGGCCGCGTACTTGAGCTCGCCGGTGACCATGGAGTTGGGGAAGGGGAGCTGGGGATCGACGAGCAGCTCCAGCTTGAGCACCGTCTTGCCGTCCTCGGTGGGGCGCAGGCGCCAGACCGCGCCGAAGGCGTCGACGTTGCCCTTCACGTAGGTGGCCACGATCTTCTCGCTGTCGCCGTCCTTCACCGGGGGCGCGAACTTCACCACCGCCCAGACCTTGGCCGCGCCGTGGGCCACGGGGACCTGGAGATAGACCTCGCTCTGGCCGTTCTTCTTCGAGATGAGCTTGCTCGAGTCGAATGGCTTCATGAACTTCTCGTAGCTCCGGTACTCGCTGACCACCTTGCGCACCTCGGCGATGGGTGCGTTGACCAGGATGGCCGCGCCGCCCCAGCCAACCTTGCTGGTGGTGGGCTCCGGGGCACTGGCGTCGTAGCGGAGCGCCTTGCCGGCGCGGGCGGTCAGCGTGGCCACCTCGTCGTCCTCGGCGAACGCGCCGGCGGAGAACGACAGGGCGACGGCGGCGGCGAGGACGGTGACGGCGTGCTTCATGTCGTCTCTCTACGAGGTGAATGAAACGGGTACTCGGCGGGGAGCTTGAGCCGGGGTCGAGTACGCCGCGACCGGCTCCCCGCTTCCCCACTCTCCTGCTTCGCCCGGGGGGTTCTGCACCTACCGTGCCGACGATGCCGGTCAAGACGCGCGCTCTTGGAACCGACGCAAGGGCGCAAAACCAGGCTGTTGTCGCCGAGTGTGCCGGGTCCGCTCGCTGCGGCGGCTCCGCAGGTTCACGACAGGCGTGTCGCGCAGTTTACGGTTGTGCCGCGTTGGGTCGGAGTGTGAAGGTCGTTGTCGTCGAATGTGGGTAAACGTGGACCCGTGGTCGAGCGCCCCGGCCGCCCTGGATCGTTCGCTGTTCCCCCTCGGTGCGCACGACCCCCGACCGTCAGGGCTCGGCGGGATGATCCGGCGGCGCGGGAACGGCATCGGCCGGGGGTGCCTCGGGTGAGTCGGGCGCCGCGCCGTCGGCGGCCAGCGGGGTCGGGTCGTCGAGCGGGGCCATCTTGCAGGTGCCGTCGAACTGCACGCCGCGGTCGATGAAGATCGCCGGGGCGTGGAGCGCCCCGGTCACCTTGCATGGCGCGTAGAGCTCGATGGCGTCGCGGGCGCGGATGTTCGCCTCCACCTCGCCGCCCGTGACGATGCAGGTGGCGACGTGGATCTCGCCGCTCACCAGCGCGCCCTCGCCGATCACCAGCACGTCGTCGCCGCGGATCTCGCCGCGGAAACCGCCGTCGATGCGGACGCGCCCATCGAAGAAGAGCTTGCCCTCGAACTGGGTGCCGCGGCCCAGCAGCGCGTTGATCTCGCTCGCGCGCTGGGCGGGTCCCTCCCCCCCGGGCGAGCCGCTGCGCGCGGAGGAGTCCATGGCCCGAGCCTTACCGTGGACGCGCGCGGCGCCGCAAGCGGCGCTGGACGCGATCGCGCTCGGCACACACCTGGAACCTCGTCAGCATCGGCACGACCTCCATCCGTCAGCAGGGTAACGGCGAGCGGCCGACGATCCGGCTTCACCAACGATCACCGCCGGTTCGCGGGACGCCTCGGAAGGTACGGTTCCTGCTTACTGAACCGTGGCGGGGACGGTTCTGCCGTCGCCCTTGGTGTTTCGCTACGCGCGGGGCACGCGTTGACGCGGTGGAACCATCGTGCGATGCGGGCCTCGCTCCTTGGGCAATGTTCAGGGGTGACCACGCTTCGGCTTCGGGTGGCCGACGAGCGCGGGAGCCATCGGGCAAACAGCCGACCGGTCCCCGGTCGAGAGGTCGAACGAGATGAAGTTCCACATCGGTCACGTCGCCGCGCGGAGCTGCCGCGCGAGCCTGCTGGCCTTCGCCGGTCTTGTCGCCAGCTCCGGCCTGGCCCTGGCGCAGGACGCCCCGCCCGATGTCGACGCCGGCGCGCCCCTGGCGCCGCCCGCGGACCCGAACGCCCCGCCCGTGGATCCCAACGCGCCGCCGCCCGCCGCGCCGGCGGCTCCGGCGCCGCCGTGCCCGGAACGCCCGCGCCCCCGCCGGTCGCGCCCGCCGCGCCCGCCCCGGCGCGCAGCCCGGGCCCGAGGCCGCGCCGCCGCCCGCGCCCCCGGTCGAGAACACGCCGCCGCCTCCGCCGCCCGAGCCCGCGCCCGCCAGCAGCGGCCCGGCGCCCGTGCAGCTCGGCCTCGGCGTCGGCCCCATCGCCGACACCACCACCACGCCGGCGACGACCGAGGGCGGCGCCAAGCCGCTCGTCTGGCGCGGCACCTCGTTCACGTGGAACCAGGCGGTGACCACGACCGAGGTCGGCATCGGCCGCGACAACATCGGCGGCGAGGACGGCTTCTACGGCTGGGACTTCCTCTTCACGCCGAACCTCTATCTCGTCGATCTCCCCAAGGACAAGGTCAACGTCTTCGCCGAGATCGGCTGGCACACCGAGCTCACCAACGCCCCGGACACGGTCGACTACCGAGAGACGCTGTTCAAGGACATGCAGCTCGGCGCCCGCTACAACCGCACCCTCTGGCAGAACGGCGGCCGCGATCCCGGCGAGTACGTGACCAGCGGCTCGTTCACGACGCGCCTGGTGCTGCCGACCTCGGACATCAGCCGTACCCAGGGCCGCTACCTGGTCACCGCGTTCTCGCTCGGAGCCAAGCAGCAGATCAAGCTCCTGGGCAAGGAGGCCGATGGCCTCAACAACGTCACCGTGGGCGCCACCGGGACGTACTCGCACCTCTTCTCGCGCGCCAACCAGCCTACGTTCACCGATACGTTCCGCGACCGTACCAACGCATCCGGCAACGTCTTCGACTCCGATGTGCTCAGCGGCCGCGCCTACGACACCAATCGCCTGACGCTCGGTCTGACCGTCGGCATGCCGATCTACCAGGACCTGGCCGTCGCCGTGCAGACACGTCTCATCGCGAACTTCCGCCACGACTTCGAATCCGGGGGCTGCGATGCGCCGGTCGACACTGCGCCTGGCGGCTGCGCGGACATCCCTCAGGACCCGAGCCGCACAAGGTACCAGCCGCTGACCACGTTCGACGTGGCCCTCAGCTACCCGATCTACGAGGTCGTCGACGTCGCGCTCGGGTACTCGAACGAGACCTACTGGATCGGTGAGGACGGCCAGCGGCGGGGCATCTTCTACAGCCCGGGCGCGCAGTTCTACCTGGATATCACCGCCAACCTCGACGTCATCTACTCCAAGATCACGCGCCGCGATCAGCGCCCCAACGCGTCGCGCTGGGCCAAGGCCGAGTACTGAGGAATCGACAGGCGCAGGGGCGTGCCGCTCGACAGGCGCAGGGGCGTGCCGCCCCTGTAACCCCGCCGGAGGGGAGCTCCTTCGCACGAAGC
>JBBJMR010000108.1:0-25598 GCA_037720395.1 Polyangiaceae bacterium
GCCGCTGCTCACCGTGCGGCCGCTGCTGCGGATGCGGGGAGCCGCCTCGGGCCTGTCGAGGCGGCTCGAAGGTACGGAGTCGCTGCGCGTCTCGCGGGGGTTGCGCATTGCTGGGTTGCTGCGACGGCTGCGACGGCTGCGACGGCTGCGCCGGTCGCGCCGACGTCTGCCGTGGCCCGCCGCGCAGACCGAGCGCGTCGCGGCGCTGGCGCTCGTCGCGGTCGGCTTCCTGGATCAGGTCGAACACCGAGTCGCCGCTGGCGCGGCGCTCCGAGGCCCGGTACTTCCCCGTGAGGACCGTCTCGGCGGTGAGGGCATTGTTCTCGTGCAGCTCCCACATCTCCTCGGCGTAGGGGCGGCGGCGCGCCGTCGGTACGCTTCGAGTCAGGAAGCGGTGCAGGTTGTCGACGTCACGGATCAAGAGCCGCCGGGCATTGGTGTTCTTGGCCGTGTCCACCGACTGCGGGAAGTCGATGATCACCGGCGTGTCCCCGGAGACGAGCACGTTGAAATCGGACAGGTCCCCGTGGACGACGCCGACCGCCAGCATGCGCACCACCTCGCGGATCACCAGGTCGTAGATGGCCTGCGCGCCTTCGGCATCGAAGGCCACGTCACCGAGGCGGGGGGCGGGATTGCCCTCGGGATCGACGACGCACTCCATCACCAGCACGCCGTCGATGAAGGCGTGCGGGATCGGCACCCGAACGCCTCCAGCGTGGAGGCGATGGATCATGTCCACCTCGGTGAACTTCCAGGCGTCCTCGTCCTGCGAGCGGCCGTGCTTCGAGCGCTTGTCGACGGCTCGCTGGTCGCGGGAGTTGCGGGTCTTTCGACCCTCCGTGTACATCGCGCGGTTCTTGAAGCTCCGGTTGATGGCGTCCTTGTAGACCTTGGCGACGCGCAGCTCGCCATGCGACTCGACCAGGAAGACCTGCGCTTCCTTGCCGCTCATCAGGGGCCTGACGACGCGGTCGATGATGCCTTCGTCGACGAGCGACGCGAGTGCCTCGGGAGTCTGCAAGAGGGTGATCCACCCTACTCCATCGGGCCGGCCGGTTCCTTCCCGGACGCCACCGAACCGTCCGCCTGCCTGCAATAGCCGCTGAAATCGGCCAAACCGCGGCCGCGGGCATCACTCGATCGGGGCGGGCAACTCCACGGCCGGCACGGCGGTCTCGCGCGGCAGCGTCAGGGCGAGCACGGTGGTGGTGACCCCGAAGGCGACGCCGCACGCCACCAGGAGACGATCGAGTCCCACCAGGTCGGCGAGCGCGGCGAGCCCCAGGCTGGCCAGCGGCATCACCGACATCATGCCCATCATGAAGATGGCCATGACCCGGCCACGGATCTCGTTGGGGACGCGCTGCTGCACGACCTGGGTGATGGTCCCCAGGTAGAACGAGGTGCCGACGGCCATGGTGCCCACCAGGAGCGCCGCCACCTCCGGCGTGCGCGCGAAGCCGAGGCCGACGACGCCGAAGCTCACCAGGACGATGCCGATGGCGATGCGCGGACGCCAGCCACGCGCGCCGACGAGGACCAGGATGCCCGAGCCGACGACCGCGCCGAGGCCGGAGGCGCTCATGATGCGGCCCATCTGGGCGGCGTCGGCGTGGACCACGTAGCGCGCGTAGTAGGCCATCAGCGAGACGACGAACGGGAACGCGAAGAGCATGCAGGCCACGATGAGCAGGAGCAGGCGCTTGAGCGTGGCGTCGCTCCAGACGTAGGTGAAGCCGACGCCGATGCCGCCCGCGCCGCGCTGCGCAGCGCCCGGCGCTGCCGCGGCCGGGTGCCGCGGTGGGATGAGCAACAGGCTGGCGATGACGGCAAGGAACGACAGGCCGTTCAGAAGAAACGCGCTCGCCTCGCCCCAGCGGTCGATGGCCAGGCCGGCGATGGCCGGCCCGACGAAGCGCGAGCCGTGGAAGATGGCCTGCATGAGGGCCACGGCGCGGGGGATGTCCTGGCGAGGGACGAGCTCGGGCGCGAAGGCCTGCGCCGCGGGCAGATCGAAGGCGGTGGCCACGCCGAGGAGGGCGGACAGCACGAAGACCCAGGTCAGATCGAGGTGGCCCGTGTACGAGAGCGTGGCCATCGAGACCGCCAGCAGGCCGAGAACCGCCTGGGTGACGATGAGGATGTTGCGCCGGCTCGTGCGGTCGGCGAGCTGACCGCCCTTGAAGGCCAGCACGCCCATGGGCAGCGTGCCCACCACGGTGAGCGCGCCGACCAGGACGGCGCGCTGGGTGAGCCGGGTGACGACCCAGCCGAGCGCCATCTGCTGCATCCAGGTGCCCACCAGGGACACCAGCTGCCCCGCCCAGTAGACGCGGAAGTCGCGGTGCGCGAGCGGGCGGAGCGGCGTCGGGAGGTTCATCTCTCTCCGTCTGATGTCCGCGCGCGCTGGACGGCGTCGGGCCTGCCGGCCGGCCGCCGCCGCTCGCGCGCCAGGGTGGGTCGTCGGGCGTCGTTACTGCGAGGGCTGCACGACCGTCGCGTGGTCGAGGGTGACCGCGGACTGCGCCAGCAGCCTGCCATCGAGCGAGGCGCCGGTGCCCATCGCGACCGACGTCTGGACCATGACGATGCCCTGGAAATGCGAGGTGGTGCCGAGCTCCGCCTTGCCGGACACCTGCCAGAAGACGTTCTCGGGGCGTGCGCCGCCGGCCAGGGTGACCTGCACGCCATTGGCCACGTTCAGGTCCTGCGCGATCTGGAAGATCCAGACGTCGGTCCCCGAGCCGGTGAGCGTCAGGTCGGTGGGCACGAGGAGGCCGGTGCCCCAGCGGTAGACCGCGGGCGAGAGGGTCATGCCACCGATGTCGCCAGCGCCGAGCTCGGTGACATCCGGCGCGCGACCGGCGGCGTCGGTCAACGCCAGCTCCATGTCGGCGACCGCGGTGGTGAGGTTGGCCGGGGTCGGCTCCGCGTCCGTGGCGCTGAAGACCTTGCCGGTGACCTGCTCCGACGTCGAGAACTGCGTGCTGGCGTCGGCGGTCAGCGCGAAGCCAGTGATGAACGTGCCTGCTGCCGGGCTGATGCCGACGTCGCCGGTGATCGCGGAGGCCGGCACGCTGGAGATGCCGGTCTTGGCGAGGATGACATAGTTGCCGGCCTCGCCGAGAGGCACCGGGACACCCGGAACCGCGCCGCCGCCGGCAGCGCCGCCGTCGCCACCGCCGCCGTTCGCGCCGCTGCCGTTGCCGCCGCCGCCGTTGGCGCCGCTGCCGTTGCCGCCGCCGCCGTTGGCGCCGCTGCCGTTGCCGCCGTTGCTGCTGCTGGCGCCGGCGCCGGGGGACCCGCTCGGCCCGGCCGCCGCATCGGTGTTCGTGTCCGCGTCACTGCAGGCGATGGCCAGCAGCGGAAAGAGCACGGTGAGGAGCAAGTGGGATCGCGGGATCATGAATGAGCTCAAGAGCACCTTCTTCTGGGACGATCGCAAGGATGGTAGCGAGCGAGGCCTGTCGGACCTCGAGGGGCACCCCCTGTGTTTCGGCCGCAGCGCCAACGCGCGGCCCACCGTCCTGTCCGATTCCATCGGTCCGTGCGAGGCGTCCCTTTAGCGGCCGCTCCGCGACGGCTGGAGCGATACCCAACCACACCCGAGACGCGTAGGGAGTCACCCGACGATCGAGCTGTCGCGTAGGGCATGGCCCCGGGTCCGCTCGCACCGGCGCTCGGCGAACCAGACGGGGTACGCGTCCTTCTTGTACACCCAGAGATCTGCACGCGAGCGCTGGCTCGGGGCCTGGAGCGCGGCGAGCTGCTCCCGTGCGGGGGGGATGACCATGAACATGCACTGGACGTTCGGGCGCAAGCTCGCCCTCGGCTTCTCCATACCGATCCTGATCCTGGGGATCGTGTCGCTGGTCGGGCACCGGAGCATGCGCGAGATGAACGACAACGACGCCTGGGTGCGACACACCTACGAGGTGCAGAAGCAGCTCGACGGCATGCTGGCCTACGTCGTCGATGCCGAGACCGGGCACCGCGGCTACCTGATCACTGGCAAACCGGAGTTCCTCCGGCCCTACGAGGAGGCGTTGCCGAGGATCGGTCGCGCGGTGGACGAGGTTGCCCGGCTCACCGCGGACAATCCCGAGCAGCAGCAACGGCTGAGCACGCGGCTGCGGCCGGCCCTCGCCGCCAAGCTGGTCGAGATGGCCAGGGTGCTCCAGGCGCGCCGCGACAGCGGAGCGGAAGCGGCGGCGAGCAGGGTCGCCGAGGGCACGGGCAGGCTGGCGATGGATGAGCTGCGCGCCGTGGTCGCCGAGATGGAGCGCGATGAGGAGGCCCTGCTGGCGACGAGACGACAGAGCGCAGACATCGGCGCCGCCCGCGCGCGAGCGGTGCTCCTGATCGGGCCGATGCTGGGGCTGGCGCTGGTGGCCGTGGTGGGCTGGCTCATCTCCGGCACCCTGGCGCGCCAGGTGTCGACCGCAGTGATCGACATCCGCGGATCGGCAACCGAGCTGCAGGCGGCCGCGCACCAGCAGGCGGCGGCGGCCAAGCAACAGGCGTCGGCGATGACCGAGATCGCCACCACCATGAGCGAGCTCCTGGTCACCTCCCGGCAGATCGCGGAGATCGCCGAGCGTGTCACCGGCATCGCCGCGCGCGCCTCGGGGGCCACCGAGCTCGGCCGCCGCACCGTCGTCCGCGGCAACGAGGCGGCAGCAACCATGAAGCGGGACGTCGAGACGCTCGTCGGCCAGATGGGGAACCTGGCGCAGAAGGCCGACCGCATCGAGGGCGTGCTGGACCTGGTCTCGGAGCTGGCCAAGCAGACGAACATCCTGGCCATCAACGCCACCATCGAGGCGGTGGGCGCGGCCGAGGCCGGTCAGCGCTTCGGTGTGGTGGCAGAGGAGATCCGTCGCCTCGCCGATCGCGTCGGCGGGTCGACCAAGGAGGTGCGTACCTTGCTGGACGACGTGCGCGGCGCAGTGGCCACCGCCACGCAGAGCACCGACAGCGGGTCGCGCGCCGTGGCCGCGGGTGCGCGACAGTTCGACGACATCTCCGGCGCGTTCCAGCAGATCAGCACCGAGGTGTCGACGTCGACCGAGGCGGCCAAGGAGATCGGGCTCTCGACGAAGCAGCAGGCCTCGGCCATCGAGCAGGTGAACCTGGCCATCGCCAGCGCCGCACAGGCGACGCGCGAGACGGAGGCCAGCAGCGGACAGACGTTGAAGACGGCGGAGGCGCTGCTGTCGCTCTCGGGCGGGTTGCTGCAGCTGGTGGAGGCCGACGGGGACGGGAGCAGGGCCAACGGGGGCGCGCGGCACGGATAGACGCCGGACCGCGAACAAGGGGGAGGTGCAACGCGTGAAGAGGCTCGTCGGCCTTCCTCGATCCCCGGCCCGCTACAGCAGGGTGCGCCCGAAGAGGTACAGGGCGCCCGCCAGGACGAGGACGAGGACGACGGCGACGAGCAGCAGGCGCATCAGGCATCCGCCCAGGGTCCGCAGCGGTGACGCGCTCTCACCGTCCGGCGCGGCCTCCGGCCGGCTGTAGCGGGCAAGAACGGCGCCCCGGAGCATCTCCTCCCACCGCGCCGGCGGTGCGGCACGAGGCTCGAGCTCTTCCTCGTCATCGACCGGACGCAATCGCGCGCGCCCGGCCCGTGGAGCGACAGCGGGCGCCGGCGGATCCGGTGGCGAGTACGGAGCGGGCGGCGCCGAGGTCGATACCGGGGCCCGGGCAGGTCGCGCCGAACGCCGTCGTGCTGGCACAGCGGGCGCAGCGGGTGTCCTGCGCTCCGCCTCGGCCGACCGCGCGGCGCACTTCGGGCACCCGGGCGAATCCAACCACAGGCCAGGCTCGTGGTTCGTGCAGAAGTAGCGAACCTGCGCCTCGTGGCACGCTCCACACTCACCGGGCGTGGCCTGTGTGGTGCCGCAGTTCGGACAACGCAGCACCACGCTCATGTCGGCGCACTCCCGCTGGGTTCAGCTCCTGCTTCATCGCCCGATACGGGCGGTGGAAAGACCTCCGTTACCAGGTCCGCCGGAGGGAAGAGCCGGTGAACCTGCGGCAGGGACCCGGCGACCACTCGCGCCAGGGTAGGCACGCACACGTAGGGCCCGAACCGCTCCCGGTTCAATCGGCGCGACAGCGCCACCGTCGTCAGCACCGGGTGTGCGCGATAAGCGGGATAGATTGCGTAGCGCTCTTCGACGTGGTCATGGCCGCGGACCATGTGGGTGATCGGTCGCCCCAGTCGCGCCGTCAGCGCGCAGAAGTCCGCGAAATCCTCGTAACCGAACTGGCTCCCGCGCGAGAAGCGGTTCGGCATTTTCTTGCGGGCCTTGGGGTGCGCCCGGGCCCAGACGAAGTCGGCCAGGCATGCGGGATCGTTCCAGTCGCCCTTGTCGGCGAGCGCCGGATGCAGGTCTGCCAGTGGAAAGCCACCGTGCGAGACCAGCAATCCGTCGGGGAAGAAGAGCGCGCGCGGCACGTGCGCAGTCAATCGGAGCGCGAGCTTGCCGGCGCGCACGATCCATTCGTCGCCGAGGTTGGCGTTCAGGAAGTCGGCGAAGTCCGACGGCGAGACACTGGAGGCGAAGCGGGTCCCGTCGTACGACAGCGCTTCGTCGTGGTTGCCTGCGATGACGCACACGCGCTGCGGCGCCTCGGCGATGAGCTCGAACACCCGCAGGAGGACCTCGAGGGCGAGGCCCTCGTCGTCGATGAAGTCGCCGAGAAAGACGATGCGCGCTGGCGGGGTGTCGCCGGTCGGTGCTTGACGACGAATCTGCGCCAGCGCCGCCTCGAGCGCCAGCAGGTCGCCGTGGAGGTCCCCGATGATCCAGAGCGGGCTGCCATCGTCGGTGGCCGAGACGCGGATGGCGCGGTCGTCGGGTTGCGCCCGGTCCGCGTCGAACAGCATGCCGGGGCCGCCGGCGGCATCGAGCAGCCCTTCCATCCGCTCGACGGTGGCCTGGATGCGGGCACGGATGGGCGCGGGGTCGACCGCCTTGCGGATCGCCTGCCAGTCGAGGTCCCGGACCTCCAGCACCGGTGGCGTCGCCGCCACGGGGCCGGACGGAGTCGGGCTGGGCGGGCCATCGACGACGACGGCTGCCGGCTGCTCGATCGCGGGCGTCCCTGCCGCGGCGTCGGGCTCCGGCGCGCCAGCCTCGCCGCCCGCGCTGGTGGATGTGGCCGTGCCCGACTCTTCGACGGGGCTGCCGTCCATCTCCGAACCGTCGGTCGTATGCATTCAGCGCCCCCGCGCCATCAGCGGCATCCGGATGACGCCCTTCGCCTGACGGCCGACCGCGATGACGTCGCCGTGCCGGAGCGGATGTGGCGCCGTGAGCGTCTTGCCATTCACGAGCGTCTCGTTCGTGGTCCCCGCGATCGGCGACACCACCCACTGCCGTTCAGCGGAGCGCTCGAGCACGCACTGGCGGTGGTCCCAGAGCTCGCCCTCGGGGCCGAGCTGACGCACGAGCGCCTTGCCCAGCTCGGTCCGCACGCCGAACTCCAACGAACGGCCGTCGGGACCGAGCAGCTCGATGCCCTCCGACGTGAGCGGCTCTCCCCTGGTGCCAGGAGCCGCTGCGGCGGCCGGCTTGGCGCGTGCGGCTGGAGCCGCCGGCCCTCCGGGACGACGTGCTGGGGTGGTGGCGGGCAGCGGGCGCTTCGCACCACGGCCGCTCAGGAGGGCGCCGAGCCCGCGGCGCTCGGCCTGGCGGTGGGATCGGGAGAGAGGCAACGGTGCAGGGCCGCGCTCACCTCGGCATTGAGCGCCGGCGCGGGCATCGTCCCGAGCAGCGCGGGGGCCTGGCGGCGTGAGCCTTCACCAGCGCCGCGTACTCGGCCTGCTCGTCCCTCCAGTACGGATGCTCGCCGGCGAGCAGCTCGTACAGCATCAACCCGCAGGTGAACACGTCCGAGGCCGGCACCGGCACCGACCCGCGCGTCAGGTGCTCCGGTGACCGATAGTTGTCGGTGCCGAGATAGCCCTGGAAGCCATGCCACGGCGCCCGCCGATCCGTCAGCAACGAGAAGTCCATGTCGATCAGCTTGAGCTGGTAGCCGGATCCGATCGTCGGGTCCTCGACCAGATAGGCATTCGCCGGCTTGAGGTCGGCGTGGATGACCTTCACCTCGTGCAACGCCGCAATGGCCGCGGTGAGGACCTTGGCCCACGTGACGTGACGCGCCCACACCGCCGGGTCGCGCGCCGGAGCGGACTTCGTCAGGCGATGACGCTCGCGCTCCTTGTCCAGCACCTGCTGCAAGTCGGCGCCGTTCTCGACGAACTCGTACGCCTGGAAGTAGCACGGCCCGCCCCAGCGCTCCTCGAACGCGTCGACCTGACGGACGGCGAAATGCGCGGCCTTGCCGGAGCGCACGCGGGCGGAGAGCTCCTTCTGATAGGCGACGAAGGCCGGGTACCAGACGACGGTGGGGGCGGGCGACTTGTACTGCTTGAAGAAGACCTTCTCCCCGCGTGGCCCTTGCGCCGCGTAGGAGATGGCCATCATGCCCGGCCCGAAGACCCTGGTGATCCGATACCCCCGGACCAGGTCACCGACTTTGAGCTTCTTTGCCATGACCGGCGCTCGGCGCGACGACGCGGGGGCTGCTAGAGCGCGACAGTCTCCGCCGAGCGCGAGACGCTGGCGGCGAGCTGCTGGAGTGTGGTCTTGAAGTTGACCGGGTCGGACGTGAACTTCTCCAGGGCCTCCTGCGGACTCAGGCCCTCGAACTCGACCACTTCCCACTCGGACTTGTCGATCTGGCTCAACCGGTCGTACCCCTCGAAGTTCGGCGCGAACACGCTGAGAATGATGCGGTTGGCCATGATCAGGTTCGCGACGTCCTGCAGCGAGCCGCCCTTGGCCTCGGGGATGCTCATGGTCTCCTTGAACTGGGCGTCGGTGAAGACGATGACCACGCGCGCGGCGTCGCTGCGATACCGCCATTTCTCCGCGTCCTCGGTCTGGGATCCCTTGGGCGTGGCCTGCATGGAAGCGACCTTGTAGAGGGTGTCCAGGAGCGATTCTGGCTCGTCGCCGCCGCCCTGCGCCTTCAACGTGCCCAGCTGCCCCTTGAGCGCATCGACATCGCGCACGAACGGGTTGTCGACGAACCAGGGCAAGCCCTCGCCCTCGGCCGCTTCGATGTCGCGGTAGCCGACGATCTTCCCGCGCCAATCGCGCACCGGCGGGGCGGTGTTGCCATCGCCGCGGCTCAACGAACCGATGAAGGTCTCGATGTTCTTGCGCAGGGCATCGATGCAGGGGGCCATGCTGCCGCTGACATCGACGACGAACACGATGTCCGCCACGCCTTTGGTCTTGGCGCGCGCTTGCGGGGCTGGCGTGTCGACAGCGGTCGCGGCGACGCCTGGGGATGCCTCCGCAGAGCCGGACGGTTCCGGCGGGGCCTCCAGCGTGCCACCGACCGGATCGACGTCCGCGAGATCGGGCGCTCCGGTCGTCGTCGACCCGTCGGGTGAAGGCGGCGCTTCGCCGACCGATGCATCCGCGCCATCCGGCTTCGAGACACTCATGCTTGGCTCCAGGGCGGTGACAGTCGATACCAGGTCGACGGCGTGGCGACGCGCGAGCTGCGTCTGCCCATCGTGGGCTGACGCGCTGTGCAAACGTGGTGCCGGGCGCCGAGGGCGACTATTGCCCACGCCTACTCGCAGAAGCCGTCGAAGCAGGTCGGGCCACTGGGGTTGCCGGCGCACTGCGCGTCCGTCTTGCACTCCCCGCAGTAGAGATCGGCGCCGCAGTAGGGAAGCGTCGGATCCACGGCTGCGCAGTGGGCGTCCGAGGTGCACTCGACGCACTCGCCACCCGCGCAGATCGGCGTCCAGGGGTCGAACTGCGCGCACTGGGCGTCGCTGCTGCAGCCGGCGAGCTCGCAGTAGCCGTCGACGCAGGTCGCACCGCCGCTGCAGTCGCCGGCCGCCATGCACTCCACGCATTCGCCGGCGACGCAGTACGGCCACTCCGGATCCTCGGCGGCGCACTGGGCGTCGCTGGCGCAGGCCCCTTCGTTGCCCTCGTCGCAGAAGCCGTCCAGACACTGGAGGCCATCGCAGTCGCTCGACGACTTGCACGCCACGCACTCGCCGGCGACGCAGTAGGGCACGCCCGCACCGCCGCACTCGGCGTCGGTGCTGCAGCCGCCGCAGTTCTCGGGGGCGCAGCCGCCGCAGCCGTCGCCTGCGCAGTCACCGCCGGCGCCGGCCTCGCCTCCACCTCCACCTCCGCCTCCGCCTCCGCCATGCCCCGAAGCGGGATCGCCGGTCGCTCCGCCCGTGGACCCGGGGCTGTTGCCGCCGGCGGCGCCGGTCACCTCGGTGGCGGCGCCGTCGTCCTTGCCGCCGGCCCCACCGGAGGCACAGCTCGGCCATGCCACGGCACCCAGGAGCGCGCAGCCGAGGAACACCAGGGACCGGCCGTGGCGAGACATGCGCATGCCGGTGCCCTTGCACGGGGCACGCCCGCCGGGCAGGGCCTCCGTTCGGGCGCGCTGGGCATCGTTCGACGCGTGTCAAACCCTGCTTCGCTGCCCCGATGCGCCAGCTCGCCGCGGAAAAGCGGTGCGTCGAGGGGCGCGCGTCGCGGCGATGCTACGCCAGGCAGCCCCGGGTTGGCACCAGGACCTTCGCCGGCAACCCGCGGTTGGCGGGCGCGCTCCAGCGCAAGCTCCTCGTCGCGCTCGCGCTCGCTGGCGGCCTCATGTCGATGGCGGGTCGATCCGGTCCAGGCCACGTCGCCCTGGACTCGGAGGTGCCAGTCTGCATGATCGTCTGGTGGGCGATATCGCGGGCAGCGGCGGCGATGGCGGGCAACCCGTCTCGCCCTGCGCCGCGGGGGCCGTGGAGGCCGCGACGTCCAGCGCGGCCCCGGCGACCGAGGACGGGGCGGCCGGCGGCGTGACGGAGGCCGAGGGGGCGGTGGTCAGGGAGCTCCGGCGGCGCAACGCCGAGCTGGTGGAGCTGCAGCGCGCGCGAGACGAGATGGCGTCGCGCTTCATCCACGACATGCGCAGCCCGATGATGGTCATCAGCGCGAACCTGGAGTTCGTCATCTCCACCGCCGGCATCAGCGACGAGGAGCGCGCCGATGCCCAGCCCGTCTGCGCGCGGACGCGGGTGATGGCAGCGCCGCTCGAGGTGACGCTGGAGACAGGGGCGCTGCCCGAGACCGCGCTCTCGGTGGACGCGCCGCTGGTGAGCCATGCGCTGGAGGTGCTCGCCGAGCACGTGCTCGAGCGGACGCCGCCGGGAGGGACCATGCGCGTGAGCTGCGCCGCCGAGGGCGGGGGCGTCTGCGTCCGCGTCGACAGCACCGCTCCCTCGATGTCCGCCGAGGAGCACGACCAGCTCTTCGATCGGCTCGGCGGCGCCGCCATCCTGGGCGGGAAGACGAAGGTCGGAGCCGGGCTGCCACCTCTGCCGCCTGGTGGCCGAGGCGCACGGCGGCGGCTTCACGCTGGAGGAATCTACCGTGCTGCTGCCGACCTGCTTCGCCTTCACGCTCGGCGGCGGCTGAGCGCAGAGCGGCTCAGTGCGTGGCGTCGTGGGTCGCGTGCGCGCGCGAGGCGCCGGCCGTGACCAGGTGCCCGCCCTTGCAGACCCAGCCCTCGGGGGCCGCGTCTGCGCGTTGCACTCGGCGCTGGCCGCCGCCAGGGTGGCGTCCACGGTGGCCCCGGTCAGGTCGGCACCCTGCAGCTTGGCACCCTGCAGCTTCGCGCCGGCCAGGTTGGCGTAGGCCAGGTTGGCCTCTCCGAGGTCGGCGCCGGAGAGGTCGCACCCGCCGAGGTCGGCGTGGGAGAGGTCGGCCTTGCGCAGGTTGGCGGCGGCCATCGATTGACCGGCGAAGTCGCGCCGACCCCCCTGGTGCATGGAGGCCACCAGCTCGGCGCGCTCGGAGTCGGTGGCGGAGGCCAGGCGCGCGTCCTCGATCCTGCGTCCGACGCCGAGCAAGCCGGCGGCGCCGACGATGAGGCACACGGTGACCAGCGCCAGCGAGCCCGCGGCGAAGGGCTTGAACGCGCGCGAGGCGCGGAAGCGCCGCACCCGCTCGCCCAGCGGCACCGTGGCTACCCGGAGGCCCGGGTGCGGAGCCGAGCGTGGCAGGATGGCAGGCGCGGCGGGCGCACACGGGGGCGGGCGCCGCGCGCCGGTGCGCATGGACAGACCCGTCTTGTTGGGCTCCTCGGCGTCGGCGTGCGCCAGGCCGACCTCGGGGAGGGAGCCGTAGCGCTCGAGGTCGGCGAGCATGGCGCCGATCGACGGGTAGCGCATGGTGGGGTCGAGGCAGGTCGCCTTGCGCACGATGCGCGAGAGCCCGGCGGGCAGCTCCTTGAGCGCGGCCAGGAGCGGCACGAGGTCCTGCGAGGGCTCGGGGTCGACGCCGCCGAGGACGAAGTGCAGGAGCTGTCCGAAGGCGAAGACGTCCGAGCGCGCGTCGGGCGCGGTGCCGCTGCGCGCCTCGGGCGCCGCGTAGAGCGCGTCGCGCGCATCGCCGCTGCCCGGCAAGGTCACCGCGCCGAGCACCGGCCCCAGATCGTCGTCGAAGAGCACGTCGTCGGGGCGAAGCGCGCCGAGCATGATCCCCGCCTGGTGCAGGGCCTCGAGGATGCGACCGACGGCGGTGGCCAGCTCGAGGCGCTTGGCCAGGTCCCAGCTCAGGGCGCCGAGATCGTCGACGGTGCCCACCGAGAACCAGTCGGCGGTGAAGCTCTTGCCGTCGGGCCGCAGCTCGCGCACGCGCTGGATGCGGGCCACGCCGCCCCGGCCGGCCCCGCCCAGCGCCTCGGCGCGGGCGCGAAATTGCGCCGCCAGATACTTTCCGCCCGGCGCCAACTCGTAGACCCCGACGTGGCCGACGAGCGCGGCGGCGCGGCGGATGACGATCGCTCCGCGGGAGAGGCCGGCGCCCTCGGTCACGGGGATGCTGCGGATGGAGCGCGGGGCGACGCTGATCGGGCCCTCGAAAGCGACGTCCATCACTCGGTCTCGTTCTCGTAGTAGATGCGGCTCGAGAGCTTGACCTGCTTGGTGGTGGGGTTCACCAGGCCGGTGTGCGCGAACCTGCTCACCGTGCCGTCGCCATCGAGGTCACCCGACGCGCCGGCCTCGAAGCCGTTGGCGTTGGTGGGCCTGGCCGGGTTGAGGGTGGCCAGCAGACCACTCGTCCCGACGATGTACGAGTAGCGGAAGTACACCGGCTGGTTGACGCTGAACTTGAGGCATTGCCAGCCGGCGGTGGTCGAGCCGGTCTCGAAGTCCTTCCCCTGCGCCGCGTTGGGCTGGTACTTGACGCCCTTGGGGACGGTGGTCGGCACGGCGGTGGCCGAGGTGCACAGAGAGTGCGTGGTGGTGCTGCTGCTGGTGCCGGGGGTGAGCGTCTGGGAGGCGCCCTCGTTGCGCTCGTAAGCCATCACCGCCGAGCGGCCGATGGCGCCGAGAGACTGCCGGGCCTCGGCGGTCTTGGCCGCGGAGAGGTAGCGGCGGACGCCGGTCACGCCCAGTCCGGCCAGGACGCCGATGATGGCCACGACGATCATCAGCTCGGTGAGGGTGAAGCCTCGGGGCTGACGGGCGGAACTCCGGAACCGGCGCTGCTGCACGACATGCTCAATCGGCGGGCGGGGCGGGAACTGAAATGCGCCCGGCCCGCGGCCGATCCGAGCTTCCGGGAGCCGTGCGTGACCGGCAGCGCGCCCAGGAACGGCCCGATGAAGGCCTTCCGGCTCGACCACCGGGTGGTCAATGTGCGCACATCGTCAGCGCGCACCTTCCGCCGGCGGCGACGCCAGCCGGCGCCGCAGCCGTCGCAGCAGCAGCAGGGACCAGGCGGCGATGCAGAGCCACAGCGCCAGCCAAGCGCTGGAGCGAGGGGCGACCTGCTCCAGCGGCGCGACCCAGGCTGCCATCGCCTGCGCCGCCGGGACCTCGCGCCCTGCGAGCAGGAGCGCGCAGGCGATGGCCACCGCCGCCGCCAGCCAGGTCACGGCGCGGGTCACCGTCTCCAGAACCCAGGTCAGCGCGCTGGTGGTGGCCTCGAAGCCGAAGGCGGCGCGCCGCTGCAGGTTGGCGGCGAAGGTCGCCTCCTCCACGCGCCGGGCGAGCAGCTCGTGCCCGGCCAGCGCGGCGCGCACCGTCAGGGTGACGCCGTTCTGCGGCGCCAGCAGCGCGCGTGCCCGCCGCCGCTCGGCGGCGCGGAAGTAGCGACGCACGAGCTTGGTGTAGTTGAGGTCCGGCACCAGGTGGGCGATGGAGGCGTCGAGCGTCTGCTCGGCCCGCCGGATGCGCAGGAACGACCAGTCCGGGCTACAGCGGTAGCGCGCCAGGGTGGCGATGAGCGTGGCTGCCACCGTGGAGATCGAGCGCTGGTGGTAGGGCAGCTTGGTGACGAAGGTCCGCGCCGAGAAGCTGCGCAGCTCGGTCACCAGGTCCTCGCGCAGGTCGGCGACGTGGGTGGTGGGGATGCTCCGCCCGAGGATGATGAGCGTGTCGGCGGCCTTGGCGAACTCGAGGGCACCCACCGAGCGCATGAAGAGCCGGTACTTGTCGAGGAAGTCGACGTCGGTGACGCCCACGGTGCCGAGGTCGATGAGCGCCACCCCGCTGTCGCGCAGGAGCACCACGTTCCCGGGGTGGAGATCGCCGTGGTAGAGGTTGTCCTCGAAGACCTGGCGCAAGAGCGAGGTGATGAGCTTGCGCCCCACGCGCCGCGGCTCGACGCCGTTCTCCGCTTCCCAGCGGCGCAGCGCCTCGGGCGCCACGCGCTGGGCATGGATCCAGTCGCTCATCAGCAACCCGACGACGCGCTCCATCACCAGCACGCCCGCGTCGCTGTGCTCCAGGAAGACCCGCGGCACCCGGATGCCGTGCGCGCGCAGGGTCTTGCGCATGCGGCGCAGGTTGGAGGCCTCGTAGCGGTAGTCGAGCTCCTCGAGCATCACCTGCTCCAGCTCCACCACCAGCCCCGAGAAGCGGAGGTTGGGCGCCACGCCGAGCCGGTCGAGGACGCCCACCACACGCCGCAACAGTCGCAGCTCGCGCGCCGAGGTGGCGGCGATCTCCGGGCGGCGCACCTTGACCGCGACCTCGACGCCCTCGGCGCGCAGGGTGCCGAGGTGCACTTGCCCGATCGACGCCGCGGCGAAGGGCATGGGGTCGAAGGACGAGAAGACCTCCTCCAGCGGCCGCCCCAGGCTGGCCTCCACCGAGCGCCGCGCCTGCTCGGCGGGGAAGCCGCGCACCCGGTCCTGGAGGTGCGCCAGCTCGGCGCAGAAGTCGGCGTGGAAGAGGTCGACGCGCAGCGAGAGCAGCTGCCCGAGCTTGATCCACAGCCCCCCGAGGCGCTCGAAGAGCTGGCGCAGGGAGCGCCCCGCGCGCGCCGGGCGGTAGCGCCCGATGAGCTTGGCGCTCCAGGTCGCGACCAGGAGCGTCCCCAGCCCGATGAGGATGCGCGGCCCGCGGAAGCGCAGCGGCGGGGCGTCCGCGAGGCGGGGGCGTGCGCCGCGACCGGGCACCACCAGATTCGTGGGAACCGAAGGGCGCGCCAGGAGCGCCATCACGCGCGACCGCTATCCGCTACAGACCCGGAAAGGCGATCCGACCCTTCTTCTTCTTGCCCCGCTTCTCGCGCACCACGATCACGACCGGCACCGCGGAGGCGGGGAGCCTGCCGGAGGAATGCAGCTCGCCGAGCAGCGACTTCACCTCGCCATAGAGGGCGCCCTCGCCGGCGAAGAGTCGCTCCAGCTGCTTCTTGGCCTGCTTGCCGAGGTCCACGACCAGGGCGTCGGGGACGCGGTCCGGGGCCACGCCTTGCTTCTGTGGGTCCTGATTCATGTCGGTCTCCGTCGGGTGGGCAGCCGGCCGCGTGCGCGGGCAGCTACTTGGTCAAAAGCTTCTGGGCCTTGCGCCCAGCGCGCTGGATGTTGCGGGGCAGGTCACCGACCCAGCCGTCGCGCTTCTTGCCGTTCGACTTGTCGTGCCCTTCCCGGTAGCTCTCGTGGAAGCCCTGCTGCGCATCCGCCACCCGTCGCACGGCCTTCTCCAGGAAGCGGAGGTTGTCGGAGGCCTTCTTGCGACGGCGACGCTTGCGCGCGTACAGCACAGCGGACATCACCGTGCCGTCGGCCTCATCGTACAAGGCGACGATCGCCTTCACCGCTTTGCCGAAACCAGCCTGCTCCATGGGGTTCTCCACGCCGGCACCCCGCGATCGAGCGCGGCCTCCGGCTCACACCACCTAGCACCGGGAGCGGGCGTGCATATCGGGATGTGCCCGACGGCGAACGACTTCCGCGGCTCTAAAGGGCTTGCTCCCTGATGATCACTGCCTATTTGAATCGGGTTGCCACCGCGCTGCCGGCGCATGACGTCCACGACGCATTCGTGCGCCACGCGACGCGCGCGGTCGATCCCCGGCAGGCCAGCGTCTTCACGCGCATGGTCGACAAGGCTCAGATCGCTCATCGGTACTCGGTGCTCGCGCCCGAGCAGCACCCGGAGAGCACACCGGGCGGCGGCTTCTATGCGGGGGGCGGCTACCCGACCACCGCCGAGCGCATGCGCGCCTACCAGACGCATGCACCGGAGCTCGCGGAGCGCGCGGTGAATGGGCTGCGCCTGGGCAGCGCGCCGGGGGTGACGCATCTGGTGGTCACCTCGTGCACCGGGTTCTACGCGCCCGGCGTGGACATGGACATCGTCGAGCGGTGCGGTCTCGACCCATCGGTGGAGCGCACCGTGGTCGGCTTCATGGGCTGCTCCGCGGCCATGAATGGCTTGAAGCTCGCCCACCACATCGTCCGCTCCGAGCCCGGCGCGCGCGTGCTGCTGGTCAGCCTCGAGCTCTGCTCGCTGCACCTGCAGGAGACGGTCGCCCTGGACCAGCTGCTCTCGTTCCTGCTCTTCGCAGACGGATGCGCGGCGGCGCTGGTCAGCGCCGAGCCAGAGGGCCTGGCCATCGACGGTTTCCGCAGCGTGCTCGTGCCCGAGACGCGCGGCCTCATCACCTGGAACATCGGCGACTCCGGCTTCGACATGTTCCTGTCGGGGAAGGTCCCCTCGGCGATCGAGCACGGGCTGGCGGCGTGCGCCGCCGAGGTGCTGGACGGCGCCAGGCCCGAGGAGATCGACCTGTGGGCGGTCCACCCGGGCGGGCGCACCATCCTCGATGCCGTGGAGCGCGCACTGACCCTGCCGCGCATCGCGCTCTCGCGCTCTCGCGACGTGCTGCGCGAGATGGGCAACATGTCCTCGGCCACCGTCCTCTTCGTGCTGCAGCGGACGCTGGCCGCGGCGCGCGCGGGCCAGCGCGGCTGCGCCATGGCCTTCGGGCCCGGGCTGGTGGCGGAGACGATGCGCTTCCACACGGTGGCCCAATGACCGACAGCATCGACTTCGCGCGGCGGGCGACCGCCGACGAGCTGATGGACACCGAGCGCGTGCCCTTCGAGGACTTCCGCGCCTGTCTCGAGGACCTGGCGCGCGTCAACCAGCTCACGCTGGCCTACGGGCCCACCCTGGCGTTCTTCGAGCGCCTCCGCGCGCGCCGCGGCTGGCCCGAGGACCGGGCGCTGCGCGTGGTCGACGTGGGAAGCGGCTACGGCGACCAGCTGCGGCGTGTGCGCGACTGGGCGGCGGCGCGCGGCCTGCGCATGGAGCTCACCGGGGTGGACCTCAACCCCTGGTCGCGGCGCGCGGCGGTGGAGGCCACGGCGAAGGCCCGCGGCGCGGAGGGCATCGAGTGGGTGACCGCCGACGCCTTCGCCTACCAGCCGGAGGGCGGGATCGACGTGATCATCAGCTCGCTCTTCACCCACCACCTCGGCGACGACGCGCTGGTGCGCTTCCTGTCGTGGATGGAGCGGACCGCGACGCGGGCGTGGTTCGTCAACGATCTGCACCGCCACCCGGTGCCGTACCACTTCTTCCGCCACTGGGCGAAGCTCGCCGGCTGGCATCGCTTCGTGCAGCACGATGGACCGCTGTCCATCGCGCGCGCGTTCTCCCGCCATGACTGGCAGCGGCTGCTCGGCGAGGCCGGCGTCGATCGCCACGCGGTGGAGACCGCCTGGGCGGTGCCGTTCCGCTGGTCGCTGTCGCGCTTCAAGCTGCCATGACCTCCGCGCTGATCGTCGGCGGTGGCCCGGCCGGCGCGGCGCTGGCCACCTTGCTCGCCGGCGCCGGCCGGGAGGTGACGGTGCTCGAGCGCGGCCGGCAGGCAGCGGACAAGGTGTGCGGCGAGTTCATCTCCGTGGAGTGCGCCGAGTACCTCCGCGGCCTGGGCCTCGACCTCGACGCGCTCGGTGCGGTGCGCCTCGGGCGCCTGCGTGTCAGCGCCGGCGACCTGGTCGCCGAGACGGCCTTGCCGTTCGCGGCGCTGAGCCTGTCGCGCCGCGTGCTCGACGAGGCGCTCCTGCAGCGCGCCGCCGCCGCCGGCGCCGAGGTGCGGCGCGGCGCCAAGGTGACTGCCCTGGAGGCGATCGACGGCCGACAGCGCGCCCGCCTCGACGATGGATCGAACGTCGAGGCCGGAGCGGCCTTCCTGGCCACCGGCAAGCACGACCTGCGCGGCTGGGCGCGCGGCGCGGGCCAGCAGGACGACCTGGTGGCCTTCAAGCTGCACTGGGAGCTCGGCGAAGCCGAGGCGCGCGCGCTCGCCGGCCACGTGGAGCTGCACCTCTTCGCCGACGGCTACGCCGGCCTGCAACCGATCGAGGGCGGCCGCGCCAACCTCTGCCTGGTGGTGCGCAAGGCGCGCTTCGCGGCGCTCGGACACCGCTGGGAGTCGCTGCTGCCGTGGATGCGCGAGCGCGCGCCGCTGCTCGGACAGCGCCTGGGCGGCGCGCGCGCCTGCTGGGAGCGGCCGCTGTCGCTGTCGCGTATCCCCTACGGTCTGGTGCAGCACCGCGCCGATGGCGTGTGGCGACTCGGCGATCAGGCGGCGGTCATCCCTTCGTTCTCCGGTGACGGGATGGCCATCGCGCTGCACAGCGCACACCTGGCGGCGCGGACCTGGCTCGACGGGGGCGACGCGGAGACGTACCAGCGCGCACTGGCCGCGCACGTCCGCCGCCAGCTGCGCCTCGCCACACCGCTGTCGCGCGCGGTGGTGCAGGTCTGGCTGCAGCGCCCCTTCGTGCGCGCCGCCCGGAGGTGGCCGACGCTGCTGCGTTGGGTGGCGCGCGCCACGCGCGTGCCGGCGTCGGTGCTCGAGCCGAACCGCGGCGCTGCCGGCGTATCCGACCGTGGCGCACAGTCGCTCCAGACGGGCGCTGGACTGTCCGGCGCCCGGCAACGCGCGACGCCCTGATAGGCTGCACACGTGGCCGGCCATGGCTCGCCGTGGGATCGCGCGGCGGTGATGGCCTCGCTGGCGACGCTGTGCGCTTGCTCGCACGACTGGGACGCCTTCGACCCGCACGCGACGTCGTCGTTGGCGGCGTCGAGCGCGGCCGGCGCTCCCGGCGGCGCGGGGCCCGGCGCGGGCAGCGGCGGCGGAGGTGCGGCCGCCGGGAGCGCAGGGGCACGACGGCCACCGGCGCCGGCGCCGGCGGCGGCGGACCGCTCGTGTGGGCCAAGGGCTTCGGTGGCGCCGGCATGCAGCGCGGCCATCGCGTGGCAGCGAGCTCCAGCGGCGACGTCTACGTCGCCGGCACCTTCGAGGGCAGCATCGATCTCGGCGGTGGGGCGCTCGAGTCCCACGGCGGCACCGACGTCTTCGTGGCCAAGCTCGATGGCAGCGGGGCGCACCTGTGGAGCGTCGCCTTGGGCGACGCGCTGGCAGAGGAGACCTTCGGCCTGACGGTCCGCTCCGACGGCAACGTGGTGGTCTCCGGGAGCTTCGAGGGAGCCGTGGACTTCGGCGGCGGCGTGCTGAGCAGCGCCGGCGACAGCGATGGCTTCGTGGTCGCCCTCGACCCGACCAGCGGCGCCCACATCTGCTCGTCGCGCGTCGGCGGCCCCGGCTACGACGTGGTGAGCGCGGTCGCGGCCGAGGACGACGGCGACACGGACATCATCGGCATGTTCGGTGCCACGGCGGACCTGGGGGCCGTCGACTGGTGGGCGCTGGCCAGCGCGACATCTTCTATGCACGGCTCAGCGGGTGCGAGCCCTTCATCGGCGCCGGCTTCGGCGGTACCGGTGACGATTACGGCTGGAGCATCGCCGCCGTGCCCAGCGGTGTGGTGCTGGGCATGGACTCCAACGGCACCATGGACTTCGGGGGCGGGCCGTTGACGAGCGCCGGGAGTGACGACGTCTTCCTCGCGCGCCTGGACCACGACGGCGGCCACGTGTGGAGCTACAACGCTGGCGACGTGGAGGCGCAGTGGGCCCCTCGCCTCGCCGCCACGGCCGATGGCGGCGTCGTCGCCAGCGGGTCGTTCATGGGGACGCTCGGCACGTTCCCGGACCCGATCGTCAGCGCCGGATCGATGGACGTGTACGTCGCGCGGCTCGACGGCAATGGCCTGCCCGTGTGGGGGCGGCGCTTCGGCGACGAAGCGTGGCAGAGCCCGGAGTTCATCGCCGTCGACGGGCTCGGGCGCGTGCTGCTCACCGGCTCGACCAGCGGCGTCATCGACCTCGGCGGCGGCGCGCTGCCGTGGGGCGGAGCAGAGGACCTGTGGATGGCCGTGCTCGACGGCGGCGGCGAGCACGTGTGGAGCTTCGCGGCCGGCGACGAGGCCTATCAGTCGGGGATGGGGATCGCCGCCGACCCCACCGGCGGCTTCTTCGTGACGGGCCTGTTCGAAGGCACGCTCGATCTCGGAGCGGGTCCACTCGTCTCTGCCGGCGAGGGCGACGTCTTCGTGGCCAAGCTCGCTCCCTGACGGCGCTCGGTGGCCACGCTGCCGCCCCGCGTGCAGCCCCGAGCAACCGGGGACAACGAGACCGACGGACGGCGACCCGCCAGAGCGTGGTCGCCGTTCGGCGTTTCAGGGGACGCGCAGCGTCACCGAGAGCGGCGCATGGTCCGAGCCGGCGCGGTGCTCCGGTCCGTCGAGGATGTCCGCCTCGACCACGCGATCGAGCAGGCGCTCCGAGAGCAGGGCGAAGTCGACGCGCGCGGCGTCGAGCTTGCCGGGCGGGACCACGCGGTTGAACCAGGTGTAGCGGCGCGCCTCGGGGTTCAGGTGGCGGAAGACGTCGACCAGCTCGAGCCCGGTGATCAGCTCCTCGTCGAAGGCGCGGCGGGCGGTGGCGTGCGGCTCCTCGGTGCGCAGGCGCGGGAAGGTGTCGAGCGCGGTGCGCGACACGTTCCAGTCGCCGACCAGCACCAGCCCGAGGCCGCCATCGCGCACCGCCCGCGCGTGCTCGGCCAGCGACTGGATGAAGCGCCGCTTGAGCGCGTGGCGGGTGCCGGAGACGCGCCCGAGGTCGTGATCGAAGTACGGCTTGCTGGTGCCGTTGACGGCGTAGACGTTGCCCACGCACAGGCCGAGCTCGGGCAGCTCGACCATCAGCAAGCGCCCTTCGCGGTCGAACGAGGGGCGCGGCATGGCCTCGCTGGCGAGCTCGCGCTTGACCAGGGTGACCACGCCGTACATGCGGCCACCGCGGAAGGTGACGTTGCGCGGGTCGTCACACAGACTCCAGGCGGCGCGGTACCCGGGGAGCCGTTCACCGAGGGCGCGCAGCGGCAGATCGTCCTGCGGGCGCAGCCGCACCTCCTGCAGGCAGAGGATGTCCGGGTCGCCGAGGCGGGCCACGGTCTCGGCCAGCGGAGGCATCGGCTTGCGCTCCGGCTTCGGCGGCCGCGGCGAGGCGGAGGCGAGCGCCAGGTGACGGCCGAGGTCCTCGATGTTCCAGCTGACGATGCGCAGCGTGCTGGCCATGTGCGTGGTCTCGAGCGGCGTGGTCAGGAGAGCGGGCGGTCGTCCTGGTGTCGACCTCGGTGTCCGGCGGAAACGAGGTGGCCATGAGGCGTTGAGCCTAGAAGGCCGGAGGGGGGCTCGCAATGGGGCGCAGGAGCACAGCGCCGCAAGCAGCCGTCGAGCCGTGTCAGCGAACGGCGCACGCCAGCTCAGAGGTCCATCACGGTTCGCGGGCGCGCCGCGACCATGCGCCGGGCGAGCACCGACCGATGGCACTCCGCGGCTGCCGCCTCGTAGCAGAGGAGCGCGGCGCCGCGCCCGGCGACTGCCTCCTCGACGTCGGCGATGACCTCCGGGTGCGCGTCGAGGTGGCCGGCGTAGAGCGCCAGGCAGCGCTCGGTGTCGTTCTTGATCTCGCGGAACGGCTTGCCGGCGGCGCGCAGGTGCACGTACTCGATGCCGGCGCCGGCCAGCGCCTCGGCCAGCGCCGTCTTCGAGAACCCCTTCTTGCGCGAGAGCGGCAGCGCGCGCACGTCGACCACGCGGGTGACGCCGGCGGCGCCGAGCTGCGCCAGGAGGTCCGCCAGGGTCTTGCCGGCGTAGCCGATGGTGAAGAGCCGCGCGTCGGTCACCGGGCGAGTGTGCCCCGCCGCACGGAGCCGTCCAGCGCGATCCTTGCGTGGCTCGCGGGCTCGCGGGCTCGCGGGGCGCTGCGGGCGAGCGGAGTGCGTCAGAGGGTGGCGCCCGGCAGATCGCGAACCACGGATGCCAGGCGATCGATCACCAGCCGGGCGCGATCGGCCGCCAGCAGCGGGCGGCGCAGCGCATGGAGCCGCAACGGCGGGACGACCACCGCCAGGAGTTGCCGGAGGGTGCCGGCAGCAACCGGTGCGGCGACCATCGCACACGGCAGGGCGGCCAGGCCGAGCGACGCCACACAGGCGGCGACGGCTCCCTCGGCACCGACGAGCTCGAGCGCGGTGGTTGTCCGCCAGTGCGCCGGCCAGCCGGCGACGAGGGTGCTATCGGCGCTGACCAGGAACGGTTGGGCCAGCACCTCCGGCACCGGGGCCTGCTGGCGCGCCCATAGGGGGTGTGCACGCCCACAATAGACACCCATCGCCACCTCACCCAGGGCGTGGACCTCCAGCTCGTCGCTCGGCGGCCCGGGCGCAACGACAACCGCCACATCGACGATGCCAGACACGACGCCCCGCGCGTCACCATCGCAGCTGAGGCTGAACGTCCAGCCCGGATGCTCGCCGCGCTCCCGTCGGACCACCTCCACAGCGATCGCGCCGAGCAGCGCGGCTGGGGCCGAGAGGCGGAAGGGGCCAGCGTGCTCCTCTCCGCGCAACGCAGTGGCCCCATCGTCGACGAGTCGCATCGACCGGCGCACCGCCTCCAGGAAACACTTGCCGCTGCTGGTCAATTGCAGACGGCCGCCGTCGCGGCTGAAGAGCGGGCGTCCGAGGTCTTCTTCGAGAAGGTGGATACTGCGGGAGATGGCCGACGGGCTCAGGCGCAACAGCTGCGAGGCGGCCGGAAGGCTCCCGTGCTCGGCGACGACCCGGAAGGCGGGCAACCGGCTCCAGAAGCTCTCCAGGTCGAGGCTCTTCATCGCCTGCGTGCCCTTACCGTCGCCCTTCTTGCGCCGCATCGAGACCACTACGGAGTGAGGGCAATTCGGTTTCACCTGGTTCACGCCGCACACCCGCGGGCCGGGCAGTACCGGAGCAGCGTTCGATTGGCTGGAATGGCGCCTTCGCGCGGTCGAGAGCGCCTGTGCGCATGCTACCGATCTCGCTCGGCCATCTGGCTTGCGCGACCGCTCGCAGCCCCGGCCCAATCCGTGCTGTGCGGCGTCTCCGGCGCGACAGCGAGCGCGTACGGAGGAGAGCATGCGAATGCGAAGTCGAACGGTCCATCGAGTGCGCGCGGGCGGCACGCTGTTTCTGCTCGCGATGTGCGCGGGCGCCGGGGGGATCGCCTGCAGCGACGATTCCGTGGCTGGCTCCGGCGGCGCGTCCTCGACGGGTTCGGGCGCGATGGGCGCCGGCGCATCCGGCGGCGGGGGCGCGACCAGCGGCGGTGCGGGTGGCGCGGGCGGTGGGCTGGGCGGATCTGCCGGTCCGGAGACGGGCCCGAACATGTTCGAGCACGCCACCGGCGACGCGGACGAGGGCCGCGAGGTGTTCCGGTTCGAGACGTTCGGCAACGAAGGCTTCTGGACGCGCGTCGTGCAGCTGCCGCAGGGGATGAAGGCGGCGGCCGTGACGCCGCTGATGGCGCTGGCCGAGGGGCTGAGTGTGGACGCGGACCGCATCCCCGAGGCGATGAAGGATGCGTTGGTCGCGGAGCTGGCCACCGATCTGTCGCCTGCCCAGGCCCCGCTGCTCAACGATCCGGCGACCACCGAGGCGCTGGTCGAGGCCAATGCGGTCATCGGCTTCTCGGCGCGGAATGTGACCGCGTTGAACGGGACCATCGATATCGACCCCGACGACGTCTACGCCGGCGAGTCGGTGGGCGCGACGTGCGCCCTCTGTCACGGCATCACCGACGGCAGCGTCTACAAGCCGCAGGGCAAGGGCGGGAGCATCGGCAAGCGCGTCGACGGCCCGACCAACCACGACCTGCAGTTCGGTCGCATCCTCTCCCTCGGCCTGGCATCGCGCGCGTACTACCCCACGCTGGCCCTCGATCTCCAGGCGAACATGGGCATGTCCCTGTCGCGAAAGGGGCCCGGCGTGGGTCTGATCTCGGCGGCGGCGACGGAGGTGGAGGTCGATGCCTACCTCACCGATTCGGAGCTGTACCCGATCGGCATGTTCGACGACGCCACCGACGGCAACGGCGCGCCGATGCACATCACCCCCATGTTCCGCGCCGACCTGGCCGCACCGTGGGGCAGCGAGGGGAGCATCGAGATGCTGGAGAACTTCAGCAACCTCGTCTACACGGTGCTCCTCGACCCGACCGATCTGACCACCGCCGGCGGGCGGCAGTTCATGATGGACCGCGGCGGGGCGGCAGGGATCGAGGTCGTCGACAACTACCTGGCCATCCTGGCCTCGTTGGGCGTGCCGCCGGGCGGCACCAACGGCTACCCGTTCGTGGGCAGCCAGGCCGAGGTGCAGGTCGGCCTCCAAGCTGGCGCCAAGGTGGAGATGTCCCCCATCGGCCTGCGCGTCGACGAGACCAAGCTGCTCGACATGAACGCCTACTTGAATTCGCTTCCCGCGCCAGCTGGCGAGGCGACGGACCCCGAGGCCAGGGCGCGCGGCCGCCTCGTCTTCCGCACGGAGTGCACCGGCTGTCACCGCGACGACCAGAGCCTCTTCGTCCCGCAGAACATCTCGCCCTACAACCCGTCCGTCGAGCTCTTCGCCAACGCGCCACCGCGGCCGGACCTCTATCCGGCCTGGATGGGGACGACGCTGGCCGACCGCACGGCGGCTGGCCTGGCGCCAGTGCGCGACTTCGCGGGCACCTTCGACGACAAGCTGGTGGTGGTCGATGCCAGCAACCGCGACCAGCCGCGTGGCAGCGCCATGCCGCTGCTGCTGGACCTGGCGCGCAAGCCCGTCTTCCTCCACGACAACTCGGTGAGCAGCCTCGAGGAGCTGCTCGACCCGACCCAGCGGGCCGCCGACGCTCCCCATCCCTTCTTCCTGGCGGATGCCGCGGAGCGCGCCGATGTGATCGTCTTCCTGCGTGGCCTCGACGATCAGCCCCTTCCCTGACCCGGCCTATTTCGTGGA
>JBBJMR010000349.1:0-8753 GCA_037720395.1 Polyangiaceae bacterium
TTCCCCGACCTCGGCGGGTCGATGGTCCTCGACGTCGCGCTCGACGACCGGCGCCGCGTAGCTGGGATGGGCCAGGGCAAGGCCATCGGCGAACGTCACCGCCAAGCAGTCGTCGCTGACCAGGCGGCGCGTTCCCGCCAGGCTGGCGGCCAGCGTGCTCTTCCCCGCGCCCGACTTGCCGGCGAAGGCGACGTTCACGCCCTCGCTCCACTCGACCGAGCTGGCGTGGATCGCGAAGCGCCCCATGGCGTGCAGCACCTGCGGCAACGCCTGATCGACGAGCAGCTGGTCACGCGCTTCGACGGTGCCACCGGGCACGCTGGCGCCGAGGATGGTCGACGCGCCGACGTCGAAGACGAAGTCCGCCTGATCATGCACGCGAACGAAGTATCCCGATGGTACGCGCCCGACCGACAGCCACGGGCGCTCGCTGTCGGGGAACGGCCGCGTCTGCAGCCATCGTGGTGGGGGGACCAGCGCGCCTGTGCGCGGCTCGAAGCGAAGGCGCGGCACGTCGGAGGCGAGGGCGTCGAGCTCCGCCGGTGACGCTGCGCAGAGCCCGAACACGGGCTCCTCTGCCTCGAGGACGACGCCGCTCAGCAGGTAGCTGACCACGGGGCCGGCGGCATGATCAGACTGCCTGGCGCGTCGTTGCGTGGAAGTCGCTGCTCTTGGTGGAGGTGCCGCGCGTCAGCTCGCGCACGTTGCCGAACTCCATCAGCTTGGGCGTCTCGTAGGCGCGCTTCGTCGGACACTGGAGCTCGTCCTGGGGCTGCTTCGGGTCGAAATCCATCACCATGCCTCATCCATTCATCTGTCGAAGCCAAAGCTCCAGGGCGGTCAGGTTAGCAACTTGACGCAGGAGCGACCAGTCTCGTTCGGCCTCCTTCAGGAGGTTCCGTACTTCCGTGCCGTCGACGACGGCCGCGCTTTCCAGGCGTGAATCCGCGAAAAGTGCGCGGATCTCCCGGCCATGCGTCTCTATGAGCACGCGATGCACGAACGAGGAGAACTCGGTGCGCCGGCGGCGGTTGCGCACCAGCGCCGGCAGCGACGCGGCCATGGCGCGCTTGAGCACCGGCTTGCCCTCCTCGTACCCGCAGCGCTGCTCGTGCGGGAAGGCCAGCAGCAGCTCCACCAGGCGCAGGTCGTAGAACGGGTGACGTAGCTCGATGCCGTTGCGCGCGCTCTGCGAGGCCAGGCAGGCCAGGGCGAAGACGATCTCGTAGCCGTGGGTCAGCGCGTCGCACAGCTCGCGCGTCGCCGGCCCCGGCGCGGAGATGGCGCGACGCCGCAGGCTGTCCTGCCAGCGGCGCTCGCCGACGATGCCAGCCGTGGCCGGCGCTAGCCAGCGCGGCACGCTGGAGCGGCGGCCGCGCAGCCGCCGCACGGCGCGCTGCATCGACGGCGTGAGCAGTGGATGGATGCCCTCGCGCAGCACGCGTCGCCAGGAGGCGCGCGCGAGCGGGCGCTGGTGCAGGCCAACGCTGCGGGCGGCGTCGCCGAGGCTGCCGGAGACGATGGCGTCCGCGCACTCCTGTCCGTACCGCCGCATCACCTGATCCGAGCCCATTCCCGTCAGGGTCACCCGTAGCCCGCGCGCGCGCGCCAGCTCGAACTGCTGGTCCCAGAGCGAGGCCAGGGGGTGATAGTAGACGTCGCGAGCCACGTTCGACGGGTGCGGGCGTGTCACCGCCGGGTCGGCGGAGGGGAGCAGCGTGGTCACCGTCAGCCCCCAGTGGCCGGCGACTGCGCGGCTGAACTCCCCCTCGTCGCACTCCAGCCCCGGGAAGCCGGAGTGCATCAATGTGGCCGGGGCGCGTGGGCCGGTGCCCTGGCGGCGCAGTGCCTCCAGCTGGCCGACGACCGACGAGGAATCGAAGCCGCCCGAGACCTGTGCCGCGAGCGGGAGCTGGCTGCGCATGCGGCAGCGCACCGCCTCCTCGAAGACGTAGCTGAAGTTCGCGGCGTAGTCTTCGTCGTTGGCGTGGCGCACGCGCCGCCATGGGTCGGGGCGCCAGAACGGTGCGAGGTGGACCTCGCGACCGCGCGTCACCAGGCCGTGCCCGGGAGGCAGCGCCCGGACGCCGGCGTAGAGCGTCTCGTCGCGCTCCAGGTAGTCCTCGCTCAGGAACGTGGCCATTGCGGACAGGTTCGGCGCCTCGCGCAGGCGTTGATCGGCGAAGAGCGCGCTCATCTCCGAGGCGCCCCGGAAGCCGTGGGCATCGCTGACGTAGAAGAACGAGCGCACGCCGAACGGGTCGCGCGCGCAGAAGAGCCTCCGGTGGCGCGGGTCCCAGATGGCGAAGGCGAAGTCGCCGAGCAGGTGCGCTGGGCACGCGTCGCCCCAGCGATCCCAGGCACGCACGATGAGCTCGGCGTCACACCACCGCGCGCCCTGTGCGCGCGCGAGGCCGAGCTCGTCGATGAGGGCATCGCGGTTGTCGAGGCGCGCGTCGGCGACGATGCGCGCGGTGGAGACGGGGCTCTGCAGCGGTTGCTCGGTGGCGACATCCTCGGGCGTGGTCGCAAAGAGCCCGTGGCCGAGGGAGATGGACCGCTCGGTCCACGACGAGCGACCGTCGGGGGCGCGATGGGCCATGCGCCCCAGGATGGCGTCGACGAGCGCGATGTCGCCGGGCCCCTCGTCACCCCGGCACACGGCGACGATGGCGCTCACGCGTGCGCCTCGGGCGCTTGCCGCGTGAGGAGGGGCGCAAACTCGCTGCCGCTGGTGGCGGCGGTCCGCTCGGGCGACTCGACCCAGGCGTGCGCATCGAGCCGGGACGCTTCACGCTTCACCCCGATCACCAGGCGCGCCGGGACACCGTCGCGACGGTGGAGCAGGTACTGGAGCAGCGCCTGCGAGAGGCACTGGCCGGCGAGTGGGTGTCGCCGGCACGCGGCCCGCACCAGCCACCCGCCCTCTTCGATGGACGTGGCGCGCGCTGAGGTGGCGGCTGCGGGAATGGTCTCGATCCACCGCAGCGTGCCCTGCACGCCGGCCACCGCCAGCGAAAGCTCGATCACCGGAACGGTGACCCAGGCGCGCGCCAGGAAGCGTCGCGCCTCGGGAGAGAGCTGCGAGAGGCGCCGCATCGCGCGGAGTTGGCCGAAGAGAGAGCTCATGACTTCGCGAGGATCACCGAGGATACTGGTGGCGGCCCACTCATGGAACATTCAGGCGGCGGACGCCACCACGCCGGAATCCCATCGGATCCCGCGAGAATTCCGGCGCTCGCGGGGCTGATCGCGGTGGAGGCGGCAGCGCAGCTCGTGTTCCCCGGAGCGCTCCTGGTGCTCGCCAGCGGCGCGGCAGAGAGCGCGATCTGGGTGGCGGGTTTGTCCCTGGTCGTCGCGGCGGCGCGCGGCCTGCTCTCGGGGCACGCCATGGAGCGTGCGGTGGTGCGCACCTGGGCTCTGGTCGTGGACGCGGTGAGGCGCACGCCGGTGACGCGGCTGCGCGGCAGCGGCGGCGAGCGGGTCGAGGTCGCGCCGCTGGCCGAGGCAGCGCGCGATCACGCGAGCTACCAGGCGCTCGGTGTTCCGCAGCTGTGGGGACGCCTGGTGGCGCTGGTCGCGCTGGCCGTGCTCACCGCCGTCCTGCTGGAGCCGAGCTGGGTGCTGGTGGGGTTGCTCGGCGCCGCGGCCATGTTCGCGGGAGGCCGCGTCATCCAGGCGCGAATGCGCGAGGCCCAGGGCCGGGCGTGGGGCGCGTTCGTGGAGCTGACCGAGGACGCGCGCGTGCTCGTCGAGGGGTGCCTGGAGCTGCGAGCGCATGGCCGGGAGTCGCGCTTCGATGCGAGGTTGATGATGCGCGTGGCCACCATGGCCAGCGGCGAGCGCACGGGTGCCTCATGGAGCACGGTCTCCGCCCTGGTCCCCGTTTCGCTGGCCCTGCTCACCCTCCTGGCGCCGGTCCGTGCCGGTGCGTCGTGGGCCACCGCGATCTTCGGCGGCGACTTGCTGCGTCTGGGCATCCTTGGCGGCACCGCCGTCGTGACGGTGGTCGGCGTGGTGCGGGCGCTCGAGCTTCGCGTGCGCACCGGCGCCAGCGTGCGCACGCTGTGGCGATGGCTGGAGCGCGCCGGGCCCGCGACTCCACGCGTCCAGAGCAACGCCGCCGTGGCGCTGGCCGCCGCCGACATCGACTTCGAAGGGGTCTCGTTCGTGCACGAGGGCACCACGATCGCCACGCCGGACGACTTCACCCATCGATGGCCGGCGGCGGCTCCGGGGCTGGCCATCACCGGCGACAACGGCACCGGCAAGAGCACGCTGGCACTGCTACTGCTCGGCCTCCTCGCGCCCACCAGCGGTCGGATCACAGTCGATGGCCAGCCGCTGTCCGACGTCTTGTCCGCGCTGGCAAGGGACGTGGCGTACCTCCCTCAGGATCCGCTGCTGGTGCCGGACGAATCGGTGCGCTGGCATCTGGATTACCTCCTTGACGAGCCGACGTCCGAGGGCCGGGCGCGCGCGGCTCTCGAGCGGGTCGGGCTGATGTCCGTGCTCGAGCAGCGGGCGGAGGGGCGTGAGGGTGGGCCCCTGGACATCGCGGCCGGGGCGCTGTCCGGCGGCGAGCGGCAGCGCATGCACCTGGCGCGTGCGCTGCTGCAGGATGCGCAGCTCTACGTGCTCGACGAACCCGAGGCAGGCCTGGACTCGGAGGGAAGGCGGATGCTGCGGGCACTGTGCGCGGAGCTTTCCACGTCGCGTCGGGTCCTCGTCGTCGCGCACGATGAGGCGGTCATCCCCGACGCCTTCACCCGTGTGTGCTGCTCGCGGGAAATGGGGGCACTTGACGGCGAGTCGGGGCAGGTCTGTGCGTCCGAAGCGGAACACGAGCCCGGAGCTTCAGGATGATGACGTTCCGCCGATGCGCCGGGTACCCCTCCGGCATCTCCAGGAGAGGGCGGCAGGTGTCTGGCGGCCGACGTCACATGGTATCGTCCGGGGATTGCCCCGAGCTTGTTAGGAGGACTTCTCATGCGCTCACGAAGCTGGTTGCAGGGTGGGGCCGTGGTGGCGCTGGTGGCCTTCACGGGCGTTTCAGGCTGCAGCGACGATGATGACGACGGTCGCCCCACCTCCAGCTCGTCGTCGAGTGCATCGTCGACAGGTGTGGGGGCGTCGGGGGGGTCGACGAGCAGCAGCGCGGCCTCTTCCTCCTCCTCGGGGGCAACCGGTGGTGTTGGGGGCGAGGGGGGCATCGGGGGCGAGGGGGGCATCGGGGGCGAGGGAGGCATCGGGGGTGCCGGTGGCAACGGGCGTTGGCGGCGTTCCGAACGATGATTGCGCCGCCGCCGCTGCGCTGACCGTCGGGCTCGGCGCAGCCGTGGTGATCAGCGGAACCACCCTCGGCGCCTCCGACGACTACACCACGTTCTGCGCCGACAACGACATGCCGGCGCCCATGGATGGCGCCGACGTGGTCTACGAGGTGACGGTCGCCGATCCGGGTGTCTTGCACGTGGAGCTCGACGACCAGACCGGGATGAACGACTTCCAGGGTGCCATCTCGTTGCGCAAGGCGAGCTGCGAGACGCGCGTTGGCGACGACGACTGCACGGTGGAACCGGAGCTGGCCAGCGACCTTGCCGCCGGCACGTACTGGTTGGTGATCGACGGCAACGCCGAGACCTCCGGCGACTTCATGCTCACCCTGTCGGTGACCAGCCCGGTCTGCGGCGATGGCGTCATCAACGACCTCAGCGCTGGCGAGGAATGCGACGTGCTCCCGGCGAACCCGGTGGTCTGTAACCCGCCCGGGGACCCAGAAGAATGCCAGTTCGCGCCGGCCAATACCGACCTCGACAACTGCCCCGGCCAGGACGTCTTCATCGCGTCCCCGTCGAGCACGAAGATCTCGGGAGCCGCGCACAATACTTGCTCGCTCAACGACAACCAGATCGGTACCTGTGCAGGGCTGGCTGGCGGCGCGCGCGATGCGGTCTACCACGTCACCCCGCAGAACGCGGGCACGGTGACGTTCACCGTGGGCCGCGACGCCAACGGCAACTCCGCCTGCGAGATCTGCGGGAACAATTGCGCCCCGTCCTGCGGCGACTGCTTCATCCCCATCCTCTACGCCCGCAAGGGCGCGTGCGACGGTCCGACCGCGGTGGAGGTGGACTGCTTCTTCGACCCGAACTTCAACACCACCGTGGCGTCCATTTCCGTCGCGGTGGCGGCATTCGAGGACGTCTGGGTCTTCGTCGATTCCAACGGCGACCCCACCGTCGACTACACCGCCGGCCCGTACATCCTCGAGATCGACTTCCCCTGACCGCCGCTGCTAGCGGCGCGTCCACGCAACGAACGCCGCCGTTCCACGGGACGGCGGCGCCTGCGCGCGCCGGGCATGCGGGCCAGACTGGCAACTCGCCAGCGGATCACGCACAATCACAGGTCGCGGCACGGATTCCTGCGCCGTGAACGGCGCGCCGGCTCGGCGCACCGGGTACCCCATCAGGGGCAGGAGGTAGCTTCATGCGTTCTTACTCGATGTCCGTGGGCGCGATGGTCGCCGTGGTCCCCGCCCTGCTCTGGTCCGCCGGGTGCTCCAACGAGGACGATCCCGACCACCCCACGGGCACCCCGAGCTCGAGCTCTGGCGCCTCCTCGTCGACGGGCGGAAGTGGAGCGCAGGGTGGCGGAGGTTCGGGTACCGGCGCCAGCGGAGGCGGCGGCGCCGGCAGCGGTGGCGCGCCCGTGGTCGAAGGAACGGACACCTGTCCCGGTGCCTCGGTGACGCTGGCGCCGGGCGAGGCGGTGAAGGGTGGCGGCACGACCACCGGCGCGATCGACGACTACACCACGTTCTGCGGCGACACCCAGGCCGGCATGGATGCCGGAGATGTGGTCTTCCAGGTGACCACCAGCGCGCCGGGCACGTTCCGCGCGGTGCTCGACGACGTGGGGGCGTTCGACGGCGTGGTCTCCATCCGCCGTGACACATGCGAGGCGCGCGCACCGAACGATGAGTGCGTGAACCTCGGCACCGATGGTGAGGACTACACCACCGATCTGGCCGCGGGCACCTACTGGGTGGTCGTCGATGGTGCCAACGCCACCGCGGGAGACTTCACCCTGGACATGTCCCTTGCCGCGGCCGTCTGCGGCGATGGCGTCGTCAACGAGAGCACGGGCGAGGAGTGCGATCCGGTGACGTCGGACGACACCTGCTTCCCGCCCGGCGACCCCGAGGAGTGCACGTTCCAGCCGCCGCCGGTGGCATCGCTCCAGACGTGCCCTGGCTACGAGGTCGCCATCGCCGGCGATCAGTCGCTCGTGCTCGGGCCCTTCAACAACGGCACCTACAACGATGATCAGGTCGGCAGCTGCGCTGGGGACGTCGGCGGTCGTGACAACGTGTTCCAGTTCGCGCCGAGCGAGAGCGGCCTCATGACCGTCGTCCTCGGCAACGACGCCGCCAACGGGCAGCCGTGGTGCGACACCTGCGGCAACGACGCCTGCACGGACGGCGACGGCTGCTGGGCGTTCACCCTCTATGCGCGTGAAGGCGCATGCGATGGCGGGTCGGCGGTGGAGCTCGACTGCGCGTTCGACCCGACGTTCGTCGAGAAGACGGCCACCGTCGAGTTCCCGGTCACTGGCGGCAGCACCTACTGGGTCATCGTCGATTCCACGTACGACGGCCCCTTCACCGCCGGGCCCTACTACCTCGAGGCGAGCCTGGACACGACGCCCTGACGGTCGGACCGCGGGCGGAACCCACCTCGGTTCGCCGAAGACTGTGCCCAGCCTCCTTCGGGCCGCTAGCCTGCGCCGGTGATCGGCGACGTCCTCAGGCGGCTGGTGAACGGGATCGTCGTCCTGCTGGCCGGGCTTGCGTTCTTCCTGGTGCCGGTCGGCGGCAAGACGGCCGCGCAGCACGCGATGGCCATCGGTGCCAGCAAGCCGGCGCGCGAGGCGGCCACCGCCTTCGCGGGCGCGGCCATGGCCATCGCCGATCGCGTCAAGGCCGACTTCGCCAGCTATCAGGACGGTGACGAGCGGCCGCCGGCGGAGGCTGCCAAGCGCCCCGCCGGCGATTCGCGTCGCGCTCGCTGACGCCTCGGCTCAGCGCGCGCCGACGAGGATCGCTTCCTCGCCGTTGACGGCGCTGAAGACCATCAGCGAGACCGGACCGACGGTGTGCAGGTAGTCGACGCGCAGCGTGTGCGCGCCCGGAGTGAGCGTGCGCACGCCGGTGCGCGACTCCGACGCGTGCACGCCGTCGTTGTCGACCACCTTGTCGCCGTCGATGTACAGGATGGCGCCGTCGTCGGCGACGAGGCGGAAGGTGTAGGCGCCCTGGCGGCGGATGAGGAACTTGCCGTCGTAGCGGATGGCGAACCACTCGCTCTGGCGGGTGATGCCGGGGAAGCCGCCGGTGAAGTCGCGCGGGCTGATCTGCAAGCTGTCCACGAACATCTGCGCGAACGGGCTCATCGACGAGAGGTTCGGCAGCTGCCTGGTGCCCTGGGGGACGGCGTAGGCGAACCCGCGGAAGGCGCCGTTGTCACCGTTGCCGAACAGGAACGGCTCGGTGACGAGCGGCGCGGTCGGCAAGCCCGGAAGGCCGGGCACCGCGGTACGTCCCGGCGTCGCGGGGGTGGCGGGGGTGGCGGGCGTGGCGGGCCGCGTGGGGTTGGCCGGCGTGCTCGGCGTGGGCGGCGGGGGGCGGCGGGGGGGGGGGGGGGGGGGGGGGGCGGGGGGGGGGGGGGCGCCGGGCGCGCGCGCCCGGG
>JBBJMR010000350.1:0-8750 GCA_037720395.1 Polyangiaceae bacterium
CCGCAGGCTGGGGCCGCAGGCAAGCGAGTGTGTGACATGCGCTTCGTGGACGAGTGCCGGATCAAGGTGGTGGCGGGCAACGGCGGCGACGGCGTCGTCGCGTTCCGCCGCGAGAAGTTCGTGCCCTTCGGCGGCCCGGCGGGCGGCGATGGAGGGCGCGGCGGCGACGTCATCCTGCGCGGCGACGAGGGGCTCTCCACGCTGCTCGACGTCGCCTACGCGCGCGCCATCGAGGCCGAGCGCGGGCAGCACGGTCAGGGCAGCGACTGCTACGGGCGCGGCGGCGAGGATCGGCTGGTGCGGGTGCCGGTGGGCACACAGATCTTCGACGTCGAGAGCGGCGAGTTGGTCGCTGACGTGACCGCGCACGACCAGCGCGTCACCGTGGCCAAGGGCGGCAAGGGAGGCCGCGGCAACATCCACTTCGCCACGCCGCACGACCGCGCGCCACGGCGCGCCGAGAAGGGCACGCCGGGCGAGGTCCGGGAGCTGCGTCTGGAGCTGAAGATCATGGCCGACGTCGGGCTGCTCGGCTTCCCGAACGCCGGCAAGAGCACCTTCGTCGCCGCGGTCTCCGCGGCGCGCCCGAAGATCGCCGACTATCCGTTCACCACCCTCACCCCGTCGCTCGGGGTGGTGGCCGTCGGTGGCGGCGCGCGCGCCGGCGGCACCCACTTCGTCGTCGCCGATATCCCCGGGCTCATCCCTGGCGCCAGCGAGGGCATCGGCCTCGGCATCCGGTTCCTCAAGCACGTGGAGCGCACGCGCGCGCTGCTGCACCTGGTGACGCTCGACCCCGGCGATGGCCGCGAGCCGCTCGCCGACTACCGCGCGCTCCGCGACGAGCTGGAGAAGTTCAGCCCCGATCTGGCAGCGCGCCCCGAGGTGGTGGCGCTCTCCAAGGCCGACCTGCCCGACGTGCGCGAGGCGCACCCGGCCCTGGCGGCGCGCTTCGCCAAGATCGGCGTGCGCCTCTTGCTGGTCAGCGCAGCCACGCGCTTCGGCCTCGACGATCTCGTCAATCGACTGTTCCGCATGATCCGTGGCCAGGTGGACGAGCTCGACCTGGGTGTGCCAGCGAAGACGCGCGCCAAGGCCGCCGCGGAGCCGGCAAACCGCGCGGCGGCAGAGGTCAGCGCCAAGCCCGCCAGGCGCACGGCCGCCAAGGTCACCGCCAAGCCCGCCAAGCGCGCGGCCGCCAAGGTCACCGCCAAGCCCGTCAGGCGCACGGCCGCCAAGATCAGCGCCAAGCCCGTCAGGCGCACGGCCGCCAAGGTCACCGCCAAGCCCGCCAAGCGCACGGTAAAGGCCATCTCCGCCAAGCCCACCAAGCGCACGGCCGCCAAGGCCCTCTCCGCCAAGCCCGCCAAGCCCGCCAAGCGCACGGCCGCCAAGGCCGCCGCGAAGCCGGCGAAGCGCGCGGCCTCGCGGGTCCGCGCATCGGTGAAGGCCACCACAACGCCGGCGAAGTCGGTGAAGCACAAGACATCGGCCACTCGGCCGGCGAAGCGCGCCGCCCGGCCCCTTTCGCCTTCTCGCCACAAATGACCCGGCTCGCGGGTCGTGGCGCGCGGTCGCTGGCTACCGTCGACTCTCGCGCTGGCCTACGCTTGGCCGGTCGAGGGGGGATGCGATGGCCGACGACGATGACGATCCACGGAGCGAGGCGCGGCGCGGTCTGCTGACCACCGAGTTCCTGCAGGCCGTCCTCGACTGCGTCGGGGAGCCGATCTTCGTCAAGGATCGAGACTTCCGCTTCGTCCTGCTGAACAGCGCCATGTGCGCCCTCACCGGCTACGAGCGCGCCTCGCTCCTCGGCGGCACCGACTACGACATCGTGCCCGTGCAGGAGGCCGACTTCTTCCGGTCCAAGGACGAGGAGGTGCTGCGCACCGGGCGCGAGGTGCGCATCGAGGAAGAGCGCCTCACCGACCGCGGCGGCGCGCGCCACCTGCTGGCCACCACCAAGGTCGCCCTCTGCGACGCCGCCGGCGACGCCACCCACGTGGTCGGCGTCATCCACGACATCACCCACCTGAAGAGCGTCGAGGACGAGCTGCGCGTCGCCAACGAGGAGCTGGAACGGCGCGTGCGCGAGCGCACCACCGAGCTGCTCGCGGCCCAGGAAGAGCTGGTGCGCAAGGAGCGCCTGGCGGTGCTCGGGCAGCTCGCCGGGAGCGTGGCCCACCAGATCCGCAACCCGCTGGCGGCGATCATCAACGCCTCGGTGGTGCTGCGCAAGTCGCTGGCCGCGGAGACGAGCAGCGACGCCGCGCAGGCGCTCTCGGCCATCGACGAGGAGGTCTGGCGGGCCAACCGGATCATCGTCGACCTGCTCGACTACGCGCGCGTGCGCCCGGCGGTGGCGCGGACCATCGCCGTCGCCGAGCTGCTGGAGTCGACGCTGGCCGCCGACCCTCCCCCGCGATCGGTGAGCCTGCGCCTCGACCTCGACGACGACCTGCCGCCCCTGGCGGTCGACCCGGTGCAGACGCAGCTGGCCCTCGGCAACCTGGTGCGCAACGCGCTGGAGGCCATGTGCGATGGCGGTGAGCTGCACATCTCCGCCACGCACCACGACGCCGGCTCCATCCGGATCTGCGTCGCCGACAGCGGCCCCGGTCTCGACGAGTCCGTGCTTCCGCGCCTCTTCGAGCCGCTGGTCACCACCAAGCCGCTGGGCGTCGGTCTGGGGCTGGCCACCAGCCGCTCGCTCATCGAAAACCAGGGCGGCTCGCTGGCGCTCGTGCCCGGCAAGGCGCGCGGCGCGACGTTCGAGGTCATCCTGCCCATCTGCCCCAGGGACAGCGAGCCCAGATGAGCGCACGCTTCGTGGTGGTCAGCGGCACCGACACCGGCGTCGGCAAGACGGTGGTGGCGGCCGGCCTGGCGCGTGCCCTGATCCGCGCCCACAAGCGCACGCTGGCCATCAAGCTGGTGGAGAGCGGCTGCGACGGCGTGGCCACCGAGGACGGCGCGCTGCTGGCCGAGGCCACCGGCCAGGAGCAGCCGCGCCGCGCGCTGGTGCGCTTCCGCGCCCCGCTGGCGCCCGCGCTGGCAGCGGAGCTGGAGGGCGTGCCCATCGACGTCGACGCGCTGGCGCGCGCGGTGCGCGAGCTGGGCGCGGCGGTGGACTTCGTGATCATCGAGGGCGCCGGCGGCCTGCTCGCTCCGCTCTCCTGGGACCGCGACATCACCCACGTGGCCACCGCGCTGGAGGCCACCGTGCTGGTCGTGGGCAGCGACCGGCTGGGCGTGGTGAACCACTCGCTGCTCACCCTCAACGGCTGCATCGCCGGCTGGAACGTGCCGCTCGGGGTGGTGCTCGGGGCGCCGGCGACGCCCGACGCCTCGACGGGCACCAACGTGGCGGCGCTCTCGCGCATGCTCGTCCACCATCGCCTGCAGGACCGGGTGATCGCCATCCCGCGCGTCGACGGCTGCGACCAGGCCGCCGATCACCTCGGCCCGGTGCTCGGCTGGCTCGGCGTCGCCTGACCCACCGGCGGGTGGCCGCGTGTGACGCGGCAGGACCCGTGGTAAGCGACGGACGTGCCCTTCGACCACATCCGCGCCCAGGAGCCGGCGGTGCGCACGCTCACGGCAGCGCTCCTGGCCGGGCGCGTGCACCACGCCTACCGCTTCGAGGGGCCGGACGGGGTGGGCAAGGAGCTCACCGCCTTCGCCCTGGCCCAGGCGCTCACCTGTGGAGGCGGCGAGGCCCTCGGCTGCGGTCGCTGCGAAGCATGTCGCAAAGCGGTGACCTTCAGCGTCGGGCCGCCCACCAGCCCATTGGCTCCGGATGTGATCCTCGTCGAGCGCGGCCTCTACCCCGCCGAGACCATCGGGCGCAGCCGCGGCGAGCTGGTGGACATCTCCGTCGACCAGGTGCGCCGCGTGGTGCTGACCCACGTAGGGTTCGCGCCGCACGGCGGCCGCGCGCGCGTGTTCATCATTCGCCGCGCTGACGAGCTGAGCATCAGCGCCGGCAATGCCCTCCTCAAGACGCTCGAGGAGCCGCGCCCCGATACGCACTTCGTGCTCCTCACCTCGCGGCCGGATCGGCTCCTCGACACCATCCGCTCGCGGACCATGCCCATCCGCTTCGGTCCCTTGCCCGAGGCGTTGGTCCGCGAGGTGCTCATCCAGCACCAGGTGCCCGCCGAGCGTCAGGACCTGGCGGTGGAGCTCGGCGCCGGAAGCGCCTCGGCCGCGCTGGAGCACGCCGATCCGGAGCACACCGCGGCGCGCGACGCCTTCGTGGCGCGCGTGCTGGCGGCCGCCAGCGCGCCCGATCTCGGCGCGGCGGTGGCGCTGGCCGAGGCCTGCCCGCAGGACCGCGCCGCGCTGCGCCGGGACCTGGTGGCTGTCGGCGCCGCGCTGGCGCGCACCGCGCGCCTCGCCGCCGGCAGCGATCCGCGCGCGGCCGAGATCGCTGCGCACCGGTACGACGTGGTGGCGCAGGCCATCATCCGGCTGGAGAAGAACGCCTCCACCAACCTGTCGCTCATCCAGCTCGTCGCCGAGATGCGCGCCGGCGGGCTCAGCGTCGGCCAGCGCTGGACGCGCCCGTAGCCAGGCCCGCGCGACGCCTCAGTCGTCGCCGCCCTTGCCGAGGCGCTCGTACTCGTCCTCGTCGAGGCGACGACCGCGCCAGGCCAGCGTCTTGCCGGCGCTGGTCACCACCAGCGCCACCTCGCGGCCGCCGCCCTCGTAGCTCCCCCACACCCCGACGTCCTCCACCTGCGGCACGCCCTGGCCGAGGCGCTCCAGGCGCACCGGCAGGCGGCTCTTGCGGGTGAAGGAGTCTCCGCCGATCTCCAGCGTGGCCGGCGGCTCGCCGGGGCAGTCGGCCTCGGCCGGCGCCAGCCAGTGGATCTCGCGCCGCGGGGCGGCGAAGACGGCGACCGCGTGCTGGGTACCGCCCTCGGGCGCAAAGAAGACCGCGGCCACCACGCGCCCGGACTCGCGGGCCATCAGCGCGCCGGCCAGCCAGCGCTCCTCGCCCTCGGCCTGGACCACGTCGCCGAGGTCCAGCGGGAGCACGGCGGCCGCGGGCGCGGCGCCCTCGCCTTCCTTCCGGGTGGAGGCATCCTTCTTCGCGCTGTCGGCGGCGCCGGCCGGATCTCCGTCGGGCACCAGCGCGTCCTGCTTGTACTTGCGCGCCACCACGTATCCCGCGCCGGCGGCTACCGCGGCCGTCAATGCCAGCAAGGTGAGGCTCATGCGCTTTCCCCGGTCGGCGGGCTGCTCCCGCCGCAGTGAGCAGAGGCGGCGCCCGATGCGCCGCTCGCCTCATGGTGACCGCGCGCGACCTCGGAGACCAGCGCCGCGGTGCGCGCGCGCCCCCCCGCGGGCCGGGGGCCGGGCGCGGCGCCGTCCCCGGGCAGGAGCGCGCCGATCACCGCCACCGCGTCGACCAGGCGCGCCACCGCCGCGGCGCTGCTGGCGTCGATGCCGCCGATGGCCACCAGCGGCAGCCGGGGGCGCGCGGCACGGGCGCGCGCCACCAGGCGCGCCAGCCCGTCCAGCCCCAGCGTCTGCGCAGGCCGCTCCTTGTTGACGGTGCCGAAGACCGGGCCGATGGCCAGGTAGTCGGCGTCGGTCTCCAGGCCGGCGTCCAGCTCGGCGAGGTCGTGCGTGGAGAGCCCCACCTGGAAGTCGTCGAGCATGGCGTGCGCCGCCACGCCCCGGGCCATGGAGACAGGCACGTCCTCCTGACCGAGGTGCACGCCGCGGCACCCCGCCAGCGCCGCCAGGTCGGGGCGATCGTTGCCGAACAGCTCGACGCCGGCCTGCTGGCACAGGGGGCGCAGCGCTCGCAACAGCGCCATGGTGTCCGCACCCCCGCCGCGCTTGTCGCGGAGCTGGAGCGCCGCAGGCCGCGCCGAGATCACCGCCTCGGCGAAGGGCAGGACCTCCAGCTGGCGCGCCCCGAGGGCGCCGACGTCGACGAGGGCATAGAGACCGCGCACCTGCTGGAACTAGCCGCATTGTGGGGCCGCAAGCAAGCTCGCAGAACGGGCGCCGTGCGCCGGGCACCAAGCGTATTGACCTGGCGGCCAAAGCGACAACACTGCCTACCCATGCGAGCCATCGGAGCCTCCGCGTTCGCCGCCCTGCTCGCGCTGGCGAGCATGGCCACCGCGCAGACCAGCCCGGGCGCGAAGAAGAAGGTCGAGCCGCCGCTGCCGCCCGCCCCGACCCGCCTCTGGATCTCGGCGCCCAGCGCCACCGGCCCGTGGCAGCTGCGCATCGACAACGAGGGTGACAAGCCGGTGCGCATCCCGGCCGACGTGCGCCTGCTGCGCTTCGAGGTGGAGACGGCAGAGCGCATCTCGCCCGAGGGGGCCAAGGTGCCGCGCTTCCGCACCAAGAAGGTCAAGTGCGCGGCCCCGGCCGCGATGCGGTCGGACGCCTTCCCCGAGCCGCGCGCGCTCTTTCTCCTGCCCGGCCAATCGTACATCGAGGAGCTCGACCCGCGCCTGATCTGCTTCGGCAAGCTGGCCGACTCGCTGGTCGGCGGCGCGCTGGTGCGCACGCGCTTCGGCTGGGATCCGCCGCCGAAATGGTCGCACAAGGTGCCCGGCGGGCCATTCGCCGCCGAGGGCACCGAGCAGCCCGCCTCCTTCGCGCCGGCGCGCGAGATGCTCGCGCCGACGATGCTCCTCTCGTGGGCGCCCCCTCCGCCGCCCCGGCCGCCGCCGCCCCAGCCGCCAAGGAAGAAGTCCGACGCCGACGAGGACCCCAAGACGGCCGGCAAGGAGCACGGGAAGGGCAAGGGCAAGAACGCGGACAAGCTCCCCGGCAAGTACTGGGTCGAGGGGCACGACGATCCCGGCCAGGTGCCGCCGAAGAAGGCCCCGCCCGGCGAGCCGCCGCCCGACGGCAAGGTGGCCGCCGCCAAGCCCGCCGCGGACAAGGCGGGTGCACCGCAGAAGCCCGGCGACGCGCCGTCGCCCCCGGACGCGCACGGCGACAAACCCGAGCCCAGGCCACACCCCATCCACGACGCCAACGCGCCGCGCCTGGAGGTGACCAGCGCCGCATACAGCGACGCGTCGGCGCCTCGCAACATCTCCATCACCGTCACCGCCACCAACGTCGGCGCGCGGCCGACGCTGGCCGCCATCCGCTCCCGCCTCTACTCGTTCGAGGTGCGCGGGCCGGACGAGCCGATGGTCTGCGAGGCCGGGGCGGCGACGAATGCCGTGCCGCGCGACATGTACCGAAACCTCAAGCCCAAGGACAAGGTGGCCCACACCGTGCTCCTGGCCGAGGTCTGCCCCCGGTCGGTCTTCTCGCGCTCCGGGCTGTACGTGGTCACGCCTACCCTCCACGCCAGCGAGTCGGGCGAGGAGCTGGGCCTGACCGCGTACACCGGTGTCTCCTCGGCGATGAAGCCGACGCTGATCCGCGTCCACAGCGCGTCCGAGCCGTTCTACCGCGACCCGCCCAGAGCGGTGCCGACGCCGAAGCCGGAGGGCGAATCGGGCCCTGAGGGCGGCGCGGACCCAGCCAAGGTCGGTGAGGGAAGCGGCGCCACCAAGGCCGAGTAGCGGTAGCGCAGCGGTAGCGCAGCGGGCGCCGCCGTCAGACGGGGATGATGCCGCGACGCTTGAAGGGCCGCTCCAGGCGCTTGTGGCGCGCCAGCTCCAGCCCCCAGGCGATTGCGCGGCGCGTGTCGCGCGGATCGATGACGTCGTCGACCAGGCCCCAGCCGGCCACCTTGTGGATGTCGATGTTCTTCTGCAGCTGGTCGACCAGCGCCTGCTTCACCTCGGGCGTGGGCGGCGTGTCTCCGAAGAGCTTGCGCGCCGCGATGCCGATCATCCCCTCCGGCCCCATGACGCTGATCTCGGCGGTGGGCCAGCCCACGATGAGGTCCGGCTCGTAGGCCCGTCCGCACATCACGTAGTACCCGGCGCCGTATGCCTTGCGCACGACCACCGTCACCTTGGGCACGGTGGCCGCGGCCATGACGTGCAGCATCTTGGCGCCGTGGCGGATGATGCCCTGGTGCTCGACCTTGGAGCCGATCATGAAGCCCGGCACGTCCTGCAGGAAGACGAGCGGGATGTTGAAGGCGTCGCAGATCTGCATGAAGCGCGCGGCCTTGTCGGAGGTGTCGACGTCGAGGATGCCGCCCATGTGGTTCGGCTGGTTGGCGACGATGCCCACCGGCTGCCCTCCGATGCGTGCCAGGCAGGTGATGATTGCCCGGGCCCAGCGCGGCTTGAGGTCCAGCCACTCGCCGTCATCGACCACCGCGGCGATGAGCTTGTACATGTCGTACGCCCGCCGCGAATTCTCGGGGAGCAGGTCGAGCAGCGACTCCTCCCGGCGCTCGATGGGATCGGTCACCGCAAGGCGCGGCGGGTCGTCCTCGCAGCTGGAGGGGAAGAACGAGAGGTACCTCTTCACCGCCGCGATGCACTCGCCGTCGTCCTTGTACTCGGCGTCGCCGACGCCGCTCTTGGTGCTGTGCACCTTGGAGCCACCCAGGTCCTGCTCGGAGATGTCCTCACCGGTCATGGCGCGCACCAGCGCCGGGCCGCCGAGGGCCATCGACCCGATCTCCTTGACCATGGGCACGAAGTCGGCGAGCCCGGGGATGTACGCGGTGCCGGCGGCGCCGGGGCCGACCATGGCGGCCACCTGGGGCACGACGCCGCTCATGTGCACCTGCTCGCGGAAGAGGTGCCCGGAGCCGGCGAAGAGGGAGATGACGTCCGGGTGGCTGGAGCCGG
>JBBJMR010000351.1:0-8746 GCA_037720395.1 Polyangiaceae bacterium
CGGTGCACGTCGGCGACACGCGCGTGGTGCCCGGCGGCGCCACCAGCGCCTGGGTGCTGGTGACCAGCGCGCAAAGCGGCGTGGCGGTGCCCAACGCCCCGATCGAGGTCAGCCTGCTCGAGGGCGGGGTGGCGCGCTTCACCACCCGCAAGACGACCGACCTCGCCGGCACGGCCATGGTGCGCGTACCCATCCCGCACAACGAGGAGCCCGGGTGGCGCTGGCAGCTGCGCGCGCGGACCCTGGTCGCCGACCGCCCGTCCGGCGAGGCGACCGTCACGCTCACCCCGCGCGAGGAGACGCCGGCCACGCCGCACCTGGCGGCCAGCTGGCAGGTCGACGGCCTGCGCGCCGGGCAGCGCGGCAAGTGGGTGGCGCGCCTGCGCGATGCCAGCGATCGGCCGGTGGCCGGCGCGGCGCTGCGCTTCTGGGTCGGCCCGCGCGGCACCGAGGCGCCGACCGACAGCGCCAAGTGGCTGAAGGCCTCCACCCCCGGCAAGACGGACGCGCTCGGCGAGCTGGAAGGCGCGGCCGACGCGCCGAGCGTGGTGGCCGGCGCCGCCGGCACCACGCTGACGCTGGTGGTGCGCACCACCTTCGAGGGGCGCGACCTGGACGCCACCCAGACCATCCCCGTCGGGGCCAGCGCCGCCAGCGCCGTGCTCCTGCCCGAGGGCGGCGCGGTGGTGCCGGGGATCTCGCAGCGCGTGCTGCTGCGGGTGCGCGACGGCAAGGACGAACCGGTCCGCGGCAGCTTCGATCTCGCCGGCGACGGGCTGACCACCACGGTGACCACCGACGAGCGCGGCCTGGCGGAGATCGCCTGGAACGCGCCGGCCGAGGTGGGCGCGCGCCGCGACGTGGGGCCCTGCGCGGGCGGCGTGGCCGCGGCGGTGGTGGTGCGCCCGCGCGGCGACGTGGCCGGGCTCGGTGGGCGCAACCGCTTCGAGCTCTGTGTGAAGGTCGACCGCGACGCCGGCGGGCTGATCACGCCTGCCTCGCCGCTGGTGCGCGCCGGCGACGAGCTGGCCTTCACCGTCAGCGCGGCGCGCGCCCGGCGGCCGCGCCGACAGTCCGCGCCCCGGCGTGTGGAGCACGTTGCTCGGCGGCGCCGGCGGCTCGGCCGCGGCGAGCGCCTGGAGCGACGCCGACGGCAAGGGCAAGCTGGTCGTCCCCGCCGGCGCGAACGGGGTGGTGTCGCTGGCCAGCGCTGCGCCGCTGACCGGCGAGCGTGCGCGCTGGCCGGCGGCGCGGTCCTCGTCGCCCCGCGCGTGCTGCTGCGCCTGGCGGCGCGCGTGGCCGGCGGCGCCGCGCCGGGCGGCAAGATCTTCATCGACGCCGAGCTCGGCGACGGCAAGGGCACCGGCCTGCCGGGCACGGTGGCGGCCATCGTCGTCGACCTGCGCGGCGGCGGCTCCGTCTCCGGCCTGCGCCGCCTCGACACGCGCGGCGCGCTGTGCGTCGCGCTCGACGTGGAGCCGGCGCTCTGCGACCGCTTCGTCGACGGAGACCCGGCGCTCGACGGGCTGCGGCGCGGGCTGCTCTCCGCGGCGATGAGCGCGCCGCCGCCGCCGGCCGCCGATCCGGGCGGCGAGTCGGCGGCGCTGCTGGAGAAGACGTTCGCGGAGATGGTGCGTTCGCTGGAGGGTGCCGTCTTCGAGAGCACCGGCGACGCCGATCGCCTCGCCGACGCGCGCCGCCGCGGGCCGCGCGGCTGGGTCTTCAACCCGGAGCTGATGACGCTGGCCTCCTCGGCCATGGAGGCGCCGCCGCTCACGCCCGGCGGCGAGCCGCTGGCCCTCGCCGATCTGGTGGCCGTCGACCCGCAGGTGAGCTTCGACTTGGTGGCGCGGCGGATCACGCGCCTGAAGATCTTCAAGGTGCTGGCCTCGGTGCGCGCCTTCCGGCGCGAAGAGAAGCTAGACCCGGAGGAGCCGGCCATGCGCGACCCGAACGCCATCGTGCGCCGCCTGGTGCGCGACGGCGGCCTCGATGCCGCCTCGCTGCTCGATCCCTGGGGCGGGACGCTGGAGTTCGTGAAGAGCAACGCGGCGACCGTTCCCTTCCTGACCGCGGTCCGCGGCTGGGAGCTGCGCGCGCCCGGACCCGACGGCCGCCTGGGCAGCGCCGACGACGTGAAGGACCCGTTCGAGCGCGTGCTGCGCTCCGGGACGCCGTACGCGCGGGCCGTGGAGGAGGACCGACTCGTCGACGCGCGCTTCGAGCTCGAGGTCGGCGACCCCACCGTGGCGGCGTGGGGCAGCCTGCTGGAGCGGCTCACCGGCACCTCGCTCGGTGGGCGCGGCGAGGGCATCGGCCTCGGCGGCATCGGCACCATCGGCCACGGCGCCGGCACCGGTAGCGGCCAGGGCTTCGGCTCCGGTCACGGCCGCCTCGGCGGCGCCATCAGCACCGGCGTGGCCTACTGGTCGCCGCCGGTGCGCACCGACGCGCGCGGACGGGTGCGCATCGAGATCCCGCTCGGCGACCTGGAGACCACCTGGCGCGTCGGCGTGGTCGGCGTGCCCGACCGCGCCGGCCCGGCGACCACCACCGTCGACGTGCCGGTGTCGCTGCCGCTGTCGGCACGCGTCGACGCCGGCGCGCGCTGGGTGGAGGGCGACGAGGTGGGCGTGGCGATCACCGTGCGCAACCGCACCAGCGCCGCGCTGCGCACCAGCCTGAGCTTCACCTCGTCCGGCGTGGCCCGCTTCGCTCCGGCGCCGGTCGCCGCGCGCCCTGGCGCCACCGCGCCGCCGCGCGCGCCGGCGAGCACCACAGGCAAGGACGTGGTGCTCGACGTGCCCGCAGGCGGCAGCGCCCGCACCACCGTGCGCATGCGCGCCGACGTGGCGGGGCAGGGCGCCCTGCACGTGCGCGCGCGCGCTCCCGGCGCGCCCGAGGACGTGGTGCACCACCTGGGAGGTGGTGCCGCCGGCGAAGGTGGCGCTGGCGGCGGCGCGCTGGGTGGACGGCGAGCTGACCATCGCCGACCCGGGCACCGCCGCGGGCATGCGCGCGGCCGGGCCGCTGCGGCTGGTGCTGGAGCGCGGCCACGACGCAGCGCTGGGCGCGGCGCTCGCCGCCATCGACCCCGATCGCTGGCTGGCGCCGACCGCGCTCGCCGATGCCATCGAGGTGGCGGCGCGCATCGAGCGCTGGGCAACGGTGCGCGGCGGCAAGCCCGATCCCACCGCCATCCGCGCCCGCGACGTGGGCCGCCGCGCGCAGGGCCGGCTCGCCGCCCTGCAGGGCGACGCGCCGGGCATGTGGGCGGCCTCGGCGCGCGCCGAGGCGTGGCAGCCCGCAACCGCGACGCAGCCCACGCCCCGCGGCAAGTCGCGCAAGCCGACGAAGTCCCCCGACGGCGACTGCCCGCCCCACGGGCTGACCGTGCTCGACGCGCAGCTCGAGGCCATCGAGGGCGAGCCGGCGCCGGCCGGCAGCGCGGTGGACACCTGCTGGGACGAGCTGGCCGCCTCGGTGACGCGCGCGGCGACCGAGGCGGACGCGGTGGCGCTGGCGCGGCTGGTGCTGGCGTTCGCCGAGCGCCCGCACCGTGCCCCGGTGCTGTCGGCGCTGGTGGAGAACCTGCGCCGCAAGGTCTCGCTCTATCCATCTGGCGGCATCGTCCTGCCGCCGGCGCGCGCCGCCGACCGCGCCTCGCGCGCGCTGGTCTACGCGGCGCTGTTGCGCACGCACGGGGTGGGCAGTCCGGCCGCCCCGGCGGACCGACTCACCGCGTGGCTCCTGGTGCAGCGCGACGCGTTCGGCGGCTACGGCTCGGCGGAGGCCACGCGCAATACGGTGCGCGCGCTCCTCGCCGCGGCGCCGCCGCCGCGCGGCGACACGCGAGTGACCATCGAGGGCGCGGGCGTCACCCGCACGGTCACTGTGAAGCCAAACGGCCTGGTCGAGGTGCCGCTCGGCGGCGGGGCAGGCGAGGAGATCGAGATCCGCACCGAGGGCCCGGGGCTGGTGGCGCGCCTGGAGCGCCCCGCGCTGCGCCCCTGGTCGCGGCCACCGGCGCGGACCGGACCGGTCGATCTCGAGCTCACCTGGCCGAAGGCGCCGGTAGCCGGCGAGGTGGCGCGCCTCGCCGTCACCGTCTCGCAGCACACCGGACGGCAGAGCACGGTGGCGGTGCGCATCCCGTTGCCCGCGGGCGTGGCCCTGGCCGCGCCGGTCGAGGGCACGCGCCAGCTGCAGGGCGCCTTGCTCCTGCGCATCCCTGTCGACGGCAGCGGCGCGGCCACCCCGCTGCAGATCCCGCTGCGCTTCGCGCTCGCCGGCAGGATGACCGCGCCCGAGGCGCGCGCGGAGCTGGTGCGCGAGCAGCTCCCGGAGACGGTCGCCCCCGCACAGCCCATCGTGGTGCGCTGAGGGATCAGCGACGCCTGACCTCCGCGCGCTGATTGTCGCGCGCCGAGGCGCGTCAGCGACGCTTGGCCGCAGCGCGGCCCGCGCCCGACCTGGCGGCGGCGCCACCGCGCGCCGCCGCCGGGCGGCCGCGCGTCCACGCCGCGGCGTCGCCTTGTGCACCGCCGGGCGGCAGGCGGTCCTGGCGGCCCGCACGCTGGCGCACCGCGTATCGGCGAGCGGCTTCTGTGCGCGCGCCAGACGCCGCTGGAGCAGGGCCAGCACCGCGGCCTCCTCCGGCGGCAGCTTGCCCAGCGCGCCGCGAAGCTCCACCTCGGCGCGGTGCTTCATGACCTGGGCCATGCCGCCGTCGAGGTAGGCATCGACCACCTCGGGGTGCACGTAGCAGCGCCGGCAGACGGCGCGCGTGTTGCCGAGGCGCTTGGAGACCGCCTCCACCGCCTGCACCACGTTGCGCTTGGCCTCGGCCTCCGAGTCGAAGGCCTCGAGCTCCGAGAGGGCCATGGCCGCCAGCACCGTGCCCGCCCAGGTCCGGAAGTCCTTGGCGGTGAACTCCTCGCCGCTCGCGGCGCGCAGGTACTCGTTCACGTCGCCGGAGGAGACGCGGTGGATCTCGCCGGCCTCGTCCAGATACTGGAAGAGCTCGTCGCCCTCCAGGTCGCCCTAGGGTTTGAGTCGACCGAGCATCTCGTGCACGGCCTTGCCGGTGAGCCACAGGCCGGACGTGGACGGCAACCACCCGAACAGCCCCGGCGGAGCGAAGCCCTGATGATCGACCGGGGCGCCGATGGCCTCCACGCCGGCCCGCCGGAAATCGGCGAGCGAGCGCGACATGTGCCGCGCGGTCGTGACCACCACCACGCGGTCGAAGGCGCCGCGCGCCCGGAGCAGCTCCATGCTCAGCGTCGCGTTCTGGCGGGTGTTGATGGCCTCCGGCTCGAGGAGGATGATCTCCCTGGGCACGCCGAGCGCCACCATCAGGTCACGCATGCCGGCGGCCATCTCGTCGCGCGGGGCCTCGCCCGAGGCGCCGCTCACGACCACCGTTCCGCACCGATGCGCTTGCCAGATGCGCGCCGCCCCGATGGCCCGCGGCGCACTGCCGCCGTGCAGGCGCTCCAGCGGGGGCACGCCCGGCGGCCCCTCGCGCATGCCTCCGCCGAGCACCACCATGGCCACGCGCTCCGGGTCCACGTCGCGCAGCGCGGCGGCGATGGCCTCGTCGGCCGGCGGCGCCTCGAGGGCGCGGGTCAGCGCCGCGGCGACCGCCGGCGTGCCGCCGAGCCAGAGCAGCGCCCAGGCGAACGCCATCGCCCAGCCGCCGCGCCGAGCTCGCGCGCCGGCGCTGCGCAGGGGCCGCAGCGCCAGCGCGCCGCCGACCGCCGCGACGACGAGCACCAGGAACAGCGGATCGACGAGGCGCGCCGGGAGGAGCGCGAGGGTGTCCATGGGCGAGCGCGAGTCGTCGCACGAACGCCACGGCCCGGAAAGCGCGGGCTCGCTCGTTTGGTGGGGCAGGGTACGTTGCGCCGACAGCGGAGAGCCGCCCACGACCGGTGTGTCGCCAGCGATGAGTGCTTGAAGCTCGGCTTGTGCTGCGGGACGATCCGCGGCGATCGTGCAGGCCTCTCCTCTCGCTCCCGGTGAACCGCGCCCCAGCTCGGTGCCACCCAGCAGCTCTTCGCGCAGCATCCTCGAGGTGCGTCTGGGGGACGGTCCTCCGACGCAGCGCCTGCTCACCGAGCCGCACGTGACCATCGGGCGCTCGCCGCACGTCGAGCTGGTCCTCGACCACGACACCGTCTCGCGCCGCCACGCCGGCCTGTACAAGGACCCCTTCGGGCGCTGGTGGGTGCGCGACCTCGACAGCACCAACGGCACCCTGGTCAACGGCGACCGCGTGCGCGACCGCGCCTTGACGCCGGGCGACGTGATCAAGGTCGGCGACTACACCCTTCGGCTCCTGGTGCCCCCGAGCGTGCGGCACGCCGGCCCGCCCGCCGAGACCGGCCCCCTGCCCGACGATCCCCCGGAGTCCGAGGGATCGCCCACCAACATCCGCACCTTCGACTCGGCGCACCTCTTGCCGCGCCTGTCCGCCACCCACCTCTCGGCGCTGATGGATCACTACCGGCGGTTCTTCACCGTCGGCGATGCCGCCGAGCGCCTGGCCCTTCTCTGCAAGCTGGCCATCTCCGACGAGCTGCACGGGACCATGGCCCTGGTGGTGCGCATCAAGAACGGCCAGGTGCAGAAGGTCCTCTCCGGCCCGCACCGCCCGCGCGGTGGTGACTCCGGCGGCCCGCCCTATCTGTCGCGCCGCGTGCTGGTCAGTGTGCAGGAGCGCGGCGCGCCGGTGCTGGCCTCCAACCTGCCCGGGCAGATCGGCGAGAACCTCTCGCTCGAGCTGACCATCTCCCACGAGGACAACCCGCAGAGCGCCATCGCCTGCCCTCTGCGCACGGATGCCAGCACCAGCGACGTCCTCTACGTCACCTTGCCGCCGCAGTTCGGCAACGACGAGTGGCTGGCGCTGCTCTCGCTGGCCGTCGAGGCCTGGCAGCAGGCGGAGATGGTGTGGGCGGCGCGCCTGCACGCCGAGTCGCACGCGGCCATCGAGCGCGAGCTGGAGATGGCTCGCCGCATCCAGACCCGCCTCGTCCCGCGCGAGCCCTCGTTCCCCGGCCTCGACGTGGTGGTGGGCTTCGACCCCTGCAAGTGGGTGGCCGGCGACTACGTGGACGCCGTGCCCATGCCCGACGGGCGCGTGCTCTTCATCGTCGCCGACGTCTGCGGCAAGGGCCTGCAGGCGGCGCTGATCACCTCCTCGATGCACACCATGGTGCGCGCCACCATCGAGTCGACCCGCCCCGACGCCCGCTTCTCGCCCGATCGCCGCCACCGCCGCATGGGCCTGGTCGAGCTCATGGGCCGGGTGAACGAGTACCTGTGCCAGTACCTGCCGGAGGACTCCTTCGCCACCATGGTCGGGGTGGTCATCGATCCACTCACCGGCGAGCTGGAGTGCGTGAACGCCGGCCACCCGCCGGCGCTCATCGTCACCCCCAGCGGGTGCACGCGGCAGCTGCAGGTGGCGCGCAACACCGCGCTCGGCGTGGACCGCATCGAGCTCACCGCCCAGCAGGAGTCGCTCTCGCAGGGCGACGTGCTCCTCCTCTATACCGACGGCCTCACCGAGCTGCGCAACGGCTTCCAGCAGATGCTCGGCGAGGAGCGCCTCTCCGCCGGCGTGGCCGAGGCCTACGCCGCCGGGCCGGAGCGACCGGTGCAGGCGCTGGCCGACGACCTGCGCACCATGCTGGAGCGCTTCCGCGGCGACCAGATGCCCGAGGACGACCGCGCCTTCCTCATCGCCCGCCGCACCTGAGGCCGCGAGCGGAGCGTTCGCTCGCAGCCGGCGCCCAGCTCAGCGCCGCGCGCTACTCCGCGGGCCGGGCAGGGAAGAGATCGCCGACACGCACCCGAAATCCGGGCAACACATCGCCACCGTCGAGCGCGTCGTCAGGCCCGAGCACGGTGATGTGGTCGGGCGGCGTGTAGAGCATGGCGCTGCGGCGATCGGGATCGAGCACGACCACCATGCGTGCCCCCGCGTCGAGATACTCGAGGGCCTTGCGCGCGAGCTCCGACGAGGACTGCGAGTCGCCCTGCACCTCGAAGGCCACCTCCGGCGCGCCATCCAGCCATCCCGCCGCGCCCTTGCCCACGGGGCGCCGGTCCGCGCGCACCAGCGCCGCATCCGGCCCGCGCAGCGTCGGCGGATCGGCCGTCAGCTTGATCCCGGGGTCACCGGCGGAGACGCTCCAGCCGGGGTTGGCGCGAGCGTACTGCTTCAGCCAGAAGCACACCTCGGCGATGATCTCGCCGTGGTTCCAGGTCCCTCGGGTCACCGGCACCCACCTCCCCGCATCGATCTCGCCGCCGTGCTCCTTCGAGTCGAGGCGCGCCGCCTCCTCGAAGGTCATCCAGCCGGGAACCGCGGGCTGCGCCATGACGGCGTTCAGCGTAGCACGCGAGGCGCAGCGGTCCGGGCTCACTCCACGGTCACCGTCTTGGCCAGGTTGCGCGGCTGGTCGACGTCGGTGCCCTTGAAGTCGGCCACGTAGTACGCAAAGAGCTGGAGCGGCACGCTGGTCACGAACGGCGAGAGCAGCACGTCGACCTTCGGGGTGTAGATGACGTGCTCGCTGATGGCCCCGACCTCCGGGTCGCCGCGGGTGGCGATGGCCAGGATGCGGCCCTCGCGCGCGCTGGCCTCCTGCAGGTTGCTGGCGATCTTCTCGTACGACCGATCCTGCGGCATGACGACGACCACCGGCATGTCGGCATCGATGAGGGCGATGGG
>JBBJMR010000352.1:0-8729 GCA_037720395.1 Polyangiaceae bacterium
CGTCCCGCAGCCCTCGGATGCCAGTGACTACAGCGCGGCGTGGAGATCGGCCGTCTTGCCGATGGCGGCCAGCGCCGAGACCTGCCGCTGCAAGCAACCCGAGCGTTCGCGCGGCAGAGCGCAGGCGGTGCCGAGCAGGGCGGCGGCCTCGCCCGTCTTTCCCATGACCGTGAGCAGATCGGCGCGTAGCTGTGCTGCCAGCGAGCTGTCGGGATAGAGGCGCTGCAGCGCCTCGCACTGCTCCTCGACCTCGCGCTGGCACTTTGCGCGATCGACGCATAGCCCGTCGCCCTCCCTCTGCAGGGCCTGGATCCGAGCGAAGACCACGCGCTGGCGGGGACCTATCTTGGTCGGATCGCGGCGCAAGATCTCCTCGTCGGCACGGCGGATGATCTCCGCGTCCTTTACCTTGCCTGCAACCGTGTCCAGGATGGAAACGCCGACCGCGCTCTCTGGCACGGCGCGCATCACATCGTCGAAGGATCGCGACCAGCGCGCCGCGCGGCTAGCGGTGCTGCCACCCAGCGGTGGCTCGTACTCGGCGGCCAGCCGAAGCTCGAAGAGGGCTTGCGCGGTTGCGCCGCGCGCGGCCACGACGTCGGCGAGCAGCAGGTGGGCTCTACCGGATAGCGGCGCGCGCTCCAGGGCGCGCTGGATCCAGGGGATCGGGTTGCGGTCCTGGAAGCGCCAGGCCATCGCCCCACCGAGGAGAGGGAAATAGTAGTCGGCCGGATGCTCGAGCATGGCCTTGCCGACCAGGGTCCAGGCCTGCGCACGCTCGTCTTTCCCCTCGCCGATGCGTTCGAAGCGCGCCTGCAGGTGGGCGCGGTCGGCGCGCACGTCGCGCAGGCCGCCGCTGGCGACCATGGCCACGGCCACCACGCCGCCGAGCGCGATCATGCCGCGCGTGACGGCGGTCTTATCCATCAGACTCGCGGCCACCGCCCGCGCGGCGGGCAGCTTGTGGGAAGAGCGGGCACCGGCCCCTTTGGTCCGAGGGCGGCGCCGACGCATGCCCCACAGGGCACCGAGCACGCAGGCCAGCGCCACGGTGACGCCGGCGATCTCGATGCCGAGATCGGCGAGGTTCTGGACGAGGAGAACAATAACCCCGACCCAGGCGCCGGCTGCCAGACCGCTGCGCGTGGCGCCCAGCGCGGCGGGTCGGAGCATCCAGGTCAGGGCCAGCAGCAGGCCACCACCGACGAGCACGCCCCACTCCGCCAACCAGTGGACGACGAAGTTCTCGGGGTGGGTGATGACCATGTTCGGCGCGGGGGCCAGCTGATACGCGGAGAACACGCTCTCGAAGGCGCCGCGCCCGATGCCCAGCCAGCGGAAGTCGGAGACCAGCGGCAGCGTCGAGGGGAGCACACGCAGCTTGGAGACGTTGTCCTGGAAGAGCTCGTTCCAGACGCCAAAGGTGCCGCCGGCCACCGCCAGGAGCAAGCCGGCCAGCAACGCCGCGCCAGGAATGAGCAGCTTGGCCCACTCGCGACGGACACCATGGCGCCGCCGTGCCCAGAGGAGGAGGACGCCGAGCAGGACCAGCCCCACCACGAGCACGGCCACGCCACCGCGCGAGGCGCTGCGGATGGAAGCACCGACGAGCAGCGCAATGCCCACGCCCACCGCCCAGGCCGGGAGCACCCGGTCGTGGGTCAGGATCAGGCCGACGCCGCAGAACACACCGAGGTCGAGGTAGCCGGCGAGATTGTTGGGATTGAGGAAGGGCGCCATGTGCCGCGGCTCGACCGGCGTGCGCGGCTCGTAGATGCCGAACAGCCTGGTCGCTCCGGCCAGGTCATGCGCGGCGGCGGTGAGCGCCACGAGGATGGCGGCGCCGAAGACGATAATCAGCGGCCACGCACGCGTCCGCGAGCTGGCCGCCAGGGTGGCCGCCGCCAGCATCACCGCGGCGTAGATGCAGAGCTTGAGCGCCTCGGCGAGCGAGGCGCCGGGATCGAGCGAGATGCTGCCCCAGGTCACCGCCTCGCCGAAGGGCGCCAGCGCCCGGCCCCAGATGTCGGCGTTGCGCGGGGCCACCACCGCGAGAAGCCCGATGGGCAGCGGAATGGCCTGCAAGGCGGTCAGACCGGCGAGGACCAGCAGAATGGCGGACGGCACGGCGAGATCGACGTCGCGACCGTCGCGCGTTCCGGCCCGCCGCCCGTCGAGCCTGGTGGCAAACCAGGCCGCGACCAAGGCCAGCGGCGCCACCGCGAGCAGGGTGCTGCGATGCACGGTGCCGACGACGGCTGCCGCGACGACGAGGGTCAGCGCCAGGAATCCTGCCAGGAGCTCGGTGGTGCGTCCCTCGAGTGCGCGCCAGAGGTCGCTGCGTTGCGACGATTGTCCGGGGCTGCGGCGGCGCTGACCGCGCGCCGTGTGCGCCTGGCTATCCATCGCGCAGGCATTCCAGCACGGCATCGGCCACGCGCGCGAGGCGTCCCTCGCCCAGCTCCGGGAACACCGGCAGCGCCAGCGCTTCGGCACAAGCACGTTCGGTGACTGGAAGGCTCGGGGGTCGCGCGTCGAGCTGCGCGAAGCACGCCTGTCGGTGCAGGGGCATCGGGTAATAGATCTCGCTGGCGATGCCGCAGCTCGCCAGCCGCTCGCGCAGCACGTCGCGCCGAGTGCTGCGGATCACGTACTGATTCCAGACGTGGCCCTGCTCGACCCGCCGCGGCAGGGTGAGCAGGTCGGCGGGCAAGGCGGCGGCGGAGAGCAGCTCGTCGTAGCGCGCGGCGTTCCTGCGTCGGGCGGTGGTCCAGCCCTCGAGGCGCGGCAGCTTGATCCGGAGGATGGCGGCTTGAGGGCGTCCATGCGGAAGTTGCCGCCGAGGATGTGGTGCACGTGGCGCTGGTTGCTGCCCTGGCGCGCATGGCCCGCAGCCGCGCGGCGAGCGTGGCGTCTCCGGTGGTCACCAGGCCGGCGTCACCGAAGGCGCCCAAATTCTTGGTGGGAAGAAAGAGAAGCACGCCAGCTTGCCGAGCGCGCCGACCGGCCCTCGCGTGGAGCGCGCGCCGATGGCCTGAGCGGCGTCCTCGATGATCGGCAAGTCGTGGCGCGCGGCGATGTCCGCCAACGCCTCGGGCGCGCAGGGCTGGCCGAAGAGATGCACCGGCAGGATGGCCCTGGTGCGCGGGCCTATGGCCGCCTCTGCCGCGGCCGGGTCGAGGTTGAACGTGGCGGCGTCGATGTCCACGAAGACCGGGCGTGCACCGAGGCGGGCGATGCACATCGCGGTAGCCGCGAACGAGAACGCGGTGGTGATCACCTCGTCTCCCACCCCGACGCCGAGGGCCATCAAGGCCATCAGCAGCGCGTCGGTGCCGCTGGAGACAGCCACCGCGTGACGCAAGCCGAGGTATGCCGCCAGGTCGCCCTCGAGCGCCGCCACCTCGTCGCCGAGGATGAACTGGCCATGGCCGGCGACGCGCTCGAATACGGCTCGCAGCTCGGGCATGAGAGGACCGTTTTGAGCCGCGAGATCGACCATATCGATGGATGCGTTGAACGTGTCCACGCTCCCTGGCTCGCGCTGCGCACCGCGCTCCGGGACGTCGCTCGGCGCCTCGCGGCGGCAGAGCTCGCCCTCGATGACGTGCTCCTCGCGGCACCCCTCGCAGACCGGCCGTGCGCCGTCTGGCAGCCGTAGCCCACAGCGGCACACCCATCCCATGCGCCGGGCCGGGTTGCCGACCATCAGCCCATGGGCGGGCACGCTGCGCGTCACCACCGCCCCCGCGCCCACCAGCGCGTAGGCGCCGATATCGCTGCCACATACGATGGTCGCGTTGGCGCCAATGGAGGCGCCGTGCGCCACCCGCGTCGTCGCGAACTGGTCACGCCGTGACACGAACGCGCGCGGCGTGCTGACATTGGTGAACACGCAGCTTGGACCGAGGAAGACCTGGTCCTCGATCTCCACGCCCTGGTAGATGGATACGTTGTTCTGGATGCGCACGCCGTCACCGATGCGCACCGCCTCGGCCACAAACACGTTCTGGCCCAGTGTGCAGTCACTCCCGATGCGCGCGTGCGGCCCGATGTGCACGAAATGCCAGACTCGCGTGCCGGCGCCGATCTGGACATCCTCATCGATGACCGCGGTGGGGTGCACCTGGGGATGGCTCACCCCGGGCCCTCCGCGAGCGGCACGAACGTGCCCCCGGCCTTGAGCGAGCCGGCCCCGGCCTCCAGTGCGCGGACCACGGCCAGCCCGGAGCGACCATCGGCGAGAGGCTGCCGGCGCGAGCGCACCGACTGGAGAAACGCCGCACATTCCAGGCGCAACGGCTCCTGCATGCGCAGCGCGGGGATGCGGATCTCGCCGGTGCGAATGCGAAGGCCTTGCTCGTACGACGCGCTGCCCGGCGGCTCCACGCCGCGATCGAAGAGGACCAGCTTCTGGTCGGCGGACGCGTCGTCGAAGACGGCCATCTTGCTCGAGCCGACGAGCGTCAGGCGGCGCGTCTTGTGCGGGTCGAGCCAGCTGACGTGGATGTGCGCCACGCGCCCGCCGGGGTAGCGCAAGGTACCGAAGGCCACATCCTGGACCTCGCTGCGCTTCTGCAGGAACGTGGCCCCCGTGAGGCTCACTGCTTCCGGGATGTCGCCGAGGAGGTGGTTGGCGAGGGCCACATCGTGCGGCGCCAGCGACCACCAGGCATTCTCGTCACGTCGCACGACGCCGAGGTTGAGCCGCTGCGCGTAGAGGTACATGACATCGCCAAGGTCCCCGGCGTCGATGAGCTGGCGAAGCGCGGCCACGGCCGGGTGGTAAAGCAGCACGTGGCCGACCATCAGTATGCGGCGGTCGCGCTCGGCCAGCTCGCAGAGGTCGCGCGCGTGCGCGGAGGACAGCGCCAGCGGCTTCTCGACGAAAACATCTTTGCCCGCCAGCAGCGCGTCGCGGGCGATGGGGTGGTGTGAAGCGGCCTCGGTGGCCACCACCACGGCCTCCACCGCCGCATCGTCCAGCGCGCCGCGGTACGACTCGGAGCAACGCGCCTCGGGGTACGCGGCGCTGGCATCGGCGCGCGCGCGGCTGGAGAGGTCGCAGACCCAGCGCAGCGAGGCGTCCTTCGACGCCGACAGGTTGCGAACGAGGTTCTGACCCCACCCGCCGGCGCCGATGACCGCGACTGCCACGGGACTCGTCATTGGCAGCTCCCCCCTGTGGTGTCCTCGTCCCGCCAGTCGTTCAGGGACCCCGCCAGCTCGTGCGGGCGAGATGGACGGGCGTTCAGGACGCGAGGGCCGCCGGATCTCCGGCAGGCGCGATCCAGAAACCGCACGCGCAGCATCGCGAGCCGCGGACGCCCGCCTCTACTTGCGCTGCGTCTCGTAATCCTTCAGCTCACGGTCACCGGCCGACGACAGGTACGCCAACGAGATGCTCGTGGTCATGAAGATCACCGCGCACGCGGCGGTGAGGCGGGTCATGAAGTTGCCGGCGCCGCGGCCGCCGAAGACCTGCGCGGTGGCGCCGCCGAAGCTGGCGCCGAGGCCCCCACCCTTCCCCTGCTGCAAGAGCACGACGAGGATGAGGAAGATGCAGACGAAGACGTGCAGGATGTTGAGCAGGGTGTGCAGCATGGGCTCGGGCTCGGCGCTCGGGTTCGGCTTCCGCTGGCGCGGACGGCGCCCTGGGCGGGCGCTCACGGTGGAGGCGACTACTTAATCCCGTCCGCCGCCGGCCGCCAGTGAACCGGCCAAACGCTGCGCAGCTTCGGCGATTTTCCCGAATCCGGCGGCGTCCAGCGACGCCCCGCCGACCAGGGCGCCGTCCACATCCGCCTGCCCCAGCAACCCCTCGGCGTTGTCTCCCTTGACCGAGCCGCCGTAGAGGATCCGCGTCCGCGTCGCCAGCCCGTCGCTCCGCTTCTTCAACAGCCCCCGGATGTGGGCGTGGACCCTTGGGCGTCGTCGGGGCTGGCCACCTTGCCGGTGCCGATGGCCCACACCGCTCGTAGGCGACGACGCCGAAGCCGGGGTTCTTGGCGAGCTCGTCGACGAAGGCCAGGACCTGGCGCTCCACCACCTCGAGGGTGCGGCCGGCCTCGCGCTCCTCGAGGGTCTCGCCGCAGCAGGCGATGGGGCGGATGTCGGCGGCCAGGGCGGCCGAGACCTTGTCGCCGACGGTCTCGTCGCTCTCTCCGAAGAGGGCGCGGCGCTCGCTGTGGCCGAGGATGACCCAGGTGGCGCCGGCGTCCTTGAGCATGGAGGCGGCGAGCTCGCCGGTGAAGGCGCCCTTCTCCGAGGAGTGCATGTTCTGGGCGGCGACGCCGACCTGGCTCTTGGCCTCGGCCAGCTCCTGCGCCACGGCGGCCAGCGCGGTGGCCGGGGGGCCGACCACCACGTCCACGACGTCGAAGGCCTTGACCTCCTTGGCCACGCCGGCCGCGAGCGGGCAGGCCTCGTGGCCGCCGGCGTTCATCTTCCAGTTGCCGGCAATGAGCGGCTTGCGTTCGACGTGCATGGCTGTCCTTGTTGGGTCCCGAACGACGGGCCGGCGTGCAGCGCGCTTCCGGCGCGGGGAGCGTGAGGGAAACCAGGTGGGGCGCGTTTACTGGACTGGCAGCTCGACGTCGAGCTCACGGACCGCGGTCGAGCTGCCAGAAGAATGCGTTGACCTCCGGCATGAGCCCCGGGAGCTGGGCGTGCTCCGGCAACTGCGCCCCACGGCCGTGACGACCCTCGGCGTCAGCGGTGATCACGACGACCTCGCGGATGTCGGGGAGCACGAGCCAGATGACGCTCACACCTTTTTCCAGGTACCAGCGCGCCTTGTCACGCAGGGTGTCCTCGTCCTCGTCCTGCCCGGCAATCTCCACGGCGAGGATGGGCGGAACGCGGCGAAACCCCCGCGGTTGCGCTGCCTCCGCGCGTGCCCATACGGCCGCGTCCGCCCCTCGCGCTTCGCCGCCGAGCAGCATCCCAGCTTCGTTGCTGCCCACGACGAGCTCAGGATGGGAGCGAGCCCAGGCGACGAGCAACGCGGTGACGTCGCTGGCCACGTCCTGCTGGATGCCTCCGCAAGGCGGCATGTAACGGATCCTTCCGTTCACGTACTCGAGTCGACCCTCCACGCGCGGCCAGGTGGATGCATCGTCGACCCGGAAGGCATCGGGGGCACGCCACTCGACGGGGAAACGAACGCCCGTGCGCGGCAGGTGAAGGCATTCACCGTGGTTACCGCCCTCGCCGACGTGGGTCATGCGCGCATCGTGTCACCTGGCAGACGGCGCCGCAACGACGCCCGGCCGCTCGAGGCGCCCCGGTTCATACCACCGAGTCGGGGACGCGCAGGGCCTCGACGCCGGGGAGCTTCTTGCCCTCGATGAACTCCAGCGAGGCGCCGCCGCCGGTGGAGATGTGGTCGAAGCCCTGGGCCACGTCGTCGCCGGCGACCTTGACCGCCGCCGCGCTGTCGCCGCCTCCGATGACCGTGAAGCCGCTGACCTTGCTCATGGCGCGCGCCAGATCGAAGGTGCCCGCCGAGAAGGCCTTGGTCTCGAAGAGACCCATGGGGCCGTTCCAGAAGACGGTCTTGGCCTTCTCGATCGACTGGACCATCAGCGCCACGCTCTTCGGGCCGATGTCGAGCGCCATCTGGCCCTCGGGGATGGCGTCGACGCCGACGGTCTGGCCGCTCTCCGCCTCGAGGCTGGCCGCGACCACCACGTCGACGGGGAGGACCACGCGCACGCCGCGTGATTCGGCCTTGCTGAGCAGGGTGCGCGCCAGCGGGAGCTTGTCCTCCTCGATGCGGCTCTTCTGCATCTTCTTGCCCTGGGCGGCGAGGAAGGTGTTGGCCATGGCGCCGCCGATGCAGAGGACATCGATCACTCCGAGCAGCGCCTCGACCACGTCGATCTTGTCCGAGACCTTGGCGCCTCCGAGCACGGCCACGTACGGCTTTTCCGGCTTGTCGACCAGCTTTCCCAGCGCCGAGAGCTCCTTCTTGAGGAGGAAGCCGGCGGCGCGCTCGCGCATCATGCGCGGCAGAGCGTGGACCGAGGCGTGGGCGCGGTGCACGGCGCCGAAGGCGTCGTCGACGTAGACGTCGCACAGCTCGGCGAGCTGCTTGGCGAAGGCCTCGTCGTCCTTCTCCTCGCCCTCGTGGAAGCGGAGGTTCTCCAGGAGGCAGACCTGGTTCTGGCGCAGGTCGTGGATGACCTTCTTCGGGGCGTCGCCCACGCAGTCCTCCGGGACGTGCACTTCGTACCCGGTGAGCTCGGAGAGGCGCGCGCCGGCGATCTCCATCGAGAGTCCGTCGCGCTTGCCGGGCTTGGGGCGGCCCATGTGCGAGGCCAGGATGACCTTGGCGCCCGCCTCGACGGCGAACTTGATGGTCGGCAGGGCCTCGCGGATGCGGGCGTCGTCGGTGATCTCGCCGGTCTTCTTGTCGAGCGGGACGTTGAAGTCGACGCGGATGAAGACCCGCTTGCCGACCAGGCCCTTGCCCTCGTCGGGCGCGGGCGCTGTCGCACCGGCGGCGGCGGTGGGGCCGGCGACGGCGGGCGTGCGCGGCGCGGGGCCGCGGGCCAGGTCCTCGATCGATCGGATGCCGGCGAGCGTGCCGCGCGCCGAGCCCCCGCTGGCCGAGGAGCTCATCGCCGGGCTGCTCCCGGCGTGTCTTCTAGACCCTTCTTGGCGACCAGCACGGCGAGGTCGATCATGCGGTTCGAGAAGCCCCACTCGTTGTCGTACCAGGCGAA
>JBBJMR010000353.1:0-8622 GCA_037720395.1 Polyangiaceae bacterium
GCCGAGGTGGCCAAGGCGCGCACGCTGGCCGCCGAGACGCCGGTGGCGCTCACCGACGAGGCCGCCAAGCTGCGCCAGGAGCTGCTCCCGCTGGCCGCGTCGGACGCCACGCGCCCCGCCCTGATGGCCGCGATTCGCAGCGACCTGGCCAGCACCTCGGCCAGGACGGCCGACTTCATCGCCGCCAATCCGGAGACCAAGTTCAAGCGCGTCATCATCGGTGGTGGCCCGCAGGGTCAGACCATCGCCAACGCGCTGCACCGCGCCGACGACGGCACCTCCACGCTGCTCGTCGACGCCACCAAGGGCGACCAGAACTTCGGATCGATCCGCAACTTCGATCTGAACAGCAAGGGCCCCGACAGCCCGCTCTACGGCTCGCCGGTCCAGGTCAGCGACCTGACCAGCCGCGAGTACCCCAACGCCGGCACCTTCGGCGACGCCTCGACCATCGGCCTCTACTCGGCCATGCGGCAGGGCACGGACGTGCTCACCGACACCAAGGCCACCATCGTCGACGGCACCGGCAAGGGCTGGCCGGGCCGGTACCGCATCGACATGGTCGACGGCCAGGGCCGACCGCTCAGCGTCTACACCGACGAGGTGGTGACCTCGCCCGGGCTCGGCAAGCCGGTGGGCCCGAGGGATCCGGCGAGCGCGGCGCTGGCCGACGCCGAGGCTGCCAAGGTGGCCAACGACCCGAGCGCCCTGGCGGACGTGCGCATCACCTCCGGCGAGGACCTGCTGCGCGGCTCGAACTTCGTCGCCGACCAGGCTGCCTTCTATCGCGCCTCCGACGGCCCCATCTACTTCATCGGCGCCGGCGACGCGGCCAAGACCGCCGTCGAGCACTTCGGCGATGTGACCAAGGGCGGCGCGCGCCCCCAGGCGTACTGGGTGGGCATCAAGGACGAGGACCTCTGGAGCCGCTACGCCAAGGCCAAGGAGCTCGTCGACAACGGCGCGGTGGTGCCGGCCACCGGCCGACTCAGCAAGATCGAGGAGATCCCGGGCACCAACAAGCTGAAGCTGACCTTCGACACGCCCGAGGGGCCGGTGACCAAGGAAGCCGGCAAGGTGGTCATGTCCATCGGCATGCAGTCCGATGTGCCCAGCCTGATGAAGGGCGTCGTGGACGACTTCGATCCCAAGGTGCACCTGGAGACGGTGACCGGCGTCGACACGCGCTACCCCGACCAGAGCCTGGCCAAGAAGGTGGCGGGCCACGACGTCTACGTGGCGGGCATCGCCACCAACCTGGGCCGCAAGGAAGGCGTCTCCTGGCTCGAGTACTACGGCTGGAAGAACACCCAGCTCGTCGAGCAGGTGCTGGCCAAGGGCCCGAAGCAGCCCAGCCCCATCCCCGGCGCCGCCCGCGGAGCGCCGACGCCCTGATGAGCGCCGCCGGCGCGGACGCCGCGCTCGAGGCGGTGCTCGACGAGCCAGGCGACGACCAGGCGCTGCTGGGGGCGGCAGCGCGCGCGACCGACGACCTGCGCGCGCGCTCGATGCGGCTCGACGTCGAGCGCCGTCACCTGCCGCGCTCGTCGCCGCGCTGGGAGGCGCTGGCGCTGGAGGAGCGCGAGCTGCGCGTCCTCGCGGAGGCGCGGTGGGGCGGCGCGCTCGATGGGCAGGTGGACCGTTGGGCGCTGCGCGGCGGGCTGGTTCATGCGCAGATCGGCGCCGCCGCCTTCCTGGAGCGTGGCGCGCGGCTCCTCGACGCGGGCGTCATCGATGTCTGGGGCCTGTCGCGCGTGCTGGATGGCGGCGGCAGCTTCTTCGATTCGCAGCTCCTGACGCGCGTGCGCGCAGCCGACCTGACGGGCAACGTGCTCGGAGAGGACGGCGCGCGCGCTCTCTCTGCCGCGCCGTGGGGGCCGGGGCTGCGCTGGCTGAAAATCGATTCGGCGGCGCTGGGCGATGCGGGCGTGTCCGCGCTGGCGGCGGCGCCGGCCTTCGCCGCGCTGCGGTCGCTGTCGCGGGCGGACACTCGGGTGACAGCGAACGGCGTCGCGGCCATCGCCGCGGGCTTCGGCGCGGTGCGCGCGTTGACGCTGTCCGCGAACGCCGCCGGGGACGCGGGGGTAGGCGCGCTGGCCGCCGCGCCGCACCTCGCCGAGCTCCGCGCGCTCGGGCTGCGTGGCGTGCGCGCCGGCGAGGCGGCATTGCGCTCCCTGGCGGCGGCGCGATTCGCGGCGACCTTGCGGTACCTCGATCTGTCGCGCAACGCGCCTGGTGACGCCGGCGTGGCCGCGCTCGCCGCGGGGCGCTTCGATGGTCTCCAGGAGCTCGACCTCTCCGAGAACGACCTCGGCGCCGCGGGCATCGCGGCGCTCGCCGGGGCACGCGGGCTGGGCGCGCTGCGCACGCTCGGGCTGGAGGGGCGCAACGAGTACGAGGCGCCGCCGGTTCCTTCGCTGGTGCCGCTCGCCGATTCGCCGGCGCTGGCGTCGCTCGCCTTGCTGCGCGTCAGCCAGTACCAGTCCTCGGGTTCCGGCGCGGCGTCGGTGCGCGGCGCGGCGCGGGACATCGCCTGCGACGTCACCGTTCACCAGCCCGGCTGACCGGGGCGTGATCAGGGGCGCTCGGCGGTCGGGCGCGGTCCGGGAAGACTGCATGCCGTGCGCGCGCCGCCTTCGGCCCTTGCCTGGTCAGTCTTCGAGCTTGGCGTCCTCGCGCTTGGTTCGCGCCATGGCCTCGGGCTCGAGCGCCTCGGCGTGGGCGTTGGCGCGCACGAAGACGCCCCAGGCCAGGAGCAGCGCGGCGGCTGCGAATCCGATCCAGGCGGTGTCGCGGACGCGCTCCGGCTGGTGGTGCAGATGCACGAAGACGCCGACCAGGCACTCGATGGCCAGCGAGACCACCACCACCACCAGGAACCTCGAGACGAAGCGACGTACGCGGGTGGGCGCGCTGGTGGGGACGTCGCGGAGCACCTCCTCTTCGTAGACGGTCTGGCTCAGCTCCACGGCGGCGACGCCGATGGTCGCCAGTCCCATGGTCTCCAGCACCGCGCGCAGCCTGGAGTCGAGGTCGACCGAGGCACGGGGGTCGAGGCCGACGTAGAGCTCGTAGACCGCGAAGCCGAAGAGCGCGACGGCGACGACCGCGAAGAGTGCAGCCAGCAGGCCGTAGAGCACGTTGTACGCGGCACGGATGGCGCGAGCGCCGGGTGGGGGCGCCTCTTTGGCGGGCGGTGCCGAGGTGTCCTCTGGATCGCGGCGAGCAGCAGGGTCGGTGCGCGGACGCTTCATGTCACCAGCGGGGGGGAGAGGGTGGAGGCGTTGCCCCCGAGCTGAAACATCTCGGGAGGCTATCACGCTGGGTAATGCATTCCGGGGTGCGCGCCCCCGGAGGCCACGGCAGATTGCGTGCCCCAACGCCGGTCGGGCGAACGCGGGGGTTCCTGGCCGGTTCCTCTCGGCCTCGGGAACTTCGGCGCGCGTGCCGCCTCCACCTGCGGGTGATGAAAAGGACGCGACGACAGGCCCGCGCTACCATCGACGACGGATCGTCGTGAGCACGACCGCCCTCCGCGTCTCCAGCCGTGGCATCGTCGTCCGCGGCATGCGCGCGTTCCGCCGCGGGACGGCGGCCGTGCTGGTCGCCAGCGCAGCCTTGACCATCGCCGTCTCGCTCCTTCCGGGCGGATGGATGCCGCTGGCCGTCGTGGCGCGGCTCTGGACGGCGGGCCTCCTCGGGGCGGTGATGAGCGGGGGAGCGCTGGCCTGGACGTACTTCTTCCACGACCCGACCCTGGCCACTGCGCGCGCGCGCGGCGGCGCGGGATCGATCGAGGTCGTCGGCGAGGTCATCGTCGTCGACGTCGATGGCATGACGCGGCGCTATCCGACCGACCACGTCGCCGCCGGGTGGACGGAGCCGGCCGATGGTGGCCACGCCGCGGTGCTCCGCATGAAGGACGGCGATCTGGTCTCCGTACGGGTCGAGGATGCCGCGGCGGCCGACGCGCTGCTGCGCGCCGCCGGCGTCTCGCCGGAGCGGATGGCACTGCGCATCCGGCTGCCGAGCCGCGCCGAGCAGCAGATCGCCGGCCGGGCCACCGCCGTCGTGCAGCTGCTGGCGCTGGCGATCTTCGCGCTCCCTTGCCTGGCCGGCATGGCGTGGCTCATCGATGCGATGGTCCACTCCGGCGAGACGCGGCTCGGCATCCTGCTCGGCGTGGTGGGGTTCGCGGTGGCCATCTCGGGCTTGCTGCTCTACCGCATCGTCGCCTTCCTCGCCTCGCCGAGCGTGGTGGTGGGCACCGACGGCATCGCCATCCAGCGCGGGCGCTGGCGCCGCTACCTGCCGTACCGGCTCGTCGTCGCGGTGGAGACGTATCCGCGCGGCGTGCGCGTCCGGACGCGCGACGGCAAGGCGATCCTGTTGCCGACCTGGACCAGCGCCTCGGCGCGTGCAGCCCGCCCCGCGGCGACGGATGCGGATCGGCGCGCCGCCGAGCTCGACGAGGCCCGGCGGGAGGTCTTGCACGAGCGCATCCGGGGGGCGATGGCCAGCGGCGGCGGGGACCTCGCCCATGCCGAGCTGGCGCTGCTCGACCGCGCCGGGCGCAGTCTGGAGCGGTGGCGCGAGGACCTCGGGCGCCTGCTGGAGGGCGCGACCTATCGAGGCGTCGGGCTCGATCACGACTCGCTCGAGCAGGTGGTCTCCGATCCGGGGGCGGCGCCGTGCCGCCGGGTGGCGGCCGCGTTCGCGCTCTCCAGGACGGACGATCGCGCCCTCCGCGAACGCGCGCATCGTCACCGAGGCCTGCGCCGACGAACGGCTGCGCGTGGCCATCCGGCGCGCAGTCGAGGGCGAGCTCGACGAGCTGGCCGAGGCGCTGGAGACCGAGCCGCGCGCGCCGCTGCGCCGAGCGCTCTAGCGGCGGCGGCGACGACCGGCGCGCCGGGCGTCAGAGGCGCATGGGTGCAAAGCGCTGCTGCGAGCTGCGCACCGCGACCTTGCCGCTCCGGATCTGCTGCGCGGTTCGGCTGCCAGGAGGCTGGCCGGGGGGCGCCGCCGCGGTGAACGCCTCGTCGGCGGCGCGGAGCGCGTCGAGCTGCGCGTCGAGCTGTTCCTTCTGGCCCCTGGCCGCGGCGTCGGACGGTTGCGCAGCGCTGGCTGCCGCGAGGCGCGCGACGCGCTGGCGCTGCGCATCGAGCTGGGCACGCGCCTCGCCGGCCTGGCCTCGGGTGAAGAGCTCGTTGGCGAGGGCCAGCGCGGTGGCGGTCTCGCTGCGCGCCAGGCGGCCCTCGACCAGCGGATCGAAGGCGCTCACCTTCGCGGCGTCGGCGACGAGATCGACGGCCAGCTTGCCCGCGCAGCTGGCGGTGGCGCCGCTGGCGGTGTCCCGCCACCCGAGCTCCACGGCGGCGATGGCCATGGAGGCGCCCTTGCCGGCGGGGACGAGGACCTTGGCGAGGACGGTCTTCGTCTCACCCTTCGAGAAGCTGCCCAGGGGCACGACGATGCTGCTTCCGCTGCGCCGGAACGATCGGTCGAGGACCTGTTCCAGCTCCACGCCGGGCCCGAGGACGATGGTCGCCTCCGCGGCGCTGGCGATGGAGATGCCCAGATCGTGCGCCTCGTCCTCGAAGACGCGGGAGAGCGCGGCATCGTTCTCGACGAAGTAGTGACGGCCGTTCGACTCCTCCGCCACCGCGGCGAGGATGCGCTCGTCGTATTCGACGTCGACGCCCACGGTGGTGATGCTGGCGCCGCGATCGCGTGCGCGCTGGGCGATGCTGCGGAAGCCGGGCACGTCGCGTACACCGGCGGTCGCCTCGCCGTCGCTGAGCAGGATCATCCGCGCCAGCCTGCCACCGCTGCCGTCCAGCTGGCGGAGGCCGTCCTCGATGCCGCAGGAGATGCAGGTGTCGCCGCCAAGCTCGATGGCGCGAATGCTGCTGGCGATGCGCTCGCGGCTGCCCGGACCGATGGGCTGCGCCGGGACGACGAGCTGGGTGCGGGTGTCGAAGGTGAGCACGCTCACCGTGTCGCCATCGCGCAGGCGATCGACGGCGGCGATGGCTGCGTTCTTGGCGTTCTGGAGCCGCGTCCCGCGCATGGATCCGGAGCGGTCGATGACCAGCGACAAGCTCGCCGGCGCGGCAGGGCTGGCGCCGGGCGCGCCCTCGCCCCGCACCTCGAGCATGAGGTAGGTCTCGCCGGGGGCGTCGACGGCGAGCCGGCCATGACCGAGCCGACCGTCGAGCACGAGCGTCGAGCCGGAGGTGAAGCTCGCCGCCGGGCCGGCAGCCGCGGTGCCCGCTTCGGGTGCGTCGGGCGGCGAGGCCTCGCTGCGTTGTGACGCCGCGGCCGATCCGCCCGGCGGCGTGAGCGACCACACGGTGGCGCTGGTCAGGAGCATCGCGGCGGTGGAGAGACCGATCAAGGTGATGGTTTTCATGGGCTGGTCCTCGGAAGGCGAGCTGGAACGAGCAAGGAGCGATCCAGGCGCGATCCGTCGTCCGCGCCCATTCCCGCGCTCGATTCCGCGAGGATCCTCGCCTGTCGCTCTCGCTCTCGCTCTCGCTGTCGCTGTCGCTCTCGCTCTCGCTCTCGCCCGCGTCGGTATCGGGAACTCGCGCCCTACTTCCACGACGGCCGCTACCGCACCTTGCGCGAGCTGCTCCAGAAGGGCGGCGACAAGATGGGGCGCACCAAGCACCTCTCGCCCGACGACCTGGCCGCCCTCGAGGCTCGGAACGGAAGATCTCCGCGCCGCGCGTCACCTTGGCGTCGACGCGCGCGCGCCCTCCTGGTCGCAGCGCGTCGTCGCGGCCATCGGGGTGACAGCCGGGCTGGCGACGGCGACGCGGGCGGGGGCCGGTGCGCCGCCACCGCAAGCCGCCGCCAGTGCCAGCGGGAGGAGGCGGAGCAGCCGAAGGGAGGCGGAGGTCACGGGATCCTCTACGGAGGCCGGGGACGTGGCACCCCGCGGGGGGCGTTTCGCGCCGCGGAGTCGGAGGCCGCCGGGGGCGGGGATCAGGAGTCCGGGCACGTTCGACGGCGTCGTGTTCGTCGAGCGCACTCACGGGTACACGCTACCGCGCTGAGGGCCGCGCGCCTGAAGCGGCAAGCCAGTGGTCGCACGCGGTCACTCCGAGGGTCAAAGACGGCGCCGGACCAGCGCCGTCACGAGGGGAGCACCAGACTGAAGCGTTCGAACTGTCGCAAGGTCGGTGCTGCGAGTGCGACCGGAGGCGGGGGTCGCGCGGCTCGCTGGTGCTGTCCAGGAGCGTATGGCCACAAGCGCTGACAGAGATCGTGGTCGAGGGTCGCCTTGCGAACCGATGGTTGCCTGTTCGGGGGGCGACGTGGGAGGCGGCAGCGCGCACAGGTGCATGGCGCGAGAAAGAAACGACTTCGCCTGAAGCTTTTCCGTTGACCGATCTCCGGAGCACGATGACGCCGACATGCCGGTTCGCACAGATATGCGCGCAATGGCACCTGGCGACCGCGCTGGCAGCCTTTCGCGCAGATGACTTCGAAAACGTCGTTCATTGCCTCGAAACGCCGGCAGATGGCACGCGAAGAGACGCAACGAATCGCATGGTATGAGCGGCCCATGCAATCGACCGCACACGCACGTACGTACCGCCCGTGTCGCCCGGTGCCGCTTCTGTTGCTGCGCGAGCGGACCGCAGACGACACCGAGCCGAAGGACGCGCGCGCGGCGGCAACCCCGTCGCCGGTGCTCCAGCCCGAGGCGACGTCCGATTGGACGTGTGTGCACGAACGCCTCGTCGCGCTGGGCAAGGCTCGTGCGGCCCACGAGCACGAGGTGTGCCGATGGCTGCTCGCGGCCCAGCGCCTCGGCGTCCATGCACGCGCGGGGTACGCCAGCCTCGCCGAGCTGACCGAGCGCGTGCTCGGCCTGAAGGCGCGGCAGACCGAGGAGCGCCTCCGTGTCGGGCGCGCCCTCGGCGATCTGCGCCTTCTCGACGGCGCTCTCGCAGCCGGCGAGCTACCGTGGTCGGCGGTGCGCGAGCTGACGCGCGTGGCGACTCGTGAGACCGAGCAGGCCTGGCTGGACTGGGCGAAGGGGCGTCGGGTGCGACAGATCGAGGCCGCCGTCGCGAGCCGGAAGCCAGGCGATGGCCCGCGGGACCGGTCGGATCCGTCGCGCATCACCCATCGCCTGGTCTTCGAGGTGCGCGGCGAGACCATGGCCTTGTTCCGCGACATGCAGAGCGCGGTGCGCGCCGACCTCGGCGGCAACGTCGACGACGACGCGCTCCTCTACGAGATCGCCCGCCGCGTGCTCGGCGGCCCTGCCGACGAAGGGCGCGCCAGCTACCAGGTGGCCGTCTCGCGCTGTGACGAGTGCGGGCGCAGCCGCATCGACGCCGCCGGAACGAGCCACCCGGTCGACGACGTGGTGGTGGAGATGGCGCTGTGCGACGGCCAGCTGCTGGAGCCGGGGGCCGATGCGCGGATCGTCGCATCCAGGATGCCGGGCCGGGACGCGAGGCCTCACGTGGACGATCGGCACGAGAACCCTCGCGTGGGGGATCGGCACGAGAACCCTCACGTGGGGGATCGGCACGAGAACCCTCACGTGGGGGATCGGCACGAGAACCCTCGCGTGGGGGATCGACGGCCACGAGCGAC
>JBBJMR010000354.1:0-8605 GCA_037720395.1 Polyangiaceae bacterium
GCGCGGCGAGCTCGCTCACCGCGCCGCTCTCGGTGAGCCGCGTGGCCAGCGGCACGATGCTGGAACGATCGGAGAGAGCCTTCTCGAGATCGGCCGCGCTCACTGCGCGTTGCTGGAGCAGGATGCGACCCAGCGGCTTCTTGCCCTCGTCGGCCATCGCCCGTTCGAGCGAGCGTACCACGAGCCTTCGCATGGCCGGCGAACGGTCACTCCGGGTCGCAGAGCCCGTCGCAGGTGGCCTGGACCTCGCCAGTCCGCAGGAAGACGTCGACCTGATCCATCAGCGCGGGGAGCGCTCGGATCTTTCCGTGGGTGCTGTTGTCGATGGAGACGGAGGAGGTGTTCGTCTCGGGCGGCGCCTCGGGCTCGTGCGTGTCCCAGACGCTGAGCGCCGACGGCAGTGGAGTCGGCGCGACGTCCAGCCCCCATGGCTTGCTGGCTGCGTCCTCGAGCACCGGCAGGCCCACGGAACGCGCGTAGGCCTCGGAGGACAGGTTCGGGACCTGCGCGTCGCCGACCGCCATCTGCAGGAGGATCCGCTTCGCCGGGTTGCCGGGCAGCGGCGCGGACAGGAGCGGGGCGGCGGTCATCCCATCGGCCGGATCGAGGTAGGCCTGGATGACGTCGATGACCATCTGCTGGTCGAGCTTGTCCGGGTAGCTGCCGTCGAGGAGGAGCTTGAAGAGCGCCCAGTTGGTGCTGCGCTGCAGGAGCAGGCTCCAGCCGGCGCCGCCGACGTTGAGCACACCGCGCTCGAGATCCGGCGAGTAGCCCATGAGCACGGCGCCCATCACGCCCCCAAGGGAGATCCCGTAGTAGTCGATTCGATCGTCCTCGATGACCTGGGCGCCACCGACGAAGAGCGCCTCGTCCCCGGCCAGCGCGCCGCGCGCGGTCCGCGCCAGCGTCATGGCCGCCACCATGGCCTGATGGAGGCGGTCGGAGACCCAGGGGAAGGCGTTCATGTCGGCGAGCGCGAAGGCGGCGGCGGCGGAGCCGGCCGCGTCGACGCCCTCGTACTTCGACAGCCCGCTCCAGTCGGTGGCCACCAGCGCGTAGCCGTGCAGGTCGGCGAAGGTCTGCAGGTACGATCCCTCGGCGCCACCGATCTCGTCCTCACCCGAGCCGAGGAAGCCGTGCCCGAAGAGGAGCAGCTTGACCGGGCCGGTCAGCGCGGCGCGCGGCAGCACCAGCGTGAAGGGCGCCTGGTAGGTGCCGTCCTGGACCGGGGCGCCGGACGCGTCGAAGGTCAGCGTGGCCTCGGCCACGGCGACGTCGGTCTGGGAGAGGAAGCGGGGAACGGTGAAGGTCCCGCGCACGCGCCGCAGACTGTGCTCGCTGAAGTCCTCCTCGACGCTGGTGATGGTGTAGCCGAGCCCCGCGTCGCCGAGCTGCGCCAGCGTCTGCTCGCGCATGGACCGCAGCCAGCGGGTGGAGCTCGAGTCGCTGGCGGTCACGAAGTCCCAGGCCAGCACCAGGTCGCTCCGGCGACGCCCGCGCCCTCGAGCGCGGCCACGATGGCCGGCATGCGCGCCGCCTGCTTCGCCCCCAGCTCGCCGGCGCCGCGCCTGGCGAGCGCCGCCTGGAACCCTGGCGGCGACGAGGGCGCCTCGCCGGCCAGCGTGCGTGCCGCGCGCGTCACCGCCACCGCGTAGCGGCGGCCCCCGGCGCCGGAGAGCGGGCGCACGATGAGCGCCTGGCGATCGCTGTCCTCCACCACCTGCGCGTCGACCTCGCTGAAGTGCGCGACGCGCTCACCGGTCTCCATGTCCACGACCACGGTGGCGCTCGAGGCGGCCAGGCTCTGCTCGGGATCGCTCTTCGATGGCAAGGAGCTCGCGTCCAGGCGCTCGGGGAAGTACGCGAGCAGCTGCGAGCTGACCGAGAAGCCGTCCACCGAGTCGAGCCGTGCCGGATCGAGAGGCGCGTCCTTGTCGTTGCGCGGCAGGATGTCGGCCACCAGCGCGTTGCGAATGCCGCTCTCCGTCCCGGGGTCGTCCTCCTGGAAGACGGCGCTCGGAAACGGCAGCGCGCACGCCCCGGCGGTGCGCAGCGGGTTGCAGCTCGCCGACAGCCCATCGTCGGGGAGGTCCGGCCCGGTGGGGCCGGGCGTGGGCGTGTCGGCGTCGGAGCAGCCGGCGGCGAGGAGCGACAGGACGACCAGGAGGTGGCGACCGAAGGTCAGGCAAGACATCGCCGCGACGGTCACCCTTGCACCGCGAGAGGTCAAGCGAGGTGCGGCGCTGAGCGGCGGTTCGCGTCGGCGCCGTGGAACTTCGCCCGCCGCCGTGGTCGCCCGCCGAGGCGCCGGGCGCGCCCACGCTTCAGGCCTCGCTGGCGGTGGCCGCGCTCACCTCGCCCGGCACCGGCAGCCAGTCGCGCGCGAAGGCCTGGTAGCTGCCGGCGCGGATGGCGGCGCGCGCGCCGGCCACCAGCTGCCCGTACAGGTGCAGGTTGTGCGCGCTGAGCAGCCGCAGCGCCAGGATCTCCCCGGCCAGGAACAGGTGGCGGATGTACGCGCGCGTGAAGCCACCGGCGCAGGCCGGGCACGCGCAGGCGGCGTCGATCGGCGTGTGATCGTCGCGGTAGCGCGCCTGCTTGACCACCACCTTGCCGCGCGCGAGCAGCGCCTGTCCGTTGCGCGTTGCGGGTGGGCAGCACGCAGTCGAACATGTCCACGCCGGCGCCGATGGCGCGCACCAGGTCGTACGGCGTGCCCACGCCCATCAGATAGCGCGGACGCGTGGCGTCCAGGCGCGGCGCCACCTCCACCAGCGCGGTGTATGGCCTCGATGGGCTCGCCGACGCTGAAGCCGCCGAGAGCCAGGCCGTCGAAGGGCATGGCCGCCAGCTCCTCGGCATGCGCGACCCGCAGCGCCACGTCGGTCCCGCCTTGCACGATCCCGAAGAGCGCCTGCGCCGGCGCCTTCGCCGCCAGGCAGCGGCGCGCCCAGCGGGTGGTCATGCGGCACGCCGCCTCGACGTCGGCCCGCGGCGCGCCGCCCGGCGGGCACACGTCGAGCTGCATGGCGATGTCCGCGCCGATGGCGCCCTGCACCTCCATGGCCACCTCCGGGGAGAGCGCGCGGCGCGACCCGTCGAGGTGCGAGCGGAAGACGAAACCGTCCTCGCCCTGGGTGCGCCGCTCGGCCAGGGAGAAGGCCTGGAAGCCGCCGGAGTCGGTGAGCATGGCGTGCGGCCAGCGCGTGAAGGCGTGCAACCCGCCGGCGCGGGCGACCACCTCCGGCCGGGCGCAGCCACAGGTGGTAGGTGTTGCCGAGCACGATGCGCGCGCCGGTGGCGGCCACCTCGGCGGTGGCCAGCGTCTTGACGCTGCCCTGCGTGCCCACCGGCATGAAGGTCGGCGTCTCCACCTCGCCGTGCGGCGTGGTCAGCACCCCGGCGCGCGCGGCACCGTCGCGTGCGTGCACCTGGAAGGCGAAGCCGGGCGTCACCCGGCCTCCCACGAGGGCGCCGTTCGGTCGACGAGCATGGCGTCGCCATAGGAGTAGAAGCGGTACCCGGCGGCAATGGCGGCGTCGTAGGCGGCGAGCACCCGCGCGCGGCCGGCGAAGGCGGCCACCAGCGCCAGCAGCGTCGAGCGCGGCAGGTGGAAGTTCGTCAGCAGCCGGTCGACGACGCGGAAGCGGTAGCCCGGCTGGATGAGCAGCCGCGTCTCGCCGGCGCGCGCACCGAGCGCGCCAGCCTCGTCGGCCGACGACTCGAGCGCACGCACCACGGTGGTGCCCACCGCCACCACCGGCGCGCCGCGCGCTCGCGCCGCGGCCACGGCGGTCACCGTCTCGGCCGGGACAGCGAAGGCCTCGGCGTGCATCGGATGATCGTCGAGGTCCTCCGCGGAGACCGGCTGGAAGGTGCCCAGGCCCACGTGCAAGGTCACGAAGGCCACCTCCACGCCGCGCGCCGCGAGGCGCTCGAGCAGCGCGGACGACAGGTGCAGGCCGGCGGTGGGCGCGGCGACCGCACCGGGGTGCGCGGCGAAGACCGTCTGGTAGCGCTCGCCATCCTCGGGCGCGTCCTCGGCTGCGTCACCGTGTGCGTCGCGCCGCCCCGCGCGGATGTAGGGCGGCAGCGGCATCTTGCCGACGCGCGCCAGCGCCTCGTCGACGGTGGCCCCGGCCGGTGCCGAGAGCTCCACCTCCAGCGCGCCGCCTTCGCCGCGCTCGCCGACGACGCGCGCTTCCAGCGTGACGTCCCCTTCCGTGAAGTGCAGGCGCGCGCCGTCCCGCAACGGCTTGGAGGCGCGCCCCAGAGCTTGCCAGCGCTGACCGCCCCCGGGCGCACTCGAGGAAGGCGCGAAGGCGCCGCCGTCGGCGCCGCTGGTGCGTCGCACCAGCAAGAGCTCGACGCGCCCGCCCGAGCCGACCTTCTTCCCGAGGAGCCGCGCCGGCAGGACGCGCGTGTCGTTCAACACCATCAGCGAGCCGGGCGCGAGGAAGCGATCGAGGTCGGCGATCGCCACATGCCCCAGAGAGCCGGCGGCGGGCAGGAGCAGGAGGCGACCGCCGTCACGGCTGGCCGGCGGGTGCAGCGCGACGAGCTCCGCGGGCAGCTGGTAGTCGAGGGCGTCGACGCGCACCGCGGGGCGATAGCACGCGCGCGCCCGCGCCGGCGCCCGCGCGGCTCAGCAGGGCGCCGGAATCAGCGAACGCGACTTGGAGCGAAGGAACGTGCAGAGCTCGGCGAGCTTGTAGGGCTTGGGCACGAAGCCGATGGCGCCGCAGTCGGCGCGCTCCACCTGGCGCGCGGAGAGGTGGTAGGCGCTGGAGAGCACCACACGGACCGACGGATACAGCCGCCGGATCTGCCGCGCCAGCTCGAGCCCGTTCAGACCGGGCATCATCAGGTCGATGAGCGCCAGCTCGACCGCGGGGGGCGTGGAGAGCACGCGCAGCGCCTCGGCGGCAGAGGCGGCCATCACCACGTCGAACCCATCGAGCTTGAGGCCGATGGACAGGGCGCGACGCTGGTTCTCCTCGTCGTCGACGACCAAGACACGGGGCATGGGAACGACATCCGCCGCGAGCGTCTTCATCGGAAGCCCTCTCTTCGGCAGCGTTGCAATGCAATCATCGGACCAGCGGCCAATCTGCGTGGTTTCCTACGGTCTGGCCTGTCTATCTGTACGGGAAAGTCTTAGCCCCATTGCACCGGGGAACGGCAAGATCGTGGCCTGCCTTTCATCCTTGAAAGACCGCGCTCGCGATCACGCGTGCGGGTAAGTGATGGAGAGGCGCGTCATCTTGCGCCAGAGCGTCGTCGCGCTGATGCCGAGGATATCGGCGGCGCGCTCACGGCTCCCGTCACACTCGCGCAGCGCGCTCTCGATGGCCTGGCGCTCGGCGGCATCGACGACGTCGGCCAGCGCCTTGCCACTGCTGGTCGGGCGGATCGGCTGCACCGTCGCAGGCAGCACGTCGTCCACGGAGATGACGCCGCCGCCGGAGAGGGCCACCGCCTGCTCGACCATGTTCTCGAGCTCCCGGATGTTGCCGGGGAAGTCGTACTGCATGAGCGCTTCGACCACGCCGTCGCCGACCTTGGCGCGCGCCTGCATCTTGCGGTTGTACTTCTCCAGGAAGAACCCGAAGAGCACCGGGATGTCCTCACGCCGCTCGCGCAGCGGCGGAAGCACGAAACGCGCGACGTTGAGGCGGTAGTAGAGGTCCTGCCGGAATCGCTTCTCGGCGATGGCGGAGGGCAGCTCCTGGTTGGTGGCGGCGATGATGCGCACGTCGACCTGGATGGGCTTGTTCTCGCCGACGCGGCGGATCTCGTTCTCCTGGATGGCGCGCAGCAGCTTGGCCTGGAAGGAGAGCGGCGTTTCGGCGATCTCGTCGAAGAAGAAGGTGCCGCCGTCGGCCTCCTCGAAGAGCCCCTTGCGCGCCGACACCGCGCCGGTGAACGAGCCGCGGGCGTGGCCGAAGAGCTCGCTCTCCAGCAAGGTCTCGCTGATGGCCGCGCAGTTGACGGGCACGAAGGGTCGGTCGGCGCGGCGGCTGTTGGCGTGCAGCGCCTTGGCCACCAGCTCCTTGCCGGTGCCGCTCTCGCCGGTGATGAGCACGGTGGCGTCGGTGGGCGCGACCTTGACGATGCGCCCCAGCACGTCGCGGATGGACTGGGAGCGGCCGGCGATGTTCTCGAACTTGTAGCGCTCCTTGAACTCGCTCGCGAGCAGCTGCACCTCGCGGGAGAGGCGGCGGTTGGCCACCGCGCGCTCCACCTTCATCAGCAGCTCCTGCTCGGTGAAGGGCTTCTGGATGTAGTCGAAGGCGCCGAGGCGCATGGCCTCCACGGCGCTCTCGATGGTGCCGTAGGCGGTCATGACGATGACCTCGGTCATGGCGTGCGACTCCTTGACCGCGCGGAGCACGCCGATGCCATCGAACCCGCCCATGCGCAGATCGGTGAGCACGATGTCGTAGGCGCCGCGGCCACCGAGGTCGGCGCCCTGGTTGCCGTCGCTGGCCTCGTCCACCTACCCCGCGCACGCAGCATCATCGCCAGCGTGGTGCGCATTGCTCGTCGACGACGAGAAGCTTCGCCATGGCCCGGCCGGTATCAGTTTTCGCAGACAACTCGAGTCGACCCGCAAAGTACCGCGATTGCGGGATGTTAGCTCGGTGGCGCGGGCTGCGCGCGAGCTCGGCTGCCGAGACCAGCCGTCTCGATTCGGGATCAGCTCTTCGAGCTTCTGCGACAGATAGTGCTTTTCGCCATGGTCTCGATGAGGCCGAGCTGGGTCTCCAGCCAGTCCACGTGCTCTTCCTCGGCGGTGAGGATCATGGCGAGCAGATTTTTTCGCTGGCGCGGTCGTTCTGTCGCGACAGATCACGATCCCGTCGCGCAAGACCTTCAGTGCGCGATGCTCGAGGTCGAGATCCGACTTGAACTGCTCGGGCACCGTCCGCCGATGCGGCTTGTCGAGCGCTGCAGGTTGGGCACGCCTCGAGGAATAGGAGGCGATCGATGAGCGCGTCGGCGTGCTTCATCCGTCGATCGACTCGTCGCGGTTCTTCTGGCGAGGACCCGAAGCCCAGTTCGCGCACATCTTGGCGTGCAAAAAGTACTGGTTGATCGCGACGAGCTCGCTGGCCAGGACTTCGTTCAGGACCTCGATGACTTCTTTGTGCCCCTTCACTTGGTGTTCCTTCCGCCTTTCGATGTCGCGAGGCGCTGCTGCGCCGCGAACGCCGGCCCGGATCCGCCCGGGCAGGGAAGGCTTAGTGTCCGGCCCGGCGCTGCCGCGTCAAGGCCCGCGTCGTTCGCGAAAACGACTATCGTTTGCGGGGCCAATCGTTGGCGTTCAAACGAGCTCGAAAGGCTAGAAACGAAGCCCCGCGACGTCAGGCGGCGCGCGTCTCTTCCTCGACGTCGTCGGCGCTCTCACGCGCGGCCGGGCTCTCGCGCAAGGTGGGCAGCGACACGCGGCGGGTGATCGGCACCTCGGCCCCGAGAATCATCTCCGCCACTTCCGGCCGGCACCGCCCGCACTTGGTGCCGGCGCCGGTGCAGGCGGCGATCTCGTCGACCGTGCATGCGCCGCGAGAGATCTCGGCGGCGATCGTTCGGTCGGTGACCTTCCTAAAGACAGACGTACGTAAGAGCGATGTTGATAGTAACATCAACATCAGCGCGTCAACAGAAAACGCCGCGCCTGGCGGGTGGCCGGGCGCGGCGAAAAGTGGCGCTTTCAGAGGCAAAGCGCGGAGACAGAGCGGTGGGCCCTCGCTAGAAGGTGAGGCCACCGTCGACGTCGATGGTGCGGGCGTTGAAGTACTCGCACTCGATGATGAACTTCACCGCGAGCCAGATGTCCTCGGGACGCCGACGCGGCCCACCGGGATGGCGGCGACCAGCGCGTCGCGCGCCTTTTGGTTCATGCCCTGGGTCATGGGCGTCTCGACCATGCCGGGGGCGACGGCGCCGCATCGGATCCCGAAGCGCGAAAACTCCTGGGCCCAGGTCTTGGTGTTGGCGGCGAGCGCGGCTTTGGCGGCGGCGTAGTTCGACTGACCGCGGTTACCGTAGCGGGCGATCGAGCTCATGTTGATGACGACGCCCTTGGTCTTGTTTTCGACCATCTTGGTGACGACGTCGCGGACCATCCAGGTGGCGCCGGTGAGGTTCACGTCGATGACCGCCTGCCAGTCGGCGCGCGACAGCTTGGTGATGTTCCCTCCTTGTCCTGCTTGACGAGCAGACCATCACGGAGGATGCCCGCGTTGTTGACGAGGCCGTTGAGCCCGCCGAGCTCGCCGTGCGCCCAGTCGACATAGGCGAGGGTCTCGCCTTCGTCGGCGACGTTGAGCTTCTTGGTGACGACCTTGCCCGGCAGGCCCTTCGTCTCCTCGGCCAGGGAGGCGAGGCCCGCCTCGTTCACGTCGCCCGCGGCGACCGAGCCGCCGGCTTCGGCGATGCGCAGGGCGAAGTGTCGCCCCAGTCCCTGAGCTGCGCCGGTGACGATGATCTTCGCTTCTTCGAGTCGCATCGGATTCTCCCTCGCTCGGCTGGACACGAGCGAGGCGCAGACCTGTCAGAGCCGCCGCGCGCCCGCAAGCCCGATGGCAGGGGCCGCTTGCCG